>JBILSM010000159.1:0-5763 GCA_044372085.1 Rubrivivax sp.
GTTCGATCTGCCGGGTGCCGAACAGGCCGTAGGGGCGGATCAGCAGGATCACCAGCACCACCACATAGGGCACGATGTCGCGCACCTTGCCGCCCAAGTAGCCGGCCGTCAGGCTTTCCAGCAGGCCCACGATGAGGCCGGCCACGATGGCCCCGGCAATGCTGTCCAGCCCGCCCAGGATGATGACGGCCAGCACCGTGAGCGCCGCGCTGCCGAGGGCCGGCGACAGGCTGGTCATCGAGGCCACGACGATGCCGGCGATGGCACCCACCAGGCCGGCGAAGATCCAGGTCAGGCGCTGCATGGCGCGCACGTCGATGCCCAGCACATACGCGGTGACCGGGTCACTGGCGGCGGCGCGCATGGCCACGCCGGTGCGCGAGCGGCGGAAGTACACCGTGAAGGCGGTGATGACCACGGCCGCGAGCAGGAAGCTCCACAGCACTTTGCCCGGGATCAGCACGTCGCCGATCAGCAGCGGCTGGCGCGGCAGCAGCGTGGGCATCTCGTAGTTGCGTCCGCCCCAGATGGCGTCCACGCCACCGTGCAGGGCGCTGGCCAGGCCGATGGTGGCCATCAGCACCGAGATCACCGGCTGCCCGGCCAGCGGCCGCAGGATGGCGCGCTCCACCAGCGCCGCACAACCGGCCACCGCCGCCAGCGTGGCCGGCAGCGCCACCCACATGGGCAAGCCCCACATCACGTTGGCGGTGTAGAAGAAGTAAGCGCCCAGCATCATGAACTCGCCCATGGCGAAGTTGATGACCCCGGTGCCCTTGTAGATGAGCACGAAGCCCAGGGCGATCAGCGCCAGCAGCCCGCCCGACAACAGCCCGATGGCCGAGAACTCGGCCAGGGCGATCCAGTCGAAACCTGCGTTCACTTGACGACCCTCCGGTCACTGCGTGACCACCTCCCCAAGGGAGGCGCAGCGCCACCTTCGGGCGGCCGAGCGGTGGCGCTCATGCGGCCACCCTCCGCGTAGCTTCATCACCCAGGTAGGCCCGCACCACCTCGGGGCTGGTGCGCACCTGCGCCGGCGTGCCCTGGCCGATCACCTGGCCGAAGTTCAGCACCACCACGTGGTGCGAGATGTCCATCACCAGGCCCATGTCGTGCTCGATCAGCAGCACGGTGATGCCACGCTCTTCCTGGATGTCCAGGATGAAGCGCGCCATGTCTTCGGTTTCCTCGCGGTTCATGCCGGCCACGGGCTCGTCCAGCATCAGCACCTTGGGCCGCATGGCCAGCGCCCGGGCCAGTTCCACGCGCTTTTGCAGCCCGTAGGGCAGGCCGGCCACGGGAAGATGGCGGATGTGATCGATCTCCAGGAAATCGATCACGTCGCGCTCGATCTCCTGGCGCAGCGCCACCTCCTCTCGCTGCGCCGGGCCGCGGTACCACAGCGCCGTCAGCGGGTTGGTGTTCAGCCGCGTGTGGCCGCCGAGCTTGATGTTGTCCAGCACCGACATGCCGCGAAACAGCGCCACGTTCTGGAAGGTGCGCGCCAGGCCGAGCGCCGCGCGCCGGTCGGCGCTGACACCCGTGAGGTCGCGCCCTTCCAGCAGCACGCGCCCGCGCTGCGGTCGATAGAAGCCCGACAGGGTGTTGAACAGGCTGGTCTTGCCCGCGCCATTGGGGCCGATCACGGCCGTGATCTCACCCGGCTTCACGTCCAGCGACACCCCGGCCAGCGCCTGGATGCCGCCGAAGCCCAGGTACACCTCTTCGGCCCGCAGCACAGGCTCGGCCTGGGCGAGCGCTGCGCCGCCAGCCTCAGGGCTGGGTGTGGTTGACGTGGTGTGTCCGGTCATCGGGTCCGCGGGAGGGAGAGCGCATTCAAGCGTGCCGCACGCGCACCGGCAATGAGGTCATTCCCCGAAAGACGAGCGAATTGATCCACGTCGGCGACAGGGTCATGGGCTCGATCTCGCGGTAGCGTGCCAGCAGCGCCGGGAAGGCCACCTGCCCCTCGGTGCGCGCCAGCGGAAAGCCCAGGCAGATGTGGATGCCAAAGCCGAAGCTCAGGTGCGGCGGGCCGTCGCGGTGCAGGTCCACGCGATCCGGGTCGGGGTAGGCGCGCGGGTCGCGGTTGGCGGCGTTGAGCATGATGAACACGCGCTGGCCGGCCTCCAGCGTCTTGCCGTGCAGCTCGTGCGTTTGGCTGACGATGCGCACCTGCGCGCCCGAGGGCCCGTCGTAGCGCAGCAGTTCTTCCACCGCGTCGTTGGCCAGGCCCGGGTCAGCGCGCAGCAGCGCCATCTGGTCCGGAAAGCGCATCAGCGCCAGCATGCCGTTGGCGATGTGGTTCGTTGTCGTCTCGTGCCCGGCGAACAACAACAGGATGCAGGTGGCCACCAGCTCGTCATCGGTCAGGCAGTCACCGTCGTCGTCCCGCAGGTGCACCAACTCGCTCATCAGATCGGCACGCGGAGTGCGGCGGCGGTCCTCGATCAGCTCGCGGAAGAAGCCGGCCATCTCATGCGTGGCGGCCTCGGCGGTGTCGTACTTCTCGGGCGAGGTGCGCGACGAGCCGATGAACAGCGCCATGTCGTCGCTCATGCGCTTGACGCGCGCGAGCTCCGAGCGCTCCACGCCCAGCAGCGCCATGATCACCAGACAGGGCAGCGGGCCGGCGAAGTCGGTGATGAAGTCGAACTCGGTGCGCTCGCCGATGCCGTCCATCAGCCAGTCGGCGATGTCTGCCACCTGTGGCCGCATGGCCTGCATGGACTTGGCGTGGAACACGCGGCTGGTCAGGCGGCGCAGCCGGGTGTGGTCCGGCGGGTCCTTGAACACCATCCACTGCGACAGGTAGCGAATGATCTGGCCGATGCGCTCGGCTTCCGGCGACGGCAGCGAGGCAAAGAACGGGCGCAACCGGTCCGACGACAACCGCTCCTTGTCCAGGCACACGGCCTTCACGTCGTCGTAGCGCGTGAGCACCCAGCTCTTCAGGCGTGGGCTCCAGTGGCACGGGTCTTCGTCGCGCAGGCGCGTGAACACGTCGTAAGGGTCCGCCAGGGTGGCGGGGTCTTCGGGGTGCCAGTCGATCATGCGATGGTCTTTTCCTGGGGTCTGGGGTTGCACTGCGCAGCGGTGGATGGCTCAACCCGCGGTCGGTCGCTTCTTCAGGGCACGACAGTCGATCGCACCCTCCCTGGGGTCCTGGCCGGGCTCGAAGATGCGGTTCTTCTGGATCTTGTTGGTCGGGGTCACCGGGAGGGCCTGGCGGAAGGCGACCCAGCCAGGAGCCTTGTAGTAAGCCAGCTCCTTCAGGCAGTACCTGACCAGCTCGTGGGCCGCGGCTTCGTTGACATGAGAACCCGGCGCCGGGACGATCACCGCCATCACCTCCTCATCGCGCATCTCATCGGGCACGGGCATCACGGCCACGCGGTTCACCAGCGGGTGCACCGCCAGCGTGGCCTCCACCTCGCCCGAGGAGATGTTCTCACCGGAGCGGCGCACCATGTCCTTCTTTCGGTCGACGAAGAACAGCATGCCGGTGGTGTCGCGGGTGACCACATCACCGGTGTGGAACCAGCCACCGCGCCAGGCCTGCTCCGTGGCCTGCACATCGTCCAGGTAACCGGCGAAGAATCCTTGCCGCGGGTCGGGCCCCTCGTGGCGCACCAGCAGCTCGCCGGGCCTGCCGTCAGGCACGTCCTGGTCCGCATCGTCCACCACCCGGGCCTGCAGCGGGGCCCGCGCCCGCCCGAATGCGCGGGTCTCGGTCTGCCGCGGGTCGAGGTGATTGGGCAGGAAGCGCCCCGTTTCCGTCATCCCCCAGACCTCCACCAGGGGGAAGCCGAAGCGCTGCTCGAAGGCCGCATGCAGCGTAGGGTCGCACCCGGCGCCCAGCGCGAAGCGGATGCGGTGCTGGCGCTCCCAGGGCCCAGGAGCTTGCTTGAACAGTGCGGGCGGCATGATCCCCAGGTAGTGAATGGCCGTGGCGCCCGAGCGCACGCAGTCCTCCCACCACGAACCCGCGTGAAAACGGTCGGGCAGGACCAGGCAGTTGTCGGTCTGGCACACCGCCGAGAACGCCACCATGCTGCAGTTCATGTGAAACACGGGCAGCGGGTTGAGGAGGCGGTCGCGGCCGGCATGCCAGGACAGCAGTCCGCCCAGGTCCCGGTACCAGGCCCCCGCCCCGAGCACGTACTCGTTGGTCAGGATGCAGCCCTTGGGCCGTCCGGATGTCCCCGAGGTGTACAGGATGGCCGTCTCGGCCCGCAGGCCTCTGCGTCGTTCGACGCGGCCGGGCGGTGCGGCGGGAAGGTCATCACCGGCCTCCAGGAGTCGGGTCGTCACCAGAGGCAGCGCGCACAGCACCGGGTCGGCACTGACGGCTTCGCGCAGCGCCGGCTCCCGGTCCGGATGACTGACCACCAGATCCACCCCCGAATGCGACAGCGCGTAACGGATCTCGCCGCCTCGGTGGTCGGGATTCAGCGGGACGATGGAGGCTCCAAGGCTGTTCAGGGCCAGGAAATGGAAGAAGTGGCGCGGGTGGTTGCCCACGCCCAGCGCCACCCGATGACCCGCGCCCCAGCCGGTGCGGGCGTAGCGCGCCACCAGGCGGTCGACCTCATCGCCCACCTGCTCGAACGTCCAGTTGCGTCCGCCCGACAGCGCTGACTCCGCCAGGAAATCCTTGCCAGGCGAACGACGGCGCGCTTCCTCGAAGGCCTGGTGCAGTGTCGTTGCCATGGGTATCGATGTCGTGGCGCGGGTGTGCGGTGACGGGAGCCCGGAGACCGGTGCGTTCACTCGGCAAGGATCTTGCGCGTGCGGATCAAGGTGGAGAACACCCGGGTCTCGCGCCCCAGGAGCTGCCGGTATTCCGCCGTATCCAGGAACACCGCCTCGCCATTGAGCGCGGCCATCTTCTGCTGGACGTCAGCCTGGGCGAGCACCCGCCCGACGGCCCTGGACAGCCTGGTGCGCACCTCCTCGGGCGTGCCCGTGGGCGCCCACAAGCCCACCCAGGTGTCGAAGTCCAGACCCGCCACGCCGGCCTCCGCCATGGTCGGCACATCAGGAAACTGCTTGGAACGCGCGGCGCTGGCCACGCCGAACATCTGCACCTTGCCCGTGCGGACGTGCTGGAAGGAGATGCCGGGGTCCATGACGAAATCAGCCTCTCCCGCCATGACAGCCTGCAACGCCGGCGCGGACCCGCGGTAGGGCACGTGCAGCGCCTGGATGCCCGCCTCCTGCAGGAACAGCTCACTGATGAGGTGAGGGGTGGTGCCTGCTCCGGCGGAGGCATAGGTCAGCTTGCCCGGGTTGGCCTTGGCGAACGCCACGAGCTCGGCCACGTTGCGGCCCGGGAACCCCGGACGAACGATCAGGTGCAACTGGTACCGCCCGATGCCGGCCACGGGGACGAGGTCGGTGGCCGGGTTCGCCGGCGCCTTGTACAGGGACGGGTTGGCCGTCTCCACCGTGGTGGGGCCGATGAGGATGCTGTAGCCGTCCGGCGCCGAGCGCGCCACCTCGGCCATGCCCACGTTGCTGCTGGCGCCCGGCTTGTTGTCGATCACCACTTGCCGGCCCAGCACTTCGGACAAGGGCTGGGCGACGATGCGGGCCATGACGTCCACACCCCCTCCAGGTGGAAATCCGACAACGAAGCGCACCGGCTTGTCAGGCCAGGCCGACTGCGCCAGCGCGGCGCCCGGGCCGAGCGCGACGGCAGCCGCCGAGGCAGCAAGGAAATCGCGGCGTCCGCGTGAAGCCATCCATCTGCTCATC
>JBILSM010000064.1:0-17509 GCA_044372085.1 Rubrivivax sp.
GCAGGACCTGCACCAACCGGCGGTGCAGCGCCGGAAGTGCCTCTTCCTCATTGAAAACGGGGACGATGATCGACAGCGTGCACCGCCGTGTCGCCCTTGGGGTTGGGGCGGTCATCACTGGGCAGCCACCGGCAGCTCCAGTCTTGCGCTGGCCAGACGGACCGTGCCAGCAAGTGGAGCCGACACGGATCGGTAGCCCGGCAGCGATGCCCCCGCCATCACCAGCCCCGGTGCGCTGCCGGCGTCAAAGGCATAGGCCAGCGGCGCGAAACTCACACGCAGCGTACCCGCGCCGCCCAGCGCGACCACTGCCTCGCGCAGCAGGCGTACCTCACCGTCAGGCCGGCGATCAACCAGCTTGATCACAATATCGCCAGCGCCGGCCTGGAGCACGGTCAGCTCCGCCTCAGCCGTGCCCAACAGCAGCGCGGCGGCAGCCAGCGATGCGCCTTGCAGTTCCACCACGTCGGCGCGTTCCAGCAGTGGCCGCTGATCCAGCATGCCCGAGCTGAGCGTCAGATGACTTCCCCCCAGGGTGGGGGCAGGCGCGGCGGGGTTGAGGGTCAGCGCACGCGGGGGCACCGTCAACGTCGACGTCGCCAATGACGTCCCCGCAGGCGGCCACACCGGCGAACTGCGCAGCGGGCCCTCTGGCTGTCCGGCCAGCACGTACTGCACAGCCGGCCAGTCCCGCACGCCGTTGGCCTCGCCCTTCAGCCAGTGATCGAACCACTCGAACATCGGCTGCAATGGCCACAGCTCGGGGTCGTCGACGTCGTAGTGCGTGCCGTCCAGGACGATGAGTTTCTGGTCGCCGCGGGTGCCCTGAAGGCGGCCGAAAGCCTTGAATGCGCTGGCTTGGAAGAAGTCGTGCCATAGCGACACGTGCAAGACCGGCGCACGGATGCGGTCGGTCACGTCCAGCGCGGCCCGCGTAACGGGGTTGCTCGCGGTGGTCAGGAACTCAGCCCAGCGGGGATACAGTTGGCTGACGATGGGGAAGTCCGGCGTGATGGCGCGGGTCCACCAGTCCGACTGCGACGGATCACCGGCCTCGACGGCGCCGAACATCTCCTGCAGGGCATCGCCGGCCTGGTCCTTCAGCGCAGCGACTTGCGCGGCGGTCAGACCCAGCTTGGCGTCGTGGTCCTTGCCGTTCTCGGCGGCCTGGTTCAGCACGAACGGCAGCAGTGCCTCCCACTTGACGCGACCCTCTGGGAAGATCACCCCACCCACGAAGTCTGGTGAGGTGGCCTGCGCATACACCGCCTTGATTGAAGAGCGTCCGGAGGCCGCCGCCTGCAGCGAGGCCACGCCGCTGGCCGAGTCGCCGAAGATGCCTATGCGTCCGTTCGACCAGGGCTGCCGCTCCACCCAGCGGATCAAGGCCTCGCCGTCGCCCACCTCGTCTTCGAGGAAGAGGCTGAACACGCCCTCGGACTGCAGCCGACCTCGCATCACCTGAACCACCAGCGCGTAGCCGCGGTCGGTGGCCTCGGTCCAGCCGACGTCCTCGGCGCGAGCCTCGGTCTCGGCGTTGGCATGATCCTCCGGGAAGCCACTGACCGGGGTGATCGGCAGGTCGTAGGGCGTTCGCATGACCAGCGTCGGGAATGGCCCGTCGCCCTGGGCTGGGAGGTAGACATAGGTCGCCAGACGCGCGCCGTCGGCGCCGGGCACCGCAACCTCGACCACCCGGTGGCCTGCCACCGCACGGTGAAATTCGCTCAGGGCTACAACGCGGGGGCTGGGGCCGCTGTCGCCGCCACCGCAGGCGGCGAGCAGGGCCGCGAAAAGCAACAGCAGCCCGTTCAGAATTTTCATGATTCGACTCCTCGCAAGCAGCAAGGCATGGAAGCCTTGCGGTTCGGACGCCAGATCGACAGGACGCCTTCGAACGTTATGGACCAGCGGCCGGAACGACCGCGCTCGGCGCCGTCGTGACCGCAAGAAGCGGTGTGGCCCGACGCCTTGGAAGGCATCGTCTATCCGGTGGTCTTACCGACAACTTACCTGTCGGTCGCGCCAGGAGGCCGCACGACGACAGGTCCAGAGACATCTCATCAGGGATGCGGACCGAGGGCTGTTGATCTCATAGAGGCTTCCAGGAGATCGCGCCTTCCATGAGCTTTCTCCAGGGGTACAGCGCCAGCTTCGCGAAGCCTTGCATTGGTGTCTGCCGCTGGTTCATGGCACTGGGCAGCGTGGCCTTGCTGAGCGAACACCCGTGGCCGTGCGCCTGGCTCTGTGGTCGCTCGCCATCCTGGGTGGGATGGCGTGGGTGATCTCCGACCAGCGCAAAGCGGGCGGAGAAAGCGCACAGGACTGGTTCAGCGTGGGCTGCCTGCAACCCCATCTGGAGCCTCAGGGCGCCAACCCTGCCGTCCGACTACCCCGCCACGGCCCAATCCCCCGACTTCCCGCCGCGCTTTTCCAGCAGGCGGATGTCGCCCATGACCATGCCGCGGTCCACGGCCTTGCACATGTCGTAGACGGTGAGCAGGCCCACCTGCACGGCGGTGAGCGCCTCCATCTCCACGCCGGTGCGGCCCAGCGTCTCCACCTGCGCGGAACAACTGCCCCCGTTCAATCTCGACGGCGCTCGGTTCGAGCCGTCCGGGAACGCCACCGGGCTTGAACTCCAGCGGGAGATCGATGTCGCTGCCGGGTCCGGGAGCGGCTCTCAACCGGGAGCCGAACAGCGCCCATCTGCGGCCGCCCCGACGGCCGCAGTTCTCTTGGGCCTCCACAGGAGCGACCCGCATGTCGGAAGGCAAGCCCGGTGACCCGGGCGACTCCACTCAGTCCCGGACTGCAGCCCGCCCTCAACGTCCAGGGCGCGCCAGCCGAACGAGGTCAGGGCAGCCTGACCCGGCTTGAACCCCAGGTGTCTTGAAAGCAGGCTCGAAGCCAACCTCAGCATTCCCAAACGCACCCACGCGCGGCCGCGGTGGCGGCCCGTGCAGTGCAGGGAAGCGGCTACAGGGCTCGTGTCCCAGGAAGTGGTGTAAGTCCTTCAGTACGCGGCAAGCCGAGAAGGGTGGAGCCCGTAGGGCATAACCCGTAGCGGCTTGCCGCGCGTCGGCGGCCGTCCCGTCTGGGGTGGCCATCGTGGTCCCGGATAAGGTTGAGGTGCGACCCATCCACCTGGATCAGAAGGAGATCCACGATGACCGCACCCATGATGACACTGGCCGATCTGGCCGAGAAGGGCCAAGACGTCGACGTGCTGCGCCAGATGGTGCAGTTCATGGCCCAGCGCCTGATGGAGATCGACGTCGAGGGGCGCTGCGGCGCCGGCTACGACGACTGCCAGTGGCTGCCATGCTCAGGGTTCAATGGCAGGGCGGCCCTCCGTTGCCTTCACGGCATCAGACTCGCGGCCGTTCGCCTGAGTCAGAAGCCATCTGCGCGGTGTCTGGCCAGTCCACCGCTTGAAGGCACGCTTCAATGCCCGCCAGTCGGCAAACCCCTGGTGCGTCGCGATCGCGCTGAGCGATTGCCCCGAAAACAAGGCCGTCAGGACGGCTTCACGCCGGAGGTCATCCGCCAGCCTCGAGTAACTCGTGCCATGCGCCGCCAGACTGCGGCGCAACGTTCGCTCCGACAAGTTCAACCCACTTGCAACCTCCCCCATGTTCGGGACTTCACCCGGCGTGGCCGACAGGTCGCGCCGGACACTTTCGATCAGCTCGTCCCGCGGTTCCGCTTTAGGCAGAGCATTTTCGATCTGCGCATGGATGTGCGACGCGACGTCAAAGTGATATTCCGCGATAGGCTGAGCCAACAACTGTGACGGGTACACGATCCGGTTGAAGTCCGCTTCGAAATGCATGGAGCAGTCGAAGAACTCGAGGTAGGCGCCACGCTGGCGCCGCGAGTGGCGTAGTTCCACCCGCACAGGCCGCACCCGTGCCTGAAGCAGTTGACGGGCTACGACCAGCTGGCTTGCGAAGGCCTCGTCGACCATGAAGGGCTCGAGGTCGGGGGCCGCCAAGCGCATGTTCGCCCGAACCCAGGTTTCGCGACCCGAAGTGGCAGACTCGAAGTCGAGCATGGCTCCGGCGTTGGCCTGTTGCGCCAGGGCGTAGTGGAGCGCGGACTCCGCAGTCGGGCAGGCCATCATCCCGAATCCGACCAGCCCCCACGCCGTCAACGACTCGCGCTTGCCGACTTCCAGTCCGAGCTGCGGGTCTCGAGTGACCGCCAGCGAGCGCCGGATCAGGCTGCAGCACTGGCGCAGCGAGACGAGCGTCGTCGGCTGACTGATTTGGTGCGGCGTGACTCCGGAACCCAGGCACAGCCGTTCCACATCGACACCGCGCTCCAGCAGCACCGCCAGCAGCGCACGCAGTGCGAGGGGCGTGATCGTTGCGCGCTGCGACCAATCTGGCGCCTCGGCGCCGTCTGAGTGCAACAACTTGGCCGGCCGGGACCCACTCTTCATCCGCAGATTATCCATCGGCTCGACCTGCATGCAGTGATGATCTAGCGCATGAATCCCCTCCTCGTGCAGCCGTCGAAGGGCGGCACCAGGGAAGCGAAACCCCCAACCCGCGCCCAGAAGCCATGCCCCCACTGCTCTCCCGCTCGCTGACGTCCTATCTGGTCCTGGTGGACGTCGGATTTCTTGTCTACTGGACGGTGACGGCGCTTGGGTTGATCCCAATCGACTGGGCTTTCAAGGACTATCACGTGCCGCAGGTGGTCGCGTGGAACTGGTCCTTCCTGCCGCTCGACCTCTTGTTGTCGGCGAGTGGTCTATCGGCAGTGGCGGCCGCTCGCCGCGGCAGATTGGAACTGGCCTACCTGTTGTCCGTGGTGGCGCTGGCCCTCACCTTTGCAAGCGGGTTCATGGCGCTGTCGTACTGGACCTTTGCGCGCGACTTCGACATGGCGTGGTGGGCCGCGAACCTCCTGCTCGTGCTTCCGCCGTTGTGGTTCTTGCCCCGCTTGTTCGTGTCATACCAGGGCGTGCTGCAAGGGCAGACTGCCCGCCGGCCGGCATGACACCGCAGGCACGGACTCCCGGCTCGCACGGATGCGCATGAACCGCAATCGCCTTCTGGCCGCCAGTTGGGCGATGACCGTGGGCACAGCGCCGGCGGCCGTACAGCCCATCATCGTGCAAAGTCTGCGCATGGGCGACGGTCTATCGGCCACTGAAGCCGGCCTGGTAGCCACCACCGAGTTGTCGGCCCTGGCGGCATGTGCGATGGTGGCATCGATCCGTGCCGGGCTCAGGCCGGAGGCCCGACTCTCCAGATCTTGGCCATGGGCTGTGCTCGGCCTGCAATTGGCTGCGCTCCTGACCCTGCTGATGGGGTCGGGCGTGCCCGCCTTGCTGGCCAGCCGCTCTCTTGCCGGTCTCGCGTACGGACTGGCCCTGGCGGCCGGGGTTACCCAACTGGCAAAGGCGCATCAGCCAGGGCGCGCCTTCGCGTGGGCGACGCTGGTGAGCGGCGTTGCCACCGGTGTGTGGGCTGCGTTGGCCGACGTCGGCGCTGCGCAAGGCGGTACCCTGGCGGGCTATGCGGTGGGCTTCGTCGCCTGCCTGCCCTTGTTGTTCTTTGGCGCTGCAGGGCAGCCCGAACCAACTCGCAGGTCCGAGACCGTCGCGTCGACCTCGATAGAGACCGGCATCGCGCCCGCTGTGCCACTCGTCGCTGGCGGGTCGGTGCTGATTGGCAACTTCGCCTGGTACTTTGCACAGGGGATTTACTGGCCCTATGCCGAGCAGGCGCTGATTGCGGGTGGCGTGGCCTCGGACGCCGCCGGCGGCGTGCTGGCGGCGGCGCTGGTCTTGGGGCTGGCGGGTGCGCTGGTCTCGGTCCTGACCGCGCAGCGGCACCACAGCCGTCAGACGCATCTGGCGCTTGCGTCCATCGTCGCTATGTCCGCGGCAGCGGTCGGGACGATCACGTGGCGCACGCCCGTAGCTGGCATCACCGGCGTGGTGGCCTACAACTTCATGTATTGCCTGGCCCTGCCGGGCGTCATGCGCATCGCGGCCGAACGCGATCCAGCCGGTCGCCTCGCCGGCGTGGCCTCGGGGCTCGCGCTCATGGGCATGGCGGCCGGCCCCTGGGTGGGCGGTGCGCTCATCGACAGCACCGCAGGCCTTGCTGGCGTTGGCGTGGCGACGCTGGCCCTGAGCGTGTTCGCATCCGGCCTGCTCGCGCTGGCACAGCGACACCCGGCTCCCACCTCCGCCAGCGCGTGGGCACCCCGAATCTGAATTGGAGAAAGCGAGATAGACGAGATGGCCACCATAGACGTCGAGCGCGCGCACAGCCTAGCCGAAAGGCGCGCCTTGGAACTTGCCCAACAGTTCGTCGCACAGCTGGCCGCCCGCGAAGGTCTGACGGCCACGTGGCGCGGCAACCGCTGCGACCTTCGCGGCACCTCGCTGAAAGGTGAACTTGCCGTCGATGCCCGCCACGTGCGGGTGCAGATCGACCTGGGCCTCCCGATGCGGCCCTTCGCCGGCTTTGTCCGCAAGCTGGTGAACGAAGGCCTGGATGGGCTGGCCGAGGCGGCCCGAGCGGCCAGCCCAGTGGACGGCGTCACGCCAGACGAGAAGTCAGCGGCCGTAGCGGTCACGCTACCGACACCAATCGGGACGCCAGCACCGACTCCCCGTTCCGCTGCCACCGTGGCGCTGGCCTGGGGTGCGCCTTCGCCGCTGCCGGCTCTTCTTGAGCAGTTCGTGCCGGGGCGGTCGCTGCCCCAGGGCCTGTATCTGCGCGAGGACGTGTTCCAGGCTGAGATGGAGCACCTGCACGGCCCGGGCTGGCACTTCGTGGATCACGCCAGCAGGCTGCCCCGGCCAGGAGATTGGATCACCCACCAGATCGGCGCGGCATCCCTCGTCGTCGTGCGCGGCGACGACGACACGGTCCGCGCGTTCCACAACGTCTGTCCGCATCGCGGCTCGATGGTGTGCCTGGGTGAGCAGGGCCACAGCACGCGTCTGGTGTGCCCGTACCACGCATGGAGCTTCGACCTGCACGGCCGACTCCAGCACGCACGGGCCATGGACGATGAGTTCAGCGCCGCTGCACACGGCCTGCGGCCTTTGCAGGTCCGCGTGATCGCCAACATGGTGTACGTCAGCCTCTCGGCCACGCCCAAGGACATCGAACGCCCAGCGCTTCTGCTCGGCCAGTTGTACGCGCTGCACGGCCTGGACCGGGCCCGCGTGGCGCACCGTGAGGTCTACCGCGTGGCCGCGAACTGGAAGCTGGTCAGCGAGAACTTTTTGGAGTGCTACCACTGCACCCCAACGCATCCCGAATACTGCAGCGTGAATGCCCACGCTCAAGGCAACTCGTCCGGCAAGGCCGAGTCGCTGCAGGCTTACCAGGAATTTGCGCGGGCCTGGGCTTCGACGCTCGTTACGGCGCCCGACCTGACCGGCCCGCACGACTTCTCGCTGCCGCACGAGCAGGAGGTGGTGGTCTACCGTCAGCCCATCCGGCAAGGCTTCCGCACCTTGAGCCGCGACGGCGCCCCCGTCGCGCCGCTGATGGGCGGTTTCCTGCAGTACGACGGCGGGGAGTCCGTGGTTGCGTTCGGGGCCACGCACTTCGTGAGTGCCGCGAACGACCACGCAACGGTGTTCCGATTCACGCCCGTGAATGCCGGCAGCACGGAGGTGGTGGTCACCTGGCTGGTCGATCAGCGCGCGGAACCTGGCCGTGACTACAAGCCTGAGGAGGTGGCCTGGATGTGGCGGGTGACCACTGAGCAGGACAAGAGACTCGCCGAAGACAACCACCGCGGTGTGACCTCTCCAGCCTACCGGCCGGGACCGTACTCGTTGGTGGAGGGGCCGCTACGGCGGTTCACGGCTCGCTATGTCGACGAGCTTCAGCGCGGCCTCGCGCGCGACCCAGCCTCCTCCGCCAAGGCGGCGACCCGACCGGCCTGAGGTGCACGATGCCAGACACCGACTGCACGCTGGTCATCGGCGCCGGTGCCGCTGGCCTAGCCGTAGCCCGCAACCTGCAAACCCTGCAGTTGCCCTTCGAAGTGCACGAGCGCTACAAGGACCTGGGCGGCCTGTGGGACTACGCCAACCCCGACAGCCCCATCTACGACTCGGTGCACTTCATCTCGTCGAGCCGGCGGTCCGGGTTCCCGGACCTTCCGATGCCGGCAGATTACCCCGACTATCCCAACCACCACCAGGCGCTGGCCTACCTCAGGAACTACGCCACGCACTTCGGACTACGGCAGCACATTCGTTTCGGCTCCGAAGTAACGCGGCTGGAGCCGTTGGCGCAAGGCTGGAATGCGCACTTTTCCGATGGTGCGGCGCGGCACTACGCCAACGTGGTGATCTGCACCGGACACAACTGGTACCCAAAGATGCCGCGGTACCCGGGTGAGTTCACCGGGGCGACGCTGCACTCGCACGACTACAAGCGCCCTGATGTGCTGCAGGGCCAGCGCGTGCTGGTGGTTGGTGCGGGCAACTCGGGCTGTGACATCGCGGTGGAGTCCGCTACCCACGCGCGACACACCAGCCTGAGCGTGCGGCGAGGCTACTACTTCATTCCCAAGCACGTCTTCGGCATGCCGGCCGACGAGTACGCCGCGCGCTACGGCAACCCGCCCCTACCGATGCGCTGGCAGCAGGCGCTGAGCAAGTGGCTGCTCCGACGAGTCTACGGAGACATTACACGCTTCGGCATGCCGGCCCCAGACCACCGGGTGTTCGAGACGCACCCTGTCATCAACAGCCTGCTGTACTACCACCTGTCGCAGGGCCAGATCCAGGTGCGGCCCGATATTGACCGGCTCGAGGGCCGGACAGTGCAGTTCAAGGATGGCTGCCGCGAGGAGTACGACGTCATTGTGTGGGCGACCGGGTACCGGTACCACTACCCGTTCATCGACAAGGCCCTGCTGAACTGGAACGAAACCTACCCGGACCTCTGGGCGCACATGTTCGTTCCCGGCCGCAACGACCTGTTCATGGTGGGCTTGTACGTCAACGACGGAAGCTTCAATGTCCCGGCCTGGTACCAAGGCCGGGTCATCGCAGGCTATCTCGACTCCCGGCGCCGCAGTGCGGCCGGCCATCGGCGCATCGATCAGCTGCGCAACGTTCCCGCGCCTGAACTGAACGGCGGAGTGCGCTACGTTCGCAACGAGCGGCACAAGGTCGCCGTTCGCCACGGGGAATACATGAAGTACCTGGCGTCGCTGGCGAAGACGGTCGGCGCCCCCATTCCAGCCGCGGCCAGCGCCATGGCGCCGCGGGACGGGCGGGACCCGTCGCTCGGCCCTTCCCATTGAACGCTGGCTTTCCAGGGACATGCTCATGCGACCTTGCACGCGATTGGCCTTTGCACTTTTGTGCGCCTGCTCGACGATGACTGCCCGGGCCAGTGGCGCCGAGGTCGACGGCCTTTGGCGGACTGCTGCCAAGGACGGGGTCATCCAGGTGGCAAGCTGCGCGGACAAGCCCGGCGCCAAGTGCGCGACCGTGGTCTGGGACGCCGAAGCCAACGCCCCGAACAACACCTGCGGGTTGCGCGTTCTGGAGCTGAATGGCTTCGAACGCAATGCGTGGCGCGATGGCTGGGTCTTCGACCCGCGAGACCAGAAGCGCTACCGCGGGACCTTGCGGGTCAAGGGAGGGGTGCTCGAGATTCGGGCCTACATCGGCGTTGAGGCTCTCGGCGAAACCGAACGCATGACACGCGTGAACTCGCTGCCGACCGCGCCCACTTGCAAGAAGCCCTGAGGCGGCGAGAGATCGACCTTCGTAGTCAACAAGGAGACAAGTGATGAGATCGGTCTACCAGATTCAGTTTCAGTCTGCTGTGATTCTGGCTTTAGGCGTCCACTCCGCACTGGCGCAGGATATCGAGTCTGTCACCATGAAGACCGAAGTCGAGGTGCGTTCGGATATGCGCAACCGAGGCGTCTCGGAATCGCTGCTGCGGCCCGGCGCCCGGGCGGCGGTGCTGGTTGCGCACGAGAGCGGCCTGACCGGTTTCGCGGAGTTGAGCAGCGTCAGCACGCGCCAGTACCTGGGCGGGCGAGGCAGCCGCATCAGTCTGGCCGGCGGCTATCGATTCGGCGATCCGGACGGATGGCACTTCGGCATTGGCCTGGCGGCAGACCTCTACCCCGGTGCGTCGTTCGACGCTCCGCACTCGCTGGATCCGGAGACGTTTGCGCCAACCGACTTCCGCCGCACGAACTACAACTCGTCCTACGCCGGCCTGGAGATCGGGTGGGGCGCGCTCGAAACGCGAATCTCGACCGTCACGTCGAAAAACTTCGTCGGTGCCAGCACCGGTGGCGTCTGCGGTACGCTGGCACAGTTCTCCTCAGACCCTACCGCCACCTTCAACTGCTTCGGGCGTGGCGACCAGACGTCGCGCGGCAGCTGGTTGATTGAGGCCAACTACAAGTTCGACCTTGGGAACAACCTGTCACTGACCGTGCACGCGGGACGACAGATCGTGCGCAACTTCCCCGAGGCCAGCTATTCGGACTACTCCCTGAGCATGGCGAAGAAGATTGCGCGCTTCGAACTCTCGGCCCAATGGCTTGGCGCCAAGGTGCGCACACCTGCGCTGTTCGTCGTTCAAGAAGGTGACCGTCTGCGCCGGATCGACAAGCCTCGCGGCGTGCTGGTCGCCACATACAAGTTCTGAGCATCCCAGGCCCAAGACCGCGCTCGGCGTTCGCGAAGAAACGGGTGCGCTGCTGCGCTACAAGGCGAACGGCAGCGCCGTCATTACCGACCCAGCATTGGTGCGAGCTTTAGCGAGCCCGCTTGTGAGCATGGTCCGGGAATCGTCGGCGACAGTGGCGGGCGGCGCGAGCCGCGTCCCGTTTGTGAGATTGAGTCGAACTCGACGCTTCCCATGGCGCTGCCGTTCATCAACAATGGTGGAGCAGAGCATGGCAATGCGCAAGCGAGAAGACGAGGTATTTCCCAATGCTACGGGCATAGACATCGGGGCGTCGAGTCACTGGGTGGCAGTGCCGCGGCACTTGGCCCAAGCCGCTGGCGAGGAGCCGGTGCGCGAGATCGGGGCGATGACCGATGACTTGAACGGGTTGACGCGAAGGTCGATTTCGGGCGCATTGGCCGGCGCGTCTTCCAAGCTGATTTCACCGGCGGAGACCTTAGCAGCGACGGCGGCCGGAGGCTGCATACAGCACCGCGCCTGGCGAATCATCCGGGCTAGGACGCGCCGGCCCCGCAAGGTCAGACCAGCCTGAACCGGCTTGAACCGCAGGCGTCCTGAAAGCAGGCTCGAAGCCCACCCCAACATCCCCAAACGCACCCACGCGCAGCCGCGGCGGCGGACCATGCGGTGCAGGCAAGCGGCTACAGGCACCCGGGCAAACCCACGACGCGGGACGGTACAAGGGTCCGCCGACCCGTCGGTCAGGACTTGCGCTGTACCGCCGCGACCCAGTCTGCCCGGCCAGGAGCGGTGCCCCATCACCGCCCTGAGCGGGCGCTTCAAGCCTGGAGCACCAGCCGCTCCACGAACCACCAGGTCCCCGCCACCAGTGCCGCGGCCGAGGCCGCGCTCGAGGCCCAGCGGTGCGCGCCCTGGCCCATGACCGCCTGCAGCAGCCGCACCACGGCACCGGCCAGCAGCGCCACGCCGATCTGGGCCGCCTCCAGGCCGAGGTTGAAGCCGATCAGGGCGGCCACCATCTCAGGGCTGCCCGGGGTCCAGCGGGTCAGGTCGGTCAGGGCGCCGGCAAAGCCCAGGCCGTGCACCAGGGCGCACACAAAGACCAGGGCCAGGCGTTGGGTCGTGGCGCGGGCCTGGGCCTGGCGACGGGACCACAGGTCAAAGGCCACCATGCCCACGATGGTGGCGGCAACCGCCGGCTCCACCACCCCCGCTGGCACAGACCAGCCGGCCCACACACTCAGCGCCAGCGTCAGCGCGTGGCCGCCCGTGAAGCAGCTCAGGGCGGCCAGCAGGGTGCGCCAGCCCCAGCCGGCGGCCAGCACCACCAGCAGGAAGAGCAGATGGTCCGCGCCCTGCAGCACATGCGCCATGCCCATGCGGACATGGTCGGCCCACAGGACGCCGGCCGAGGGCAGCACCCGGTGCTCAGAACGCGCGGGCGTGAAACGCACCCACTGCTTGTCCTGCTGGCGGGTGATGGTCAGGTCCAGTTCGCGTTGCGCGGGCTCGGTGCCGAAGAGTTGGAAGCGGATGCGAAGGCGGTCGTGCAGCGCGGCGCTGTCCAGCCCGGGCACGACCGGGCTGCCGCCAAGATCAAACCAGCCCATCGCCACCACATGCCGCGAGCCAGGGCCGGGCGAGCCCTCGGGCGGCGTCGCGTCCAACATCAACAGGTGCAGCGGCAACGCGCCGTCCGGGCCCAGCAACTGCACCCCGGCGCTCACTTGCGTGCGGATGACGTCGGCATGGGCGGTGAGTTCGGCCGGCGACAGCGCCCCGTCACCATCGTCATCCACCTTGCCCAGGGCCGAGACCGGGATCGACAGCACCAGATAGGCCGCCTTGTCGAGCAGCTTGAGGGTGCCCCTTTGTGCCTCGATCAGATGGGCCTGCGCCACCGGCGCACCGAGGAAGAAGGCCCACAGCAAAGCCCATCGCCCTGCATGCTGCAGGGCCCGCTGAAGCACGCGCCCCGGCCGCAGCCTCACAGTCGGCCTTTCACGCAGCGCTGCAGATAGGGATAGGCGTCGGTGGCGTAGTAGTGATAAATGCCATTCGGGAACTCGGGTGTGACCCCGGTGCGGCCATTGCACTCGTCAAGGTCACCCAGGCCGGCCAGGTATTCGTAGTCCTGCTGGAACGTCCCCATCGGAAACAGCGAGGTGGCGGGCCGGTTGGCGTCAGGCACGACCTTGAGGCGGTAGCTGCTTTGCACCAGCTTCAGGGGCGAGTTGGCGTCAGCGGCAGCGCTGTAGCCAAAGCGCGCGTAGATGGGAAAGCCGTCCACCGCCCACCCGATGAGCGTCATGGACACCCCCTTGCCCAGCCGGTCGACGAAGCCTTTCGGGACGCCGTGGTAGTGGTAGAAACCGCCGGGCTGCACATGGCCGTTGTGGTCGTCCAGGCCGAAGTTGAAGGCCTGCTGCCCCAGCGCCTCAATGACCCAGGGGCCGAGGCTGCCGTTCAGCGAGCAGGCGCTGCCGCTGTCGTTGCAGGTGGCCATGCCGCCCGTACCGGCCTCTATCTTGATGCCGTTCAGGGCGTAGCCGGTCCCCCTCGGGCCTAGAAGGAAGACGGCCGCGCTGTCCAGGGCCGGATTCAGCGGCCCCGAGAAGGAGACCGACTGCGCCGCGATGGCATGCGGATTGCCGCTGTTGGGGAAGGTGCCCACCGGGTGGTCAGGAAGACCGTTGCCGGTCAGCACCCGCTGCGACGCGCTGCAGGTCCAGGCTGCGGTGGCCGTGGCGTTCACCGACGCGCTGTTGTTGAACACGCTGCTGCTGTAGTCGCACAGGACGCCGGCAGTCGTGGAGCCGCCCGCCTGTGGGAAAGCACCCGAGGCGTTGCCCCCGCCGCCGCAGGCGGCGATAGCCCCCATGGCCAGCGCACAGGAGCTCAGCAAGGTCGATGCCCGCAGCGGGCGCGGGCGGTCTGTCGTGGCGGGCGCCATCGCTTTCCTGTGGTTGAGGTGCTGCTGGTTCATGCTTTCAGTCTCGTCTGGGCCGCACCCGTTCCGAGGCTGCGGTGATCCTTGGTTGTCGTTCATGGTCTGGTTGACGCGGCAGGCTGAGCGACATGGCCCCGCCGCTGGGGGCCAGTATTCCGCCGCAGTTTGGAGCCCGTGTCGGGAAATGCTCACCGTGTGCTCACAATGTGTCCGCTGCCGCAGGAAAGGCCGCCGTGCGAAGGGACTGTGCGTGCGTGCAACGTGGCGTACGCCGGATCAGTCGCAGGGGCAATGGGGCGCTCAGTCACTGCGGGGGGGTCAAGGCGGGGCCGCAGTTCGGCAGCCTTCGCAGCGGCGATGCCACGCTGCACTCTCGCCACTCGCAGCCGCAGGCCGGGCACGATGAACGGCGCGGGGCTTGCTCATTCGGGATGCAGCGCGCCGCCACTGAGCCCCCAAGGTCTGGGCGGTGGCAGTAGCGGTAGCGGTAGCGGTGAAAGTCTGCCGTCCTAATCGGCAGCCAGCGCGGAGGATGTCCGCTTTTGTTCATAGGCCATGCGCTCCACGGCGCTGACCGCCCCATCCTCGTTGGCGTCTGCAGGATCGAAGTTGGTGTCGGCCGCTGCGGAACCACCTGGCCTGCTGGCGCTGGACTTGTCGGGGCCGACTGGGCCGGAACTCGGGCCCGGTCCGCCCGGACCCCCTGGCCCGCCAGGACCACCGGGACCGCCAGGACCACCAGGACCGCCAGGCCCGCCAGGACCACCGGGGCCCCGAGCTCCGCCACTGTTCGCGCGCCCGGAGGTCTTGTCGGCCGCCGCCATGAACTCGCTCTGATTGACCGATCCATCACCATCGCTGTCCATCGTGGCGAACAGATGCCTGGCCGCCGTCTTGGCTTCGGCCTCCGAGAGCCGGGAACCCTCGGGCGACAAGGTGACGATGGCGGAGGCCAATTGAGCCTGGTTGAACTGGCCCTTGCCTGCCGACACCTGGTCCCAGGAGTCGGCCTTCAGCGCCGGAGGTTCAGCGGTGCGCTGGACGCCTGAGGGCCCGGTAGCTGTGTATTGGGGCGACAGGTATGGGCGCAAGCCGGTACCGGGACCGGAAAGGGATGACATCATGATGGACTCCAATGGCTTGGTTGTGATGGACGATGTGCGAGTGAGGCTGCAGACCAGGAGAAGCTGCTGCAGTTCTCACGACCATGGATTCGGCGGCTCGCACAGGGTGTTGAGGGAGAAACTGTGAGGTTTCAGGCCATCGCCCGAATCTGGTGCGGCACCGTGGAGCAATGATGAGAGCCCCCTCACAAAGCACTCACCATCTGCTGGTCCAATTCCGGTAAGCCTGTTCCGCACCCCATGCGATTGCGTCTCGCTCACACCCTGTCTCTGGCGCTGCTGGCCTTTGCCGTCGCGGCCGTCCTGGTGCTGGGCGGGTTGACCGCCTGGAACCTGCGCGACGGCTTCGGAAACTACCTCGCGCAACGAGAGGTGCAACACCTGGAGCGCCTGGTCAACCTGATCCAGGCCGCCGCCTCGCGCGATGGCGGCCTGGACGCCCTGCAACAAGGCAGGCTGGACTTGCGCAGCCTGTTCAGGGAACTCGATGGGCGCGAGCCTGGAACCCTGCCCCCGTCAGATCCGTTGCGCCCCCTCCTGCCGGCGGGACCCTTGCCGTTTCCTGAACGCGTGCAGGTGGTGGGGCTGGACGGGCGCTTGCTGCTGGGACGTCCCGGGGCTGCGCAGGAGGCGGGGGCGGAGGCGACGGTACATCGGCCGGTGGTCGTCCAGGACCGCGTGGTTGCGACCGCACGCCTGCACCAGGCCGACATCCAGCGTGATCTGGGAGAGACTCGCTTTCTGCTGGATCAGTACCGCGTGATGACCGTCACCGCCGGCGGGCTGGTGATGCTCGCTCTGCTGACGGCCACCGTGCTGTCGCAGCAGTGGACCAGGCCCCTGGCGGCCGTGCAGGACGCCACACAGCGCCTGGCTCAAGGCGAGTTGACCGTGCGGGTGCCCGAGGGCCCGCAACTGACCGGGCGCGGCGACGAGATAGGCGACGTGGTGCGCAATGTCAACCGCATGGCCGAAGGGCTGGAGCGACTGGAAGGTGCGCGCAGGCGCTGGCTGGCGGACATCTCCCACGAACTGCGCACGCCCTTGACCGTGCTGCGCGGCCAGATCGAGGCCCTGCACGACGGCGTCAGGCCGCTCGGGCCCGATGCCATCGTCACGCTGCACAAGGAGGTCCTTCGCATTGGCAAGCTGGTGGACGACCTGCACCTGCTGGCCGTCTCCGATCTCAAGGCACTGCCCTGTCACCCCGGCCCTGCCGATGCCGTGACCCTGCTGCGCCAACTGGCCCAGCGCTTCGAGCCGCGCGCCACAGCGGCGGGCCTGCAACTGACGCTGTCCCTGCCTGCAGCGTTGACGAATCTGCCGGTTCACTGGGACGCAGGCCGGGTGGAACAGTTGCTGGGCAATCTGGTGGACAACAGCCTGCGCTACACGGACGCGCCCGGCAAGATCCTGATCGGGCTGCAGGCCAGCGGCTCCCGGGTGCTGATCATCGTGGACGACAGTGCCCCGGGTGTGCCCTCGCAGCAACTGGGACAAGTGTTCGAGCCCCTGTTCCGGGGCGACCTGGCCCGCAACGGACGCCGGGCTGGCAGCGGATTGGGACTTGCGATCTGCCAGGCCATCGCGCAGTCCCACGACGGAACCATCGCCGCCTGCGCCTCGAACCTGGGCGGTCTGCGCGTCACGCTGAAACTGCCGCGGCAGGCCGCTGGATCGTCACCGCAAGAAAGCCCCCACACATGACAGCCCAGCGCCGTATCCTGGTTGTGGAAGACGATCCCGGCATTGCCGAGCTGCTGGTGGACTACCTGCGCCACGATGGGCACTTTGCAACCCGGCTGGCTGACGGCCAGCTGGCGCTGTCGGAAATCCGCTACGCCCCGCCTGACCTGCTGATCCTGGACCTGATGCTGCCGGGGCTGGACGGCGTGAGCCTGTGCAAGGCGGTGCGCGAGTTCAGCGACCTGTCCATCCTGATGCTGACCGCGCGGGTGCACGAGCTCGACCGCCTGCTGGGTCTGAACAGCGGCGCCGATGACTACGTGTGCAAGCCCTTCAGCCCGCGCGAAGTCATGGCCCGGGTGCAGGCACTGCTGCGCCGCGCCGAAGGCAGGGTGTCACAGGGGACCCGGCCGTGGCAGGTCGACGATGCAGGACTGCGCATCGCCTGGCACGGTCAGTGGCTGACCCTCACCCCCTTGGAGTTCAGGATGTTCAGGCAGTTGCTCAGCCGCCCTGGACGAGTGTTCTCACGGGCCCAGTTGCTGGAAAGCGGCCACGTCGAGTCCCGGGACGTGGGCGATCGCACCATCGACACCCACATCAAGAACCTGCGCCGCAAGCTGCACGCGGTGCGTGGTGACGGGGACTGCATCGCCTCGGTGTACGGCGTCGGGTACCGCTTCGACATTCCCGACGGCAACAGCAGACCTTGAAGGCGCGCCGTGCTAACTGGTTCCAAATGTCGCTGCCGGGCCCGTGAGTGCCTCTCAACGGGAGCCGAACAGTGTCGATCTGCGGATGTCCCGCTCGACACAGATGCGCGCGACGGCCGGTTTCTACAGATGCGGAGGCGTGGTGGCTGCGAGCAGTGCTGGCGTGGGGGCCATGGTAGCCGGGCTTGCAGGATGCGGAGCCGCTTGCAACGGCGCAGCGGATGGTTAACCCGCCACCCCCCAATCCCCCGACTTCCCGCCGCGCTTTTCCAGCAGGCGGATGTCGCCCATGACCATGCCGCGGTCCACGGCCTTGCACATGTCGTAGACGGTGAGCAGGCCCACCTGCACGGC
>JBILSM010000160.1:0-5688 GCA_044372085.1 Rubrivivax sp.
CAGCGGGGTCTGCCGGCCGGCCAGGAAGCGGGGGTCCAGCACCAGGGTGCCGCCGCACCGCGGCCCGGAAGCCGGCATACCCGGCATCTGGGTGACGTGCAGTTCGGTCAACTGTCGCCACGGATTGCCCGCCACTGCGTAGGTCAGGCGCTTGTGGCCCTGCAGCACATCGCCCCGGACGAAGGCTCTTGACGGGCGGCCATCGGCACCGCTCAAGGTGCAGCGCAGCACTTCCTCCACGCGCAGGTCGTAGTCGAAGCGGCGCACTTCGCCGGCTCTGCTGGCCGTGCGCAGCAGGCCCGTCACCATGGAGCCGAGCCCGCCGGAAACTTGCGGGCCGGGGTCTGTGAACCGCTGGTACAGATCGCGCAGGCCCCGGTGGCGCACCCAGGCCCTGAGGCCACGAGCGATGCGCTGCAGTGCGAAGGAGTCCTCCCGGTGCAGGAACCGCAGGCTGCCCGACACCGTGGCCTCCAGCACCGCATGGCGGTGCCGCACTTCATCGGCCTGTCCGGCCAGGCCGCGATCTTCCCAGGTGGTGGCCTCGTACAAGCGCACGCGGCTGTGGGCGGACGCCTCGTCCACCTGCAGCCGGCGGTCCAGGGTGGCGGCCAGGGCGTCCAGGCGCGCGGGCTGGTACTCCAGCGTCCATTCCACCACCCACGGGCGCGCGCCGCCGGGGCGGTCGCCCAGGTCCAGCCAGACCGGTCCGGTCAGGCGTTCGATCACGCCGATGAGGGTGGGCTGCGGGCGGGTCTGGCCGGGCAGGGGCGGGCGTGGAGGCCCCATGGGCCTGGGCAGGGCGGGTGCGGCGGCAGGTCCTTGCGCCGCGCTCGGGCCCGGCGCGGGCCGCGTGATCAGACCCCAGTCGGCGCGCAACGCCTGGGCGCCGCGCAGCGCCAGCGCGGCGATGGTCAACGAGGGGTTGGCGCCCAGGGACTCGGGGATGATCGCGCCGTCCAGCACGGCCAGGCCCGGCAACAACCGCAGGCCCTGGGCGTCCCGACCATCGAAGACACGCCCGCAGGCATCGACCACGCCGTCGCGGGCGCTCTCGCCCATCGGACAGCCCCCCAGCGGGTGGACGGTCAGGACGGGCCCGCGCGGCTGGGCGGTCAGCATGCTCAGCTCATCAGGCAGCAAGCGCCACATCGGGTTGGGCACCCAGTGCGGGCCGTCGACGTGCACCTTCCCGTCCTCCTGGGCAGCCTCCTGTCGCAGGCTGCGCAGATGGTCCACCTGGCGCTGTGCAGCGGCGCTGGCGGTGTCCAGCGTGGGGGACAACCTCGCCTGCGGCCAGTGCACCCGCAGCGTGCCCAGGGCGGGTGCCTGGGAAGACGATGCCACTGCCGACTGAGATGGTGGCGACTGTGACGGTGGCGACGTGAACGCATGAGGTAACTTCAGCACCCCGTCCGAATCGTCGTGACCGATCAGGCCCACCAGCAGCGTGCGCTCCATGGCCTCAAGGTCCACGGCGGCGGGGTCGGCCGCCGGGTCCGCGCCCGGCCCGTGGCGCGTCAGGTCGGCCTGGGGCAACTGGTGCGCGGCGTGGCCCGTGGTCACGATCTGCTGGAACAGCCAGCGCATGGCGCCAGGGACCGAGAACTCCTGCAGCCAGAACGGCCGGCTGCCACGCTGGGGTTGTGCACCAAAGGCGATGGCCGTGGTGATGGTGGGCCCCACCCTGCGGGTGTCCAGGTCGGTGGACTCGTCGGCGCCAGGATGAGCGGCCTCGGGCAGGCGGTGCACCGCCGCAATGTTGTCGCCATTGCAGGAGAAGCGCTCACCCAGCCGTGGCGAGACCGGCAACCCGGTGTCCCGGGAGCGCAGCAGGATCTCGGTGCTGCCGAAGGTGCCTGCGGCCAGGATGACGTGGTGCGCGTGCAGTTCCAGCGGGCCGGCCTCGCGCGCTTGCAGGTCGGGCCGGGTGTGCAGCACTTCCAGGGTCCAGCGCGGCTTCGTTTCCCGGTCCTCTGCCATCCGCAGGCGGCTGACGCTGGCGCCGGTGAACAGCTGCGCCCCGGCGTCCACGGCCTGGCGCAGCAGGTTCACGTCCAGCGAATCCTTGGCGCCCACGTTGCAGCCCGTCATGCAGTCGCCGCACAGGGTGCAGCCGGGCAGTTCCACCCCGGCGGCGTTGGGCCGGGCGGTCATGGCCACGGTCATCGGCACCTCTTGCACCGGCAGGTGCCGTCCGGCCAGCGTTCTCAGGGCCTGGGCCTTGGCCAGGGGTTTGCTGGCGTGTTCGGGGTGCAGGGCGATGGTGTTCAGGCGCCCTTGCAACTCGCCCCCCAGCGCGCTGCGGGCTCGTTGGTACCAGCCCGCCTGCTGCAGCCCGCGCACCTGCGTGGCGAAGTGGGCGCGGCGCAGGTCGTTCGGCTGCGGCTCCAGCAGCACGCCGGCGTTGATCAGCGAGCCACCGCCCACGCCGTTGGCCACCAGGGCCATCACGTCATCGCCCACGCGCACGTCGAACAGGCCTTCGGCCTGACCTCCCACCTCGCCTGTGGTCTGCTGGCCGATGCGCAGGTGCCCGGGCAGATCGGCCATCCGGGAGGGGAAGTCTCCGGGACGCCACTCCTGGCCGCGCTCCAGGATGCACAAGCGGATGGGCCGATCTCCGCCGCGCTCATCAGCCACCCTGCAGCCCGCCAGTGCGGCGGCTGCGGCACTGCCACCGTAGCCGGTGCCGACGATGACCACGTCCCAGGGCTGTGGTCGACCGCCGTCAGACCCGGGCGCGGCGGGGGCTGACCACAGCGCGTGCAGACCGTGGCCGAGCAGGGGCTTCAATGACATGAGGGGAACCCGTGTCGCACGCTCAGGCCGCAGGGTCTGCCGGTGCCGGTGCCGGTGCCGTGCTGGCCGGCCAGTGCAGTCGGGCGCCGGAGGGCAGCACGCCGCGCAGGGCGTCCAGCTGGACGGGCTTGTGCAGCAGGGGCACCCCCGCGCCCTGCGCCAGTCGCAACTGCTCGGGTCCTGTTTCGCCGGTGATCAGCGCGGCCGGCAGGCCGGGCTGCAAGGCACGCACCGACTGCAGCACCTTCAGGCCATCGTCACCGGCCAGCAGCCGCATGTCGCTGAGCAGCACGTCCAGGGTGTGCTGGCGGGCAATCTCGCAGGCCTGGGCGGTCCCTGTGGCCAGATAAACCTGGCAGCCCACCTCGGTGAGCAGCATTTGCATGCTCTGGCGCACCTGCGCGTCGTCGTCCACCACCAGCACGCGCAGCCCGCTCAGGGCTTGCTCAGCGGGGCCCTCGTCTGGGGTGGCGGCGGCGGCTGGGGCGGCTGGCGTGGCCGACTGCGCCTCCAGCGGCATGCGCAGGGTGATCTCGGTGCCTTGCCCGGGGGTGGAGACCAGCCCGACCTGGAGGCCCAGCAGCGCCGACAGCCGCTGCACGATGGACAGCCCCAGGCCCAGCCCCTTGGTGCGGTCCCGCTCCACGTTGTCCACCTGGTAGAACTCGCGGAACACCTTGGGTTGCTCGGCCTCGGCAATGCCGATGCCCGTGTCGGCCACGCTCAGGCAGGCCTGTTCGCCCTCGCGCCAGACGCGAAGGCGCACCTCGCCCCCCTGACGGTTGTACTTGATGGCGTTGTCCGTGAGATTGCTGATGACGCGCAGCAGCAACCCGGGGTCTGTGCACACCGGCGCCGGACCGTCCACCTGCAGCGTGCACCGCAGCCCGCGCTCGCGCGCGGAGTTCTCCATCAGATGGAAATGCTCGGTCACCAGGCGGTCCAGGTGCAGCGGTCGGTGGGCCACTTCCACCGTGCCGGCGTCCAGCCGCGAGATGTCCAGCAGCGCGTCCAGCTGTGCAGCCAGCGTCTTGTTGACATTGGCCAGCAACTGGGTGATCTGCTGCCCGCGCTCGTCCAGCGGGCGCATGCTCAGGGCTGCCACCAGCACGTTCATGCTGTGGATGGGCTGGCGCAGGTCGTGGCTGGCGGCGGCCAGGAAATGCGTCTTGGCCCGGTGCGCCTCGCTCTCGTTCTCCAGGGCACGCTGCAACTGGGCGTTGAGCTTCTTCTCGGCGAAGCGGATGCGGCAGGAATCCTCGAACACCGCGGCCTGCTGTTGGGCCACGCCCACCAGGAAGGCCAGGTAGAGGAGGATCAGCAGGCTCAGGCCCCAATGGATGGTGGCCTCGGCGGGGTCGTGCGGAGCGAGCGCCCAGCCCACCGCCAGCGGTACCAGCATCGGCACCGCATAGGCCAGGAACACGCGCCGGTAGCCCGCGGTGCTGATGACCGAGCCCGTGGCCACGGCCAGCAGGATGATGGACACGGCAGCGTGGCCCATATCGCTCATGCCGCCAAAGCCCAGGATCGACACGGCCATCAGCACGCCACCGCCGCCCATCAGCAGGCCAATCTTGAGTTCGGCGTGGCGGCCCCCCTGCGCCTGGAGCACCGCGGCTGTCCAGCGCAGCCGCCACAGCGCGAACAACAGCACGCACAGCAGCCAGCCGACGACCCAGGGTGAACGGCTGCCGAGCGACCAGGTCAGGAAGATGAAGACCGCCGCCCCCATCAGGCTCAGCTGCGAGCGTTTGTTCTGGCTCAGGAACAGTTCGATGAAGCGCTCATGGATGAACGCCTTCACCATCTGTTCGTCGTCGTCGGTCTTTGTGGACGAGGCTTGTGTGCCCATTATTGGTGTCCCCCCTGGCGAGCCTTCCCCGGGGGGCGGGCTCACGCGAGAGGAACCGTAGCACTCTGCTCGTGGCGTGGCATCAAGGCTTACCCTGATGTCGCCCCCTGCCGGGACCTGCGGGTGCCCACAGCCGCACCAACGTCCAGGCGGCCGCCCCGCCCAGCGCCGCGAACAGGCCCAGGCTCCAGAACTCGTAGGGCAGGCCCAGCAGGTTCACGGCGGCATCGGCGCAGGAGGCCCGGGGCGCGAACACTTCCGGGGCCAGGGCATCGAGTTGCAGTCCGCTGACGATGCGGTCGGCCAGCGTCAGGTTGCACGATGACGAAGACTTGGCCACCAGGTGCTGCCACAGTGCAGCGGCGATGCCGGCGGCGGCCAGCAGGCCGGTGGCCAGCAGCGCGCCGGCTTTCGCAAGCCGCTGCGGCAGCCAGGCCCCCGCCAGGGCCACCAGGGCGATGGCGGCAAACACCACGCGCTGCAGCACGCACCAGGGGCAGGGCTGCATGTCGAACACGTGCTGCGACACCAGCGCGGCACCGATCGCCGCCAGGCTGACGCCGGCCACCAGCAGCAGCACGGCCGCAGGGCGCTCAAACAGGCTTTGCATGACGGTGCGCAGGACGCGAGGGCGACGCGGCGATCACGCCAGCTCGGCGATGAGTTCGATCTCCACGCAGGCCCCCAGCGGCAACTGCGCCACGCCGAAGGCAGAGCGCGCATGGGCACCCACCTCGACACCAAACACCTGCTGAAGCAACTCGGAGCAACCGTTCGTCACCAGGTGGTGCTCGGTGAAGGTGGGCGTGCTGTTGACCAGGCTCAGCACCTTGACGATGCGCTTGACGCGTGCCAGATCGCCCGCTGCGGCCTGCAGCGTGCCCATCAGATCGACGGCCACGGCGCGCGCCGCCTGCTGGCCCTCGGCCGTGGTCATCGTCAGGCCCAGCTGGCCCACCCAGGCCTTGCCCTCCTGCTTGGCGATGTGGCCCGACACGAAGACGAGGTTGCCGGTGCGGACGAAAGGCACA
>JBILSM010000161.1:0-5661 GCA_044372085.1 Rubrivivax sp.
CGCTGGCCTACACGCACAACCGCGTGGAAGGCCGCACCGAGTACACGCAGTTGCTGTACGTGCCGGCCAAGGCGCCGTTCGACCTGTGGAACCGCGACAAGCGTGGCGGCGTGAAGCTGTACGTCAAGCGCGTGTTCATCATGGACGACGCCGAGGCACTGATGCCGGTGTACCTGCGCTTTGTGAAGGGCGTGATCGACTCGGCCGACCTGCCGCTGAACGTCAGCCGCGAACTGCTGCAGGAAAGCCGCGACGTCAAGGCCATCCGCGAAGGCTCCACCAAGCGCGTGCTGTCCATGCTGGAAGACGTGGCCGAGAACCAGAAGGACAGGTACGCCGAATTCTGGAAGCAGTTTGGCGCCGTCCTCAAGGAAGGCGTGGGCGAGGACTTCGGTAACCAGGAGCGCCTGGCCAAGCTGCTGCGCTTTGCCTCCACGCAGGCTGCGAATGACGAGCAGGGCGTGTCCTTCACCGACTACGTGGGCCGCATGAAGGAGGGCCAGGAGGCCATCTACTACATCACCGCCGACACCCTGGCCGCAGCCAAGGGCAGCCCGCAACTCGAGGTCTTCAAGAAGAAGGGCATCGAGGTGCTGCTGCTGACCGACCGGGTGGACGAGTGGATGCTCAGCCACCTGCAAGAGTTTGACGGCAAGCCGCTGCAAAGCGTGGCCAAGGGCGCGTTCGACCTGGGCAAGCTGCAGGACGAAGAAGAGAAGAAGCAGGCCGAAGCGGCTGCCGAATCCTTCAAGCCGGTGCTGGAGAAGCTGCAAGTCGCACTGAAGGACCGCGCCCAGGATGTGCGCGCCTCCACCCGCCTCGTGGACTCCCCCGCCTGCCTGGTGGTGGAAGACGGCGCCATGAGCGGGCACCTGGCGCGCCTGCTCAAGCAGGCCGGCCAGGCCGCGCCCGAGTCCAAGCCCATCCTGGAGGTCAACCCCGGCCACGCCCTGGTGAAGAAGCTGGAGGCCGACGCCCAGTTCGACGACCTGGCGCACCTGCTGTTCGACCAGGCCGTGCTGGCCGAGGGCGGGCAGCTGGAAGACCCGGCTGCGCATGTGCAGCGCATGACGCGGCTGCTGACGGCTTAAGCCGAACCGGTCGCGCGCTGGTCCTGGGGCCTGATGTGAGCGCGGCCAACGCGTTGCCGCCGGGCCCCCACGTGGGCACCCAGCTCGCGGCCTTGCGAAAAGCCCGGGCCCGCCGCGCCACGCCGAAGGCGGCCGCGCCGCGCCGTACGGGCTCGTCGGGGAGCGTGATCGCCGGCGACGCCGAAGGCTGGTTCGCCGCCCAGGGCTGGCTGCCCTTCGGCTTCCAGCGCGAGGTCTGGGCCCACATGGCGGCCGGGCGCAGCGGCCTGCTGCACGCCACCACGGGCGCTGGCAAGACGCTGGCCGCCTGGTTGGGCGCCCTGGCCGTGTGCCGCGCCGCGCCCGCCCCGGCCGATGGTGGCCCTCGCGTGCTGTGGATCACCCCCATGCGGGCCCTGGCGGCGGACACCACACTGGCCCTGCAGGCCGCCGCCAACGGCCTGGGCATGGGCTGGACCGTGGAGCAGCGCACGGGCGACACCGCCGCGGCGGCCAAGGCCCGCCAGCGCAAGGCCTGGCCCCCGGCGCTGGTGACCACGCCCGAGAGCCTGAGCCTGATGCTGGCCCTGGCCGACAGCGAGGCCGTGCTGGGTGGGGTGCAGGTGCTCATCGTGGACGAGTGGCACGAACTGCTGGGCAACAAGCGGGGCACGCAGTTGCTGCTGGCCCTGGCTCGGATGCGCCGCTGCAACCCCGGGCTGCGGGTATGGGGCCTGTCGGCCACCCTGGGCAACCTGGCCGAGGCCCGCGAGGCGTTGGCCGGGCCGCACGGCGTGACCGTGCGTGGCGCCCTGCCCAAGGCGCTGACGGTGGACAGCCTGATCCCCGCCACGATGGAGCGCTTTCCGTGGGGCGGCCACCTGGGGCTGCGGCTGCTGGACGAGGTGGTGGCCGAGCTGGAGGGCAGTGCCGCCAGCCTGGTGTTCACCAACACCCGCTCCCAGGCCGAGCTCTGGTACCAGGCGCTGCTGGAAGCGCGGCCGGACTGGGCCGGCCTCATCGCGCTGCACCACGGCTCGCTGGATCCCTCGGTGCGGCAGTGGGTGGAGGCCGGGCTCAAGGCCGGGCAGCTCAAGGCCGTGGTCTGCACCTCCAGCCTGGACCTGGGGGTGGACTTCCTGCCCGTGGAGCGCGTGCTGCAGATCGGCTCGCCCAAGGGCGTGGCGCGCTTGCTGCAGCGCGCCGGCCGCTCGGGCCATGCACCGGGGCGGCCCTCGCGCGTCACGGTGGTGCCCAGCCAGGCGCTGGAACTGCTGGAGGCCGCCGCCGCGCGCCGCGCCGCCGCGGCCGGGCGCATCGAGAGCCGCCAGGCCCCGCCTTGGCCGCTGGATGTGCTGGTGCAGCACCTGCTGACGCTTGCCGTCGGCCCGGGCTTCGAACCGGATGCGCTGTTCGAGGAAGTGAAGACCGCTTGGCCCTACCGCGACCTGGACCGTGAGACCTTCGACTGGTGCCTGGGCTTCACCGTGCACGGGGGCAGCTCGCTGGCCGCCTACCCGGAGCACCACCGTATCAAGCGCGACGAGGACGGCGTCTGTCGCGTGGCCAACGCCACCGTGGCGCGCCGCCACCGCATGAGCATCGGCACCATCGTGTCTGACGCGGCGATGAGCGTGCAGTGGCTCAACGGCGGGCGCATCGGCAGCGTGGAGGAGAGCTTCATCGCCGGCCTGCGCGAGGGCGACTGCTTCATCTTCAGCGGCCGGGTGCTGCAACTGGTGCGGGTGCGCGATCTCACCGCATATGTCACCAAGGCGCCAGGAAACCAGGGCGCCGTGCCCGTGTGGCAGGGCGGCAAGATGCCGCTGTCCAGCGAGCTGGCCGACACCGCGCTGGACTTGCTGGGCGAGGCCGATACCCTCCTGCGGCAGGGGCCGGGCGGCGACGCCACTTCACGGCTGGCGGCCCATCCTGAGCCCGAACTGCGCGCCCTGGCGCCGCTGCTGGCGCTGCAGGCCGAGCAGTCTGCCCTGCCTTGCGCCGGGCGCATCGTGTTCGAGATGATCGAGTCCGACGAGGGTCACCACCTGTTTGGCTACCCCCTGGCCGGGCGCATGGTGCACATCGGCCTGGGCGCCTTGCTGGCCTGGCGCGCTGCGCGCCAGCAGCCGGGCACCTTCAGCCTGGCCATGAACGACCATGGCTTTGAGTTGCTCTCGCGCCAGCCCTTCGATTGGCCCGCACTGCTGGAGCCGGCCGGCCCGGGCTCGTGGGCGCAGGGGCTGCTGAGCCAGGAGCATCTGGTGCCCGACATCCAGCAGGCTTTGAACGCCACCGAGCTCTCGCTGCGGCGCTTTCGAGAGATCGCCCGCGTGGCCGGGCTGGTCTTCACCGGCTACCCCGGCGCCGGTCGCAGCGCGCGCCAGGTGCAGGCCTCGGCCAAGCTGTTCTTTGACGTCTTCCGCCAGCACGACCCGGGCAACCTGCTGCTGGCCCAGGCGGAGGCCGAGACCCTGGCGCAGGAGCTGGACGTCGAGCGCCTGCAGCGCTGCCTGGCGCGCATGGCCCAGGCTGGGCAGATCTGCCTCACCCGCCCCAAGCGCTTCACACCCTTTGCCTTCCCGCTGATGGTGGAGCGCCTGCGTGAGCGTGTCACCACCGAGCAGCTGAACCAGCGCGTCCAGCGCCTGCTGGCGCAGATGGAAGCCGCGCTGCGCCCCACCACCCCGGCCGATGCGCCCCCATCCACCACCCGCCGGCGCCGCAAGCCACGCGCTGCCTGACGGCCGCAGGCTGTGGCTGCTGCCCCAGCGCGCCGCCTGGCTGCCCGAGGCGGGCCTGCTGCTGGTGGCCGACGTCCACTTCGGCAAGGCGGCGAGCTTTCGCCGCCTGGGCGTGCCCGTTCCTCGGGGCACCACCGAGGCCAACCTGACGCGCCTGGACAACTTGCTCAGCGGCCTGCCTGGTGTGCGGCGCATCGTGTTCCTGGGCGACTTTCTGCACGCCGCCTCGGGCCGCGCGCCGGCCACCTTGCAGGCCCTGCAGGGCTGGCGTGAGTGCCACGCGGGCCTGGCCCTGACCCTCGTGCGCGGCAACCACGACAGCCACGCCGGCGATCCCCCGGGTGCCCTGGGCATCGACGTGGTGGCCGAGCCCTGGCTCCATGCCGGCCTGGTCCTGTGCCACGACCCCGCCACGCCCAGGCCAGAAGGGCTGGTTGCCGTGGCCGGCCATCTGCACCCGGTCACCCGCCTGGGCCGCGGCTTCGATGCGCTGCGGCTGCCCTGCTTCCACGCCCGCGCCGACGGCGTGCTGGTGCTGCCTGCGTTCGGGGAGTTCACCGGCGGTGCGATGGTGCAAGCCGCGGCCGGCGAGGCGCTCTATCCGGTGACCGACGAGCAGGTGGTGGCGCTGCCGGTCCGGCCCGCCCCGTGAAACCCAACCTGCAGCGCCCCGAAGCCGGCCCTCGTCCGCGCCGACCTCCTGGAATTTCGAATGCCCCGTTGACTTGGCTTGCACCCGAACGCGCCCGTGTCTGGCGATCATTCGGGCCACGGGCTTCCCGGCCTCCTTCACACCACAGGACTCCTCATGCTGTTTGATGCCTATTCCCTGCGTTCTCTCCCCTTGGCCAACCGCACCGTCATGAACCCCATGACGCGCAGCCGTGCCGTGCAGGCGGCCACGCCCAACGCGCTCATGGCCACCTACTACGGACAACGCGCCACGGCCGGCCTCATCATCACCGAGGGCACCACACCCTCGCCCAACGGCCTGGGCTATGCGCGCATCCCGGGTCTGTACAACGCCCAGCAGGTGCAAGGCTGGAAGCTGGTGACCGATGCGGTGCACGCCGCGGGCGGCAAGATCGTGGTGCAACTGATGCACACCGGCCGCGTGACGCACCAGGCCAACCTGCCCCCGGGTGCGCGTGTGCTCAGCGCGGTGACCGGCGTCTGCCCGGGCCAGATGTGGACCGACGCGCAAGGCATGCAGCCCCACACCGAAGCCCAAGGCATGACCGAGGCCGAGATTGCCGAGGCCGTGGCGGAGTTCGCGCAAGCCAGCCGCCTGGCCATCGAGGCCGGGTTCGATGGCGTGGAGCTGCATGCCGCTAACGGCTACCTGCTCGAGCAATTCCTCAACCCCCACGTCAACACCCGCACCGACGGCTACGGCGGCAGCATCGAAGGACGCAACCGATTCGTGCTGGAAGTGGCCCGGGCCGCGGCGCAGGCCATCGGCGCCCACCGCGTGGGCATCCGCCTGTCGCCTTATGGCGTGTTCAACGGCACGGGCGCCTTCGACGAGGTGGATGCCCAGTTCAAGGCGCTGACCCAGGCCCTGTCGGACCTGCAGCTCATGTACCTGCACGTGCTGGACCATTCCGCCATGGGTGCGCCGGCCGTGCCTGCGTCCCTCAAGGCCGAGATGCGCGCGCTGTTCAAGGGCCCCTTCATCCTGGCCGGTGGCTTTGATCGCGACAGCGCCGAGAAGGCTCTCACCGAAGGCCGGGCCGACCTCATCGGCTTTGGTCGCCCCTTCCTGGCCAACCCCGATCTGGTGGCGCGCATGAAGGCCGGCGCCGCCCTGAACGCCCCTGACATGACCACCTTCTACACGGCAGACG
>JBILSM010000069.1:0-15464 GCA_044372085.1 Rubrivivax sp.
GTGCTCACCTCAGACCATCGGGGCCGGGAGGTCATCCTGGCCACCTTGAAGCCGGGCGACTGCATTGGCGAGATGAGCATGATCGACAACGGTCTGCACTCGGCCACGGTGCGAACCGAGGTGCAGTGCGACGCGCTGGTCCTGTCCAGGGGTTTTCTTGAACGGTGCCTGCCCGAGAGGACCAGCCTTTCGTTTGCCATCATGCATGGCTTGGTGGGGCGTTTGCGCCAAGCCAATCGCCAGATCGAGTCGCTGGCGCTGCTGCACGTCTACGAGAGGGTGTTGCGTGCCTTGCTGAACATGTCGGAAGCCGACAACGGACAGCAGATCATCAGGCGCCGTGTGAGCCGTCAGGACTTGGCCAAGCTGGTGGGCGCATCGCGCGAGATGGTCAGCCGGGTGATGAAGAGCCTGGAAGAGCGCGGTTCCATCCAGACCCTCGAGGACGGCTCCGTCCTGGTACGCAGCCACCTGATGGACGATTGATGCCCACGGCAGGGCTGACCGCCCAGGCCGTCTGTCCGCGGGGGGCCTGGGCCACAATGAGGACATGACCTTTCCCCTGGGATCTCTGCGAGCCGATGGACAGGCGCTTGAGGGCCCAGGTCTGGGCATGACCGTGGCGCCTTCAACGGCAATGCATCGCCTGGCTAGGCTTCGCCTGGTGCTGACGGGCGTGCTGCTGCTGTTGACGGCCCTGGCTCTCGTGACGCATCACGCCTCTGACCCGGGCTTCAGCACCTCCGGGGCGTCAGGTGCAGGCTTGCGCAACAAGGTGGGTGCCCTGGGGGCCTGGTTTGCGGATCTGGCTTACTTCGTGGCCGGTTTTTCCGTGTGGTGGGTCTGGGTGGCCGCCTGCCGGGGCTGGGGGATCGCCGTGGCGCGCAGCCTGTGGACACCTCCCGGCCAGGAGCGGTCTGCCGCCGAACCCTGGCAGCGCGCGCTGTTCTGGGCTGGGCTTGCGATGTTGCTCGCTGCCAGTTGCGCCCTGGAGTGGTCGCGGCTGTACCGGCTGGAGTCGCACCTGCCAGGCCCGGCCGGGGGCGTGCTGGGCCATCTGCTCGGCTCGCTTTCCATGCGTTGGCTGGGTTTTCCCGGCTCCGGCGTGTTCTGGATTGCGTTGCTCGTGGCCGGGGCCTCCATGGCGCTGCGCTTTTCCTGGGTGGACGTGGCCGATCGACTCGGGGCCCTCCTGGACGGTCTGCGCAGCCGCAGGCGGGAGCGGCGTGAGCTGGAGGAGGACGCTCGAATCGGTGAGCAGGCGTTGCGAGAGCGCGAACTCCAGGTGCAGGACCAGTTGCAGGTACCGACGCCAGTGCCGCTGGTCATCGAGCCTGTTCTGGTGGATGTGCCCAAGTCTGAGCGTGTGGCCAAGGAGCGGCAGCAGCCGCTGTTCGTGGAACTGACCGATACACGGCTGCCGAAAGTGGATCTGCTGGACGGTGCGCCCGCGCGGCAGGAGTCCGTGACGGCCGATTCGCTGGAGATGACCTCCCGTCTGATCGAGAAGAAGCTGGGTGACTTTGGCGTGGTGGTGCGCGTGGTGGCCGCCACCCCGGGCCCGGTCATCACCCGCTATGAGATCGAACCCGACACGGGCGTCAAGGGCTCGCAGGTGGTCAACCTCGCTACCGACCTGGCGCGCTCCCTCAGCCTGGTGCGGGTGCGGGTGGTGGAGACGATCCCGGGCAAGTCCACCATGGCGCTGGAGTTGCCCAACGCGCGTCGGCAGGCCATACGCCTGGCCGAGATCCTCGGATCGCAGGTCTACCACGAGGCCGCCTCGCTGCTGACCATGGGCCTGGGCAAGGACATCGTGGGGGCACCCGTGGTGGCCGATCTGGCGCGCATGCCCCACTGCCTGGTGGCGGGCACCACCGGCTCGGGCAAGAGCGTGGGTATCAACGCCATGATCCTGAGCCTGCTCTACAAGGCCGATGCGCGCGATGTACGGCTCATCCTCATCGACCCCAAGATGCTGGAGATGAGCGTCTACGAGGGCATTCCGCACCTGCTGTGCCCGGTGGTCACCGACATGAAGCAGGCCGGCAACGCGCTGAACTGGTGCGTGGGCGAGATGGAGCGGCGCTACAAGCTCATGAGCCGCATGGGAGTGCGTCAGCTTTCGGGCTTCAACCGCAAACTCGATGAGGCGGCGCAGGCCGGCCAGAAGATTCCCAACCCCTTCAGCCTGACGCCCGAGGAGCCCGAACCGCTGGAGCGCATGCCGTTCATCGTGGTGGTGATCGACGAACTGGCCGATCTGATGATGGTGGTGGGCAAGAAGATCGAGGAGTTGATCGCCCGCCTGGCGCAGAAGGCGCGCGCCGCCGGCATCCACCTGGTGCTGGCCACGCAGCGCCCCAGCGTGGATGTGATCACCGGCCTGATCAAGGCCAACATTCCCACGCGGCTGAGTTTCCAGGTGAACAGCAAGATCGACAGCCGCACCATCCTGGACCAGCAGGGCGCCGAGGCCCTGCTGGGGCAGGGTGACATGCTGTATCTGGCGCCGGGCACGGGCCTGCCGGTGCGCGTGCATGGCGCCTTCGTCAGCGACGAGGAGGTGCACCGGGTGGTGCAGTACCTCAAGACCCAGGGCGAGCCGAACTACATCGAGGGCATCCTGGAGGGGGGCACGCTGGATGGCGAGGGTGGCGACGGTGCCGCCGCGGGCGAAGGCGGTGCAGCTGGTGAGAACGACCCCATGTATGACCAGGCCGTGGCGGTGGTGCTGCAGCACCGGCGGGCCTCGATTTCTCTGGTGCAGCGCCACCTGCGCATCGGCTACAACCGTGCCGCCCGCCTGCTGGAGCAGATGGAGCAGTCGGGCGTGGTGTCCTCCATGGCCACCAACGGCAACCGGGACATCCTCGTTCCGCCGCGGGCCGAGTGAAGGGCAGGCCATGCGAGCGCATCGAATCTTTCCGCAGCCTGAAGCGAGCCGCCGTCAGACGCTGGCTCTGCTGGCGGGTGCAGTGGTCGGCGCGCTCGCTGTGCCGGTGACCGCGTGGGCCGGGCCGGTGGAAACGCTGCGCGAGTTCGTGCAGAACGTTCGCAGCGGTCAGGGCCGGTTCACGCAGACCGTGACCTCACCCGACGGGAAGCGCCGCAAGGTGTCGCAAGGGACTTTCGAGTTCCAGCGTCCCAACCGCTTCCGGTTTGTGTATGCCAAGCCCTTCGAGCAGACCATCGTCTCCGACGGACAGAAGGTATGGCTGCACGACCCCGAGTTGAACCAGGTGAGTGTGCGCCGCTTGACCCAGGCGCTGGGGGCCACGCCTGCGGCGCTGCTGGCCGGTGGCAACCTGGACCAGGATTTCGAACTCAGCGCCCAGCCGGCGCGCGACGGGCTGGAGTGGGCGCAAGCCACACCCCGCCAGCGCGACGGCACCATCCAGACCATGCGCCTGGGTTTTCGCGGCAAGGATCTGGTGGCGCTGGAGATCCTGGACCAATTCGGTCAGCGCTCTGTGCTCCAGTTTCCTGACTTCAAGCCCAACGCGGCGGTGCCGCCCGAGCAATTCCGCTTCACGCCGCCGCCCGGGGCCGATCTGATCGAGCAGTGAACGGGAATGGCCGGCTCGCTGTTCGATGACGACCTGACCGGCGCCGGACCTGTGAATTCCCGGTCCCGGTCGTCTGGCGCCGCGATGCCTGGGGCGCCCCTGGCCGAGCGGCTGCGACCAACCACCCTGGACGAGATGATCGGGCAGTCGCATCTTCTTGCTCCGGGCAAGCCCTTGCGGGTGGCTTTCGAGGCGCACCGCCTGCATTCGATGATCCTTTGGGGACCCCCGGGCGTGGGCAAGACCACGCTGGCGCGGCTGATGGCCGGCGCGGTGGACGCGCGGTTCATCGTGCTGTCCGCAGTGCTTGCAGGCGTGAAGGACATCCGGGAGGCGGTGGAGCAGGCGCAGGCCGCACGCACGACGGGCTGCGGCACGGTGGTCTTCGTTGATGAGGTGCACCGCTTCAACAAGGCGCAGCAGGACGCCTTTCTGCCGCACGTGGAAAGCGGGCTGTTCACCTTCATCGGGGCCACCACCGAGAACCCGTCCTTCGAGGTCAATTCCGCATTGCTATCCCGGTCCACGGTCCACGTGCTCAGGCCGCTAGACGATGCCGAGATGCGCCAGTTGCTGCAGCGCGCCCGATCGGCGCTGGGCGCGCCGCCGCTCACCGCGCAGGCCGAGACCCGTCTGGTGGCTCATGCCGACGGTGACGCCCGACGCCTCTTGAATGCCTACGACAACGCGGTCGCGGCCGCCGGTCCGGTGGCGGCCCTGGATGAAGCGACGCTGGAGCGCGCCCTGGGCGAACAGCTTCGCCGCTACGACAAGGGCGGAGACCAGTTCTACGACGCCATCTCGGCGCTGCACAAGTCGGTGCGCGGATCTGACCCGGACGCGGCCCTGTACTGGCTGGCCCGGATGCTCGACGGCGGCGTGGACCCGCGCTACGTGGCCCGGCGCGTGCTGCGCATGGCCAGCGAGGACATCGGCCTGGCCGACCCACGCGCCCTGCAACTGAGCCTGCAGGCGGCCGAGGTCTATGAGCGCCTGGGGTCTCCCGAAGGCGAACTGGCGCTGGCGCAGGCGGTGGTCTACCTCGCGGTGGCGCCCAAGTCCAACGCCGTGTACACGGCCTGGAAGGCGGTCCGGGCCCTGGTCAAGCAGGATGGCTCGCGGCCGGTGCCGGATCGGCTGCGCAACGCGCCGACCGGATTGATGAAGGCCCTGGGCCATGGGCAGGGCTACCGCTACGCCCATGACGAGGAGGGCGGCTTTGCTGCAGGCGAGCGCTACTTGCCGGACGGCCTGGATGACCTGCAGTTCTACGAGCCGGTGTCGCGCGGGCTGGAAATCCGTATCGCGGAGCGGCTGGCGCAGTTGCGCTCGGCCAACGAGCGGGCCCGGGCTCTGGCCGACCGTCAAGCCGAAGGCCACGGCAGTACGCCCGGGCCTGCGCAGCGTGGGCCCTAGAATCGCGCCCCATTCCGACAAGGGGTTGGGGTCGGGCTTCCCGCCATTGCAGTCTCGGCGGCCTTGGTGCGGCACAGTTCCTGCTGCGTTCAAGATGCCCATGGACAAGCCCTTGAGTCGGACAACGCCCAGGAGGGGTCGGTAATGGAAACCTTCGTTCAGCAGATCATCAATGGCCTGGTCCTTGGCAGCATGTATGCGCTGGTGGCCCTGGGCTACACCATGGTCTACGGCATCATCAACCTCATCAACTTCGCGCACGGCGAGGTCTTGATGGTGGGCGCGCTCACCAGTTGGACGGTGGTGTCGCTGCTGGCAGATTCAGGCCTGCCGGGCTGGGCGATGTTGCTCGTCTCGCTGGCCTGCGCCATCGTGGTGTGCTCTTTGCTCAATTTCGCCATCGAGAAGGTCGCTTACCGGCCTTTGCGCAACGCGCCGCGGCTGGCGCCGCTCATCACGGCCATGGGGGTGAGCCTGCTGCTGCAGACGCTGGCCATGATCATCTGGAAGCCCAACCCCAAGCCTTATCCCATCCTGCTGCCCAGCGAACCCATCAGCCTGGGTGGTCCGGTCATCAGCGTGGTGCAGATCATGATCCTGGTGACCACCGCAGTCATCCTGGTGGCGCTGCTGTGGCTGGTCAACAAGACCAAGCTGGGTCGCGCGATGCGCGCCACGGCCGAGAACCCGCGCGTGGCTGCCCTGATGGGTGTGCGGCCCGACATGGTGATTTCCGCCACCTTCATCATCGGCGCGGCGCTGGCCGCCGTGGCCGGCGTGATGTGGGCCGCCAACTACGGCACGGTGCAGCACGCCATGGGATTCCTGCCCGGCCTGAAGGCCTTCACCGCGGCGGTGCTGGGCGGCATCGGCAACCTGGCCGGCGCCATGGTGGGCGGGGTGCTGCTGGGGCTGATCGAGGCTCTGGGGGCGGGCTATCTGGGTGACCTGACCGGCGGCCTGCTGGGCAGCCACTACGCCGACATCTTCGCCTTCGTGGCGCTGATCCTCGTGCTGACCCTGCGGCCCTCGGGGCTGCTGGGCGAGCGAGTGGCCGACCGCGCCTGATGCAAGGAGCCTGCAGATGAAGAACCAGAAGATCGTCGTCTTCCTGCTCGCCGCCGTGGCGCTGATCGCGCTGCCGCTGATCGCGCAGCAGTTCGGCCAGGGTTGGGTGCGCATCATGGCCCTGGCCCTGTTGTACGTGCTGCTGGCCCTGGGCCTGAACATCGTGGTGGGCTATGCCGGCCTGCTGGACCTGGGCTTCGTCGCCTTCTACGCCGTGGGCGCGTACATGTATGCCCTGCTGGCCTCGCCGCACCTCTCGGAGACCTTCGAGTGGATCAAGGCGGGTTTCCCCGACGGGCTGCACACCCCCATCTGGGCGGTCATTCCACTGGCGGCTCTTCTGGCGGGCATTGCCGGTGCCTTGCTGGGCGCGCCTACGCTGAAACTGCGCGGTGATTACCTGGCCATCGTGACGCTGGGCTTCGGCGAGATCATCCGCGTGTTCATGAACAACCTGGAGCACCCGGTCAACATCACCAACGGGCCTCGCGGGCTGGACCGCATCGACTCCATGACCTTCTTCGGGCTGGACTTCGGCAAGGCCATCACCATCGGTGACTTCCGCATCCCTTCGGTCACGCTGTACTACTACCTGTTCCTGACGCTCGTGGTGTTCAGCGTCATCATCTGCCACCGGCTGGAAACCTCGCGCATCGGTCGGGCCTGGATGGCCATCCGGGAGGACGAGATCGCGGCCAAGGCCATGGGCATCAACACCCGCAACATGAAGCTGCTGGCGTTCGCGATGGGGGCCACCTTTGGCGGCGTGTCGGGCTCGATGTTCGCGTCCTTCCAGGGCTTCGTCTCGCCGGAATCCTTCAGTCTGATGGAGAGCGTGATGATCGTGGCCATGGTGGTGCTGGGCGGTCTGGGGCATATCCCGGGCGTGATCCTGGGAGCCATCCTGCTGGCGGCATTGCCCGAGGTGCTGCGCTACGTGGCCGGGCCGCTCCAACAACTCACTGGCGGCCGGCTGGACGCGGCCATCCTGCGGCAGCTGCTGATCGCCCTGGCGATGATCTCGATCATGCTGCTGCGTCCACGCGGCTTGTGGCCCTCGCCCGAGCACGGCAAGGCAGCGCCTTCGCCGGTGTCGGCAGCTTGAGCAGGCAGGAGTGAACATGAGCACTTCCGTTCTCAAGGTGTCGGGCGTGTCCAAGCGCTTCGGCGGTTTGCAGGCCCTCAGCGAGGTCGGCATCACCATCGAGCCGGGCCAGGTCTACGGTCTCATCGGGCCCAACGGCGCCGGCAAGACCACCTTCTTCAATGTCATCACGGGGCTCTACACGCCCGATGCAGGCAGCTTCGAATTGGGTGGTGCGCCTTACCGCCCGGAAGCGGTGCACCAGGTGGCGCAAGCCGGCATCGCCCGCACCTTCCAGAACATCCGCCTGTTTGCCGAGATGACGGCACTGGAGAACGTGATGGTGGGCCGGCATGTGCGCACGCACTCGGGCCTGCTCGGTGCGGTGTTTCGCACGCCGGGCTTTCGCCGTGAGGAGGCGCAAATCGCCGAGCGGGCGCGTGAACTGCTGGAGTACGTGGGCATTGGCAAGTACTCGGACTTCCGGGCGCGCACGCTGAGCTACGGTGACCAGCGCCGCCTGGAGATCGCGCGTGCCATGGCTACCGACCCCAAGCTGATCGCCCTGGACGAACCGGCCGCCGGCATGAATGCCACCGAGAAGGTGGTGCTGCGCGAGTTGATCGACCGCATCCGCCGCGACGGCCGCACCATCCTGCTGATCGAGCACGACGTGAAGCTGGTGATGGGGCTGTGTGACCGGGTCACCGTTCTGGACTACGGCCGGCAGATTGCCGAGGGCACGCCGGCCGAGGTGCAGCGCAACGAGAAGGTGATCGAGGCTTACCTCGGCGCCGGCCATCAGGCGCATTGAGAACGCAGGGCATCCGCATGACCACACCTCTTCTCAAAGTCAGTGGCCTGAAGGTGGCCTATGGCGGCATCCAGGCCGTCAAGGGTGTCAGCTTCGAGGTCTTTCCAGGTGAGCTGGTCAGTCTGATCGGCGCCAACGGCGCCGGCAAGACCACCACCCTCAAGGCCATCACCGGCACGCAAGCCGTGGCGCAAGGCCAGATCGAGTACGCCGGGCGCAGCATCCAGGGCCAGGGCGCGTGGGATCTGGTGCGCCAGGGCCTGGTGATGGTGCCCGAGGGACGTGGCACTTTCACGCGCATGACCATCGTCGAGAACCTGCAGATGGGCGCCTTCATCCGCAATGACGGTGAGGTGCAGGCTGACATCGACAAGGTGTTTGCCCTGTTCCCGCGTCTGAAGGAGCGGGCGAAGCAGCTTGCAGGCACGATGTCGGGCGGTGAGCAGCAGATGCTGGCCATGGGCCGTGCGCTCATGGCGCGGCCCAAGGTGCTGCTGATGGACGAGCCTTCCATGGGCCTGTCGCCCATCATGGTCGACAAAATCTTCGAGGTCGTGGCCGATATCCACGCGCGTGGCACCACCGTGCTGCTGGTGGAGCAGAACGCCAGCCGCGCCCTGGGCCTGGCCGACCGGGGCTACGTCATGGATTCGGGCGAGATCACCATGTCAGGCGAGGCCAAGGCCTTGCTGAACGACCCCAAGGTGCGGGCGGCGTACCTCGGGGAGTGAGGCCGGCGCGGACCGGGCCCCAAGGGGCCTCCGGTCGGTCTCGGTCAGCCTTGTTCGGGCCTCAGTCAGCCTTGGCGCCGCTGGCCTTCACCACCGGCTCGTACTTCGCCAGCTCCGCCTTCACGAAGGCGGCGAATTGTTCAGGCGTGGTGGGCGAGGGCTCGGCCATCAGCGTGGCCATGCGGGTCTTCAGCTCAGGCGAGTTCAGCGCGTCCACGAAGCCCTTGTTCAGGCGTGCGGTCACGTCCGCCGGCAGACGGGCCGGGCCGAACAGGCCGAACCAGGTGCTGATGTCGAAGTCCTTCAGGCCCAACCGGGCGCCGGCCTCGGCCACCGTAGGCAGCTCCGGCATGGCGCTGGACTTGCGCGCCGTGGTCACCGCCAGGGCCTTGAGCCTGCCGGACTTGATGTTGGCTGAGGCAGCAGCCAGGTTGTCGAAATTGAAGTCCACCTGACCGCTGACCAGTGCCAGCTGCGCCGGGGGACCGCCCGCGTAGGGGATGTGCACGGCAAACAGACCAGCTTGGGCCTTGAAGATCTCGCCGGCCAGGTGCCCTGCGCTGCCGTTGCCGCCAGAGCCGTAGTTCAGGCGCGCCGGGTTCTTCTTCGCGTAGTCCACCAGGTCGGCCAGCGAGCGGATGTTCAGGCGGGTGGCCGTCTCCGCGTTCATCACCAGCACGTTGGGCACCTGCGCCACCAGCGTGATGGGCGTGAAGTCGCGCAGCGGGTCGTAGGGCATGCGGCTGTAGAGCCAGGGGTTGATGGCGTGCGTGGCCACCGCGCCCATGACGATGGTGCTGCCGTCCGGGGTGGACTTGGCCACCAGATCGGCGCCCAGGTTGCCGCCGGCACCGGGACGGTTTTCCACCACCACGGTGCCCAGGCTGTCCTTCACGCGCTCGGCCAGCGCGCGGGCCACGATGTCCAGCGGGCCGCCGGGCGGGTAAGGCACCACTAGGCGGATGGGCTTGGGCTGGGCCCAGGCCACTGGCGCGGCGGTGGCCAGGGTGGCGGCGGCCAGCAGGCCGAGGGTGTGGCGGCGAGAGGTCATGGAAAGATCCTTGCGGCGGGCGATGGAAACGAAGCGGTGAAGGTGGGGCAGGTGAGCCGGATCAGAACAGCCCGACGATGCGGCCGTCATCGTCCACGTCGATGGAGGCGGCGGCCGGCACGGCGGGCAGGCCCGGCATGGTCATGATGTCGCCGCATACCAGTACGACGAACTCCGCACCGGCGGACAGGCGCACCTCGCGCACGTCGATGGTGTGGCCCTGCACGGCGCCGCGGATGGCCGGGTCGGTGGTGAAGGAGTAGGGCGTCTTGGCGATGCACACCGGCAGGTGGCCATAGCCCTGCGCCTGCAGACGCTCCAGCATGGCGCGGGCCTTGGTGGTGGCGCTGATGCCGGCGGCGCGGTAGATCTTGCGCGCCACGGCCTCGGCCTTGTCCCACAAGGTGGCGGCGTCAGGGTAGAGGAACTGCGGCGCCGGGCCCGGGGGCGTGGCGCAGGCCACCACGGCGCGCGCCAAGTCCTCCGCGCCGCGCCCGCCTTCGGCCCAGTGGCGCGCCACCACCAGCGGCACGCCCGTGGCCTCCACCCTTTGCTGCAGCAGCGCCACTTCCGCCGCGGTGTCGTGCACGAAGTGGTTCAACGCCACCACGCAGGGCAGGCCGAACTCGCGCGTCATGTTGTCGATGTGACGCTCCAGCGTGGCGATGCCCGCCTCGAGCCTGGGCAGGTCTTCCACCGAGAGTTGCTTGACGTCGGCCCCGCCTTGGTACTTCAGCGCCCGCACGCTGGCCACGATCACCACGGCAGAGGGCCACAGGCCCGTCTTGCGGCACTTGATGTCCAGGAACTTCTCAGCCCCCAGATCGGCACCGAAGCCGGCCTCGGTGACCACCCAGTCGCCCAGCTTGAGCGCCGTGCGCGTGGCGATGGCGGAGTTGCAGCCGTGGGCGATGTTCGCGAAAGGCCCGCCGTGGATGAAGGCCGGGTTGTTCTCTAGGGTCTGCACCAGGTTGGGCTGCAGCGCGTCGCGCAGCAGCGCCGTCATCGCGCCCTGGGCCTGGAGGTCAGCGGCGGTGACAGGCTTGCCGTCCAGCGAGGTGGCCACCACGATGCGCGCGATGCGGGCCTTCAGGTCGGCCAGGCTGGTGGCCAGGCACAGGATGGCCATGATCTCGGAGGCCACCACGATGTCGAAGCCGTCTTCGCGCGGGTAGCCGTTGCCCGGGCCACCCAGGCCGATGGTGAGGTCGCGCAGCGCCCGGTCGTTCATGTCCACCACGCGCTTCCAGGTGATGCGGCGCAGGTCGATGCGCAGCGCATTCCCGTGGTGTATGTGGTTGTCGATCAGCGCCGACAGCAGGTTGTGCGCCAGCGCGATGGCCTGGAAGTCGCCGGTGAAGTGCAGGTTGATGTCTTCCATCGGCACGACCTGCGCGTAACCACCGCCGGCCGCACCGCCCTTGAGGCCGAACACCGGCCCGAGCGAGGGCTCGCGCAGGCACACGATGGCTCGCTGGCCGATGCGGTTCAGCGCGTCGCCCAGCCCCACCGTGGTGGTGGTCTTGCCCTCGCCGGCCGGCGTCGGATTGATGCCGGTCACCAGCACCAGGCGGCCATCAGGGCGGCCCTCCAGCGAGCGCAGGTGCGGCAGCGTGATCTTGGCCTTGTGGTGCCCGTAGGCCACCAGGGCTTCGTCGGGCAGGCCCAGGCGTTCGCGCGCGATTTGCGCCACGGGCAGCAGCGAGGCCTTCTGGGCGATCTCGATGTCGGACAACATGCGCGGGCCTCCGGGTGAAGCGTATGGGCGAAGCGGTCAGGCGGCCTGGTCGGCCGCCGAGGTGAAGCTGTCGGCGAAGAACTCGTCAGCGGGCAGGCCGCAGCGGGCGGTGAAATCCCGCTCGGCCGACTCCACCATGATGGGTGCGCCGCAGGCGTAGACCTGATGGCCTGAGAGGTCCGGCAGGTCGGCCATCACGGCCTGGTGGACGAAGCCCGTGCGACCCGTCCAGCCGTCTTGAGCCTTGGGCTCGCTGAGCACGGGCACGTAGCGCAGATGCGGCAGGCGCGCAGCGGCGGCCTCGGCCCACTCGTGCAGGTACAGGTCGGCCTTGCTGCGGCAGCCCCAGTACAGCACGGCAGGGCGGGTGATGCCCTTGAACTCCATGTGCTCGATCAGCGCCTTGATCGGCGCAAAGCCCGTGCCACTGGCCAGCAGCACCAGGGGCTTGTCGGAGGCCTCGCGCAGGAAGAAGCTGCCAAACGGCCCTTCCATGCGCAGGATGTCCTTCTCCTTCATCGCGCCAAAGACATGGTCGGTGAACTTGCCGCCGGGCATGTGGCGGATGTGCAGCTCGATGGCCGGTGGCGTGCCCAGGTGGTGCGGCGCATTGGCCATGCTGTAGCTGCGCCGGGCGCCGTCACGCAGGATGAATTCCACATACTGACCGGCCCGGTACTGCAGGTTCTGGTTGGCCGGCAGTTGAAGTTTGAGCACCGCCACGTCCGCCGTGGGCTTGTCGATGGACAGCACGCGGGAGGGCAGCTTGAGGATGGGGAATTCGCCCGCACCGGGCACGCTGCGGGCTTCGACCACGCAATCCGTCTGGGGTGTGGCGCAGCAGGTCAGGATGAAGCCGGCGGCCTCTTCATCGGCCGACAGCGCCTTGGACTGGTGAGCGCCGTGGATCACGCGGCCTTCCAGCAGGCGACTCTTGCACGAGCCGCAGGCGCCGTCGCGGCAACCGTAGGGCAGGCCGATGCCCTGGCGGAGGGCCGCGGCCAGGATGCGCTCGTCTCGGTCGACGGTGAAGCTGCGCTCGGCAGGCTTCAGGGTCACGGTCAGGCTCATGGGGTGGGTCAGGGGATACTTGAAGCGGATGATTGTGCCCCGGCCTAAACGCCAGCGCCCGGGCGAACACTCCCCGCTTGCCCACCCCCTTGTCCCCGCTTCGCCCGGCCTCATGACCCCGCCCCAGCCGTTGAGTGCCCAACGCCGGCCCGCCCTGCTGATCGTCGGCTGTGGCGATGTCGGCATGCGCGTGCTGAAGTGCCTGCGGAGACGCTGGAGGGTCTGGGCCCTGACCTCCTCGCCCGAGCGGATGCCGGCCCTGCGCGCGGCGGGGGCCATGCCGCTGCTGGGCGATCTGGATGAACCGGCCACCCTGGGCCGCCTGGGCGGTCTGGCGGACCGGGTGCTGCATCTGGCACCACCGCCGGGATCCGGCCGCGCCGATGCCCGTACCGCGAACCTGCTGCGCGCACTGGCGCGAGGGGGCCGGACCACGCACCTGGTGTACGGCAGCACGACAGGCGTGTACGGTGATTGCGCAGGCGAGGTGGTGGACGAGACACGGGTGGTGAACCCCGCCACCGACCGCGCCCGCCGCCGCGTCGATGCCGAGGCGCGGCTGCGCCACTTCGGGCGCCACAGCGGCTGCCAGGTGACGATCCTGCGCATACCCGGTATCTACGCGCTGGACCGCGAAGGAGGAGATCCGCGTGACCGTGTGCGCCGCGGAACGCCAGCCTTGCAGACTGCCGACGACGTTTACACCAACCATATCCACGCTGACGATCTGGCGCGTGCCTGCCTGCGGGCCCTGACGGTGGGGCTGCCTCAGCGTGCGGTGAACGTCTGCGACGACAGCGACCTGCGCATGGGCGACTACTTCGACCTGGTGGCCGACCTGTGGGGCCTGCCTCACCCGCCGCGGGTGTCGCGGGAGCAGGCCCAGGCTTCGCTATCGCCCATGGTGATGAGTTTCATGAGCGAGTCGCGCCGCCTGCGCAACGCGCGCATGAAGGGCGAACTGGGCCTGGTGCTGCGCTACCCCACGGTGCGTGAGGGGTTGGCGGTCATCTCGGGCTGAGCGCCTGCCTGCCTGGCCTAGCCGCTTCCCACCGGGCTGCGCTGCGTCACACGCCCCCGGGCCGCTTCAGCGCCTTCATGCGGTCCACGCTGTGCACCGTGACCGCCAACGGCCTGCCCTGGCGCAGCACCTGCAACTGCACGTCGCGCTCGGGTGGTCCGCCGGTCCACAGGCGCTTCCACAAGGCCTCCAGCGTGCGCACTTCCTGGCCGTCAATGGCCAGGATGGTGTCCCCCGCCTCCAGGCCTGCCACGTCCGCCGGGCTGTCCTCGTTGACCCGCAGCACGCGCAGTCCCGCGGCGGTTTCCCCCGCCTGCAGGCCCAGCCAGGCCCGCTGACTGTCCGGGCCCACGCCCCGCGCGCGCATGTCCTGCAGCACGGGTTTGAGCAGATCCACGGGCACGAACATGTTGCCCTGCTGGCGTGGCACGCCCGGCATGCCCAGCGCGTCCGCCACCCAAAGCGAGCCGATACCGATCAGTTCGCCCTGATCGTTGAACAGGCCGGCGCCGCTGTGGTCGCGCCTGGCCGGTGCGGTGAAGATCGCACCGTCGATGTGGTATTCCCAGTTGCCTGAGAACGGGCGTCGGGACACCAGCCGTGCCATGCTCACCGCGCCCGCCTGCCCACCGCTGACCACCACCACCGGGCTTTGCTCGTTCAGGCCGGCCGCATCGCCCAGCGGGGCCGGTTCCAGCTTCATGGGCACCAGCGCCTGCACCAACCCGAAGCCCGTGGCCAGGTCGAAAGCCACCACGCGGGCCGGCAACTGGCGGCCATCGTCGGTGGTGATTTCCACATCTTCGGCTTCCAGGATCAGATAGCCGATGGTCAAGACCAGGCCATCCGCACTGATCACCACGCCCGAGCCTTGCCGCTGCACACCCAGCGTGGCGCTGGAGCGGGCGTCTTCCACGGCCTTGGCGGTCAGGCCCACCACAGCATCACTGGCGCGCTGCAACGCACGCGACTGCACTTCAAGGCCTGACCCTGACGCCCCGGCTGAACCGCAGGCCAGGAGGGCGATCAGCCCCCCCACAACGACCGACGCGACACTCATGGTTCCTCCGCTGCAAGGTCATGAGCATGCCGGCAGCCGGTACCCGAGAGATTGATGTGGGTATGTTTTCGGGGTGCTTCCAAGGCGACGGAGCTGCTGGATGAAGGCGGCGCGTCCATGCGCGACGCTGTTCGGGGACCTCAGCCTCGCCGCCAGGGCCCGCTTCGCCGCCAGTGGCGGATCATCAGCCAGCCGCCCAGCATGCCGCCCAGATGGGCGAAGTGCGCGATGCCGCTGCCGCCCCACACGCCCATCAGCAGCTCGAAGCCGCCGAACAGGATCACGAAGTTGCGCGCCTTCATGGGGATGGGCGGGAACAGCGGCATGATGGTGCGGTTGGGGAACAGCATGCCGAAGGCCAGCAGCAGGCCGAAGAGCGCGCCCGAGGCGCCCACGGTGGGCACGTTGGACCCCGCCAGCAGCGTGATCACCAACTGGCTGAGTGCGGCCACCAGCACCGCTGCCAGCAGGAACTGCCAGTACCGGCGGCTGCCCCACATCTGCTCCAGCTCAGAGCCAAACATCCACAGCCCCAGCATGTTGAAAAACAGGTGCAGCGTGTCGCCATGCAAGAAGGCGTAACTCACCACCTGCCAGGGCATGAAGTGCCCGCTCATCAAGGGCCACAGCGCGAACCAGCGATCCAGAGGGACGAACAGGTTCAGGCAGAAACCTGCCACGCAGGCCAGCATCATCGCTTTGGTGATCGGAGGCAGGTATGGCATGAGATCGAGGCTCGGTAAGGGGTGGCGCAGGGCCGGAAGCCCGCGGTCGATTCTGCCCGAGCGCCCATCGCGGCCAATCCTGATGTCAGACGAAGCGGAAGGACACCGTGTCCGGC
>JBILSM010000162.1:0-5591 GCA_044372085.1 Rubrivivax sp.
GTCTGGTGCAAGCCGGCCTGGGCGCTGCCGGCCTGGGTGCGCTGCCGCTGAGCACCGCCTTCGCGCAGAGCGGCGAGATCGTGGTGGGCGCCGCCCCGCCCATCACCGGCGTGTTCGCCTTTGCCGGCGTGGGCTTGCACCAGGGCCTGGGCGACTACTGCGAGTGGCGCAACGCCAACGGCGGCGTGGCCGGACGCAGGCTGCGCTACATCGGCGAAGACTCGGCCTACAAGATGGACCAGGCCATGGCGGTGTTCAAGAAGATCATGGGCGCACACCGCCCGCCGGTCTTCTATGGCGACTCCACTGCCTGGGCCAAGGCGGCGGCGGCTGAGGTGAGCCAGCTGGGCACCACGCTGACCTCCAGCCCCTCCTTCGCCTCTGACCTGGCCGACCCGGTGAAGGTGCCGTACTACTTCATGGCCGGCCCCACCTACGAGGCCATGATCGAGATCCAGCTCGAGTTCATCAACTCGCAGGCCAAGGCCGGGGGCAAGCCCTCCGTGGCCCTGGTCTACAGCGACACCGAGTTCGGTCGTGACCCCATCGAAGGCGCGAAGAAGCATGCGCAGAAGCTGGGCATTCCGCTGGTGCAGGAGATCGTCACCAAGCCCGGCGCGGTGGACGTCTCGGCCGAGGTGTCCAAGCTGCGCCGCGCCAAGCCCGACTACGTGATCTTCCACGGCTACGTGCTCGCCCCCATCCCCGAGTTCATCAAGCAGATGAAGGAGGCCGGCATGAACGTCACCTCCATGGGCACCATTTGGAGCATGGACAAGACCACGGTGGACGCGATGGGCGCGGCCGGCGAAGGCTGGATGGGCGTGATGCCCTACCGCTACAGCTACGACACCGCGGGCGCACGCAGCATGCAGGCCATCAAGGACTTCGCCGCCAAGGCGCGGCCGCAGATGAACTACATCCCGCTGTTCTACACGCACGGCTGGCTGGTGGGCTCCATCTTCTGCGAGGTGATGGAACGCTGCCTGAAGGCCAACCAGCAGCTCACGGGCCCCAACATGAAGGTGGCGCTGGAGTCCATCCGCAACTGGGACACTGGCGGCATCATGGGCCGGCCGGTGTCGCTGGCGCGCCACCAGATCCCCATGGGCCGCATCTATCGCTACGACGCCAACAGCAAGCTGCTGCAGCCGGCCAGCGACTGGATCACGATGGAGGGTTGAGGCCGTCATGACCGATACGCCCGTCGCATCCCCTGTACCGGCCCTGTCGGTGGAGAACATCGAGGTGGTCTACCACCACACGGTGCAGGTGCTGCGCGGGCTGTCGCTGGCTGTGCCCGAACGTCAGATCGTGGCGCTGCTGGGCAGCAACGGCGCCGGCAAGACCACCACGCTCAAGGCCATCTCGGGCCTGCTGCCGCTGGAGGTGGGGCAGGTGCGCGCCGGTGCCATCCGCTGGCGCGGTGAGCGCATCAATGACGTGGCCCCGCATCGCCTGGCGCGCATGGGCATCGCCCACGTGCGCGAAGGCCGGCATGTCTTCGAAGACCTGACGGTGGACGAGAACCTGGTGGCCGCCAGCTTTGCGCTGGACGGCCGACCGGGCGCGGGCAAGGCCGACACGGCCTTGATCTACGAGTACTTTCCCCGCCTGAAGGAGCGGCGCGGCCAGCGCGCGGGCTACCTCTCGGGCGGCGAGCAGCAGATGCTGGCCATCGGCCGCGCCCTGCTGGGCCAGCCCTCGCTCATGCTGCTGGACGAGCCCTCGCTGGGCCTGGCCCCGCTGGTGGTGCAGGACATCTTCGACATCATTGCGCGCATCAACCGCGAGCAGGGCGTGGCCATGCTGCTGGTGGAGCAGAACGCCATGGCGGCCTTCGGCATCGCGCATTACGGCTACATCATGGAAAGCGGCAAGGTGGTGATCGACGGCCCCACCGACAAGCTGGTGAACGACGCCGATGTGCAGCGCTTCTACCTGGGCTATGGCGAGGGTGGGCAGGACGTGTCGAGCTTCCGCGACGTGAAGCACTACAAGCGCCGCAAGCGCTGGTTGTCCTGATCGGCACTGCCTGCCCCTGAACGAACGCAACATGACCGCCGTGGACATCGACCGCCTGACCCTGCCGCAGCAGCTGCGCCACTGGGCCGCCACGCGCCCCGGTGACGTGGCCCTGCGTCAGAAAGACTACGGCATCTGGGAGCCCGTCACCTGGGCGGGCTACGAGCAGGCCGCGCGCCATTTCGGCCTGGGTCTGGTGGACCTGGGGCTGGGCGAAGGCGGCCACTGCGCCATCATCAGCGAGAACCGCAAGGAGTGGGTGTTCACGCAACTGGGCTGCGGCCTGGTGGGGGCCGTCACCGTGGGCGTGTACCCGACCTCGCCCGCACCCGAGGTCGAGTACCTGCTGCACAGCAGCGATGCCGAGATGGTGGTGTGCGAGGACCAGGAGCAGCTCGACAAGGTGCTGGAAGTACTCGAGCGCTTGCCACGCCTGAAGCACCTGGTGGTGATCGATCCCAAGGGCCTGCGCCGTTACCAGGTGCCTCAGCTCTTGACCTTCGACGAGGTGGTGGCGCGCGGAGCCCGCTTCGAGGGCAGCGCGCCGAACCTGGTGGACCAGCGGCTGGCCCGGCAGTCCATGGACGACACCGCGCTGATGATCTTCACCAGCGGCTCCACGGGCCGCCCCAAGGCCGCGATGATCAGCTACGGCAACATCGCCGCCATGGCCGCCGGCACTGACACGATCTACCGCTGCACGCCTGCGGACTCCACCGTGTCGTACCTGCCGCTGTGCCACGTGGCCGAGCAGATCTACACCGTGCACCTGCCGCTGCGCTCGGGCGCGGTGGTGAACTTTGCCGAAAGCCTGCGCACCATCCAGTCCGACCTGCGCGAGATCGCGCCCACGCTGTTCCTGGGCGTGCCGCGCATCTGGGAGAAGCTGCACGCCTCCATCGAGATCAAGGTCCGCGAGGCCGGTGGCCTGCGCCGTCGGCTGTACGAGCGTGCGCTGGCGGCCACGATGCCCTTTGCCGAGGTGCCCAGCGAGCGCTGGAGCCTGGCCCAGCGCCTCACGCACGCCTTCTGGTACTGGACGGTGTTGCGCGCCTTGAACAACTTCATCGGCCTGCGCGAATGCCGGCTGGCGCTGTCGGGCGCAGCGCCCATCGCCCCGGACATGCTGCGCTTCTTCCGCGCCCTGGGCGTGCCCATCCGCGAGGGCTATGGCATGACCGAGACCGCGGGCGTGGTGACGGTGCAGCGCAGCGCCGCCTCACCCGTGGGCACCGTGGGCGCGGCCGTGCCGGGTGTTGAACTTCGCATCGCCGAGGATGGCGAACTGCTGGTGCGCGGGCCCACGGTGTTCAAGGGCTACTACCGCGACGAGGCCGCCACGGCCGAGGCCATCGATGCGCAGGGCTGGCTGCACACGGGCGACGTGGCGCTGACCGTGCCCGGACCCGAGGGCGACGAGTTCCGCATCGTCGACCGCAAGAAGGACATCATGATCACCGCCGGCGGCAAGAACATCACCCCGAGCGAGATCGAGAACGCCCTGAAGTTCAGCGCCTACCTCAAAGAGGCCATCGTGGTGGCTGACCGCCGGCCCTTCGTGGCTGCGCTCATCCAGATCGACTTCGACACCGTGGGCAAGTGGGCCGAGGAGGAGGGCCTGGCGTACACCCACTTCCGCAGCCTGGCCGAGCATGAGCGCGTGCGCACGCTGGTGCAGACCGAGGTGGACCGGGTCAACGCCCGCATGCCGCAGGTGCAGCAGGTGCGCAAGTTCCACCTCCTGGTCAAGGAACTCGACCACGACGACGGCGAGGTCACCGCCACCCTGAAGGTCAAGCGCAGCAGCATCAGCCAGAAGTACGCGGCCGAGATCGAGGCGCTGTATGGGGCCAGGGGCTGAGGGGATGCCTGTTCGAGCTGAGCCCTTCGACTCCGCTCAGGACAGGCCCGTCGAAGCCCTCTGAAAGCGACGCGCAGCAACTTGAAGAATGCACACACGATGAACGAGATCCGCTTCGACGACCGCGTGGCCGTCATCACCGGCGCCGGTGGCGGCCTCGGCCGCGCCCATGCCCTGCTGCTGGCCCGCCGCGGCGCGGCCGTGGTGGTGAACGACCTGGGCGGCAGCGTCAATGGTGCCGGTGGCGACGACGCTGCCGCGCGGCGCGTGGTGGCCGAGATCGAGGCTGCGGGCGGGCGGGCGCTGGCGAACTACGACGACATCGCCACGCCCGAGGGCGCGCAGCGTCTGGTGGACGCCGCCGTGGCCACCTTCGGCCGCCTGGACGTGCTCATCAACAACGCCGGCATCCTGCGCGACAAGACGCTGCACAAGATGGCGCCCGAGGACTTCGAGGCCGTGGTGCGCGTGCACCTGCTGGGCTCGACCTGGTGCTCGCGCGCCGCGCTGCCGGTGATGCAGGCGCAGCAGTACGGCCGCATCGTCATGACCACCTCGGCGGCCGGCCTGTACGGCAACTTCGGCCAGAGCAACTACGGCGCAGCCAAGCTGGGGCTGGTGGGCCTGATGAACACGCTCAAGCACGAGGGCGGGCGCTTCGGCGTCAAGGTCAACACCATCGCGCCGGTGGCGCTCACGCGCATGACCGAGGGCCTGCCGCTGGCGCAGCTCATCGGCGAGGCCTCGCCCGAGCGCGTGTCCGCCGGCGTGGCGTACCTCGCCAGCGAGGCCTGTGAGGTCAGCGGCTGCATCCTCTCGGCCGGCGCGGGCTACTTCTCCACCGTGCAGATCGTCGAGGGCCTGGGCGTGCACGCACCGGCCGACGACATCACCCCCGAGTTCGTGGCCGCGAACTGGGGCCGCATCGCCGACACCTCCGCCGCCCGCTCCTTCGACAGCGCCATCGACGCCCTGATGGGCGCCTTCGGGCCGGCGAAGAGCTGAAGGGAGCGAGCATGAGCGCTCAAGCCGAACGCTCCCACCGCGATCGGGCTGAGCCCTTCGACGTCGCTCAGGACGGGCCTGTCGAAGCCCCCGCAAGACCCCCACGTACCCGCGCCCACAACCGCCAGCCGCAACTGCTGGAGGCCGCCGCGCGCGTGTTCCGCCAGAAGGGCTACGCCATCACCACCATGCGCGACATCGCCGCGGCCACGGGCATGACGGCGGGTGCCATCTACTACCACTACCCCTCCAAGGGCGAGCTGTTGCTGGCCGTCTACGCCGAAGGCGTGGCCCGGGTGTCGGCCGCGGTACATGCCGCGCTGCAGCCCATCGGCACGCCGTGGGAGAAGCTGGAGCGCGCCATGACCGCGCACCTGCAGATGATGGTCGGCCAGGCCCCGGACGACGCGCCTTTTGCCGGCGTGTTCGTCCAGGTCCAGCCGCACGACTTTCCGCCCGAACACCATGAGGCGCTGATCGCGCTGCGCAACGGCTACGAGGCCACCTTCCGTACCCTGCTCGACGCTCTGCCGCTCAAGCGCGGCACCGACCGCCGCCTGCTGCGCCTTCAGCTCATCGGCGCCCTGAACCACGTCCCCCAGTGGTACCGCCCCAACGGCCCCCGCACCCCCCAAGCCATCGCGCGGGTGATGACACGGCATCTGCAGGCGGGGTTGGAGCCATGAGCGGGCGTGCCGAA
>JBILSM010000007.1:0-51903 GCA_044372085.1 Rubrivivax sp.
CGTGCAGCGCGGGGGAGGGCATGGCGGCGTGGAAGTTCAAGGCGAAAAAGGGATTGTCCTTGCACCGGTGCCCAACCCCGCCGTGCAACTGAGCACGCTCCTTGCTCTGGTCCTGGGACCTGTCAACCTACGGGGTGCGGTACGGTGCGCCGTGCAGGCCTGGCGACAGTCGCGATACTGGCCCCAGGCGCCCCGAGGCACCGCCCCAAACGATCCCCCTAAAGCAATCGCCCCAAAACGATAGCCCCAAACGATCGCCCCAGGGAATCTCCACAAGGAATCCGGATGAAGACCTCCTCCCCCCGCAGCCTGAGCAAGAAGGGCGCTGGCATGACAACGCCTGATTTGCCGGCACGCCCAAGGAAAGCCGCAACAGCTCCTGCGGCACGCGCCTCGGGCGGGGGCATGACCGCCGCCGAACGCGCCGAGTTCGTGCGCACCTGGAAGCGCGAACTGTCCCAGCGCAGCGACGCCACCAGCGCCAGCGCCCGCTCCAGCGCCGCTGCGGCCGCCGCGCGCACCGTGCTGGCCGACCGCTGGGCCCTGACGCAGGCCGCGGACGCCAGGCGTGGTGACCGCCGCCGCGTGCACTACCTGTCCATGGAGTTCCTGATGGGCCGGGCCATGCACAACGCGCTGGCCGCCTTGAAGGTGGACGATCACCTGCCCGACCTCCTGGGCACGGGTGCGCCCAGCCTGACCGAACTGGTGGAGCACGAGCCTGATGCGGCGCTGGGCAACGGCGGTCTGGGCCGGCTGGCGGCCTGCTTCCTGGACAGCTTCGCCACCCTCGGGCTGTCCTCCTTCGGCTACGGCCTGCGCTACGAGCACGGCATGTTCATGCAGGTCATCCAGGACGGGCGGCAGGTGGAGCAGCCCGACGAGTGGCTGCGCCACGGCAGCCCGTGGGAGCTGATGCGCCAGGAAGTGCGTTTCTGCGTCGGCTTCGGCGGCATGGTGCAAAGCTCCGGCGGGCACCGCCGCTGGGAACCGGGCGAGACCCTCATCGCCCAGGCCTACGACTTCATCGTCCCCGGCCATGGCACCACACATGTCTCCACCCTGCGGCAGTGGAACGCCCAGGCCTCGCGGCCCATCGACCTGGCCACCTTCTCCCGCGGCGAGCACGCGGCCTCGGCCCAGCACCTGTACAGCGCCGACGCGCTGAACTGGGTGCTCTACCCTGACGACAGCACGCCGGCGGGCCGCGAGTTGCGGCTGCGCCAGGAGTTCTTCCTGGTCAGCGCCTCGCTGCAGGACATGCTGGCGCGCCACCTGCGCGAAGGGCATGACCTCAGCAGCTTCGGCCGCCTGAACGCCGTGCACCTCAACGACACCCACCCCGCGCTGGTGCCGGCGGAACTGATGCGCCTGCTGATGGACGAGCACGGCCTGGAGTGGAGCGACGCCTGGCGCGTCACGCAGCAGGCGGTGAGCTACACCAACCACACCCTGATGCCCGAGGCGCTGGAGTGCTGGAGCCTGCCGCTGTTCGAGCGCATGCTGCCGCGCCACCTGGAGATCGTCTACGAGATCAACGCCCGCTTCCTGGCCGAGGTGCGCGCGCGCTTCCCCGGCGACGAAGGCAGGGTCGCGCGCATGTCGCTCATCGACGAGAACGGCGAGCGCCGCGTGCGCATGGCCTCACTGGCGGTGGTGGCCTCGCACAAGGTCAACGGCGTGTCGGCGCTGCACTCCGAGCTGATGGTGCAGACGCTGTTCAGCGACTTTGCTGACCTCTGGCCCGAGCGCTTCCTCAACGTCACCAACGGCGTCACGCCCCGGCGCTGGCTGCAGCAGGCCAACCCGGCCTTGTCGGCCTTGCTGGACCGCCAGATCGGCGAGGGCTGGCGCGCTGACCTGTCCGGCGCTTCCGGGCTGAAGGCGCTGGCCCGCAAGGCCGGTGGCAAGAAGATCGGCCAGGAGTTCCTGCAGGCCAAGCAGGCCGCCAAGGACCGGCTGGCCGCCTACATCCGGCGCGAGATCGGCCTGGCGGTGGACCCCACCAGCCTGTTCGACGTGCAGATCAAGCGCATCCACGAGTACAAGCGCCAGTTGCTCAACGTGCTGCATGTCATCGCCCGCTGGCAGGCCATTGTGGCCAACCCCACCGCGCCCTGGCAGCCGCGCACCGTGATCTTCGCGGGCAAGGCCGCCAGCGCCTATGCCGCGGCCAAGCAGGTGATCCAGCTCATCCACGACGTGGCGCGCGTGGTCAACAGCGACCCGCGCGTCGGTGACAAGCTCAAGGTGGCCTTCCTGCCCAACTACGGCGTGAGCCTGGCGCAGGTGATCATCCCGGCGGCGGACCTGTCCGAGCAGATCTCCACCGCGGGCACCGAGGCCTCGGGCACCGGCAACATGAAGTTCGCGCTCAACGGGGCCTGCACCATCGGCACCTGGGACGGCGCCAACATCGAGATGGCGAAGGCCATGGGCGAGGAGCACATGTTCGTCTTCGGTCTGCGCGCCGAGCAGGTGGCGCAGGCCAAGGCCCTGGGCTATGACCCGCGCCTGCACGTGGAAGAGAACCTGCAGTTGCGTGCCGTGCTGGACGCCCTGGCTGGCGGCACCTTCTCGTACCACGAGCCCGACCGCTACAAGGGCCTGGTGAACAACCTGCTGCAGCGCGACCCCTACTTCCTCATGGCGGACTTCGGCAGCTACGTGCGCACGCAACTGGAAGTGGACGCGCTGTTCGCCAACCGCCCCGCGTGGGCCGAGCGTGCGCTGCGCAACATCGCCGGCATGGGCCCCTTCAGCGTGGACCGCACCATCGGCCAGTACATCGAGCAGGTGTGGTGCCCCCATTGATCAGCGACGAGGACCTGTACTTCCTGGGGGAGGGCACGCACCTGCGCCCCTTCGAGGTGCTGGGGGCCCACCCCATGACCCTGGGCGAAGGCGCGCAGGCGGTGGCCGGGGTGCGCTTTGCCGTGTGGGCCCCCAACGCTTCGCAAGTGAGCGTGGTGGGCGACTTCAACGCCTGGGACGGGCGGCGGCATGCCATGCACTGCCGCGGCTCGTCGGGCGTGTGGGAGACCTTCATCCCCCGCGCGGCGCCGGGCGACCACTACAAGTACGAGATCCGCGCCCGCGACGGGCGGCTGCTGCCGCTGAAGTGTGACCCTTACGCCCGCGCCGCGCAGGTGCGGCCGGACAACGCCAGCGTGGTGGCCGAACCACTGCCGCCTGCACGCCGCCTGCCCGAAGCCCGCGCCGCTGCCAACCACCGCAGCGCACCCATCGCCGTCTACGAGGCGCATGTCGGCTCCTGGCGCCGTGGACCCGATGGGCGCTTTGCGACCTGGGACGAACTGGCCGACACGCTGCCCGCCTATGCGGCCGACCTGGGCTTCACGCATGTGGAGCTGCTGCCCATCACCGAGCATCCCTTCGATGGTTCCTGGGGTTACCAGACCCTGGGCCTGTATGCGCCCAGTGCGCGCTTCGGCCCGCCCGAAGGCTTTGCGCGCTTCGTGCAGGCCTGCCACGCGCGGGGCCTGGGCGTGCTGGTGGACTGGGTACCGGCGCACTTTCCCACTGACGCGCACGGCCTGGCGCAGTTCGACGGTACGGCGCTGTACGAGTACGCCGACCCGCGTGAAGGCTTCCACCACGACTGGAACACGCTGATCTACAACTTCGGCCGCCACGAGGTGCGCAACTTCCTGGTGGGCAGCGCGCTGTACTGGCTGGAGCGTCACGGTGTGGACGGGCTGCGCGTGGACGCCGTGGCCTCCATGCTCTACCGCGACTACTCGCGCGACGACGGCCAGTGGGTGCCCAACGTTCACGGCGGGCGCGAGAACCTGGAGGCCATTGCGCTGCTCAAGCGCGTGAACGAGGTGGTGGGTACGCAGTGCCCCGGCAGCTTCACCGTGGCCGAGGAGTCCACGGCCTTCCCGGGCGTGTCCGCGCCCACGTATGCCGGCGGCCTGGGCTTCCACTTCAAGTGGAACATGGGCTGGATGAACGACACCCTGCGCTACATGCAGGAAGACCCGCTGCACCGGCGCTGGCACCACGACAAGATGACCTTCGGCCTGGTGTACGCCTTCAGCGAGAACTTCATGCTGCCGCTGTCGCATGACGAGGTGGTGCATGGCAAGCGTTCCCTGCTCGGGCGCATGCCGGGCGATGCCTGGCAGCGCTTTGCCAACCTGCGCGCCTACTACGGTTTCATGTGGGGACACCCGGGCAAGAAGCTGCTGTTCATGGGGCAGGAGTTCGGCCAGCCGACCGAGTGGAACCACGACAAGGCCCTGCCGTGGCAGCTGCTGGGCGACCCGGCGCACCAGGGCGTGCAGCGCCTGGTGCGGGATCTCAACCACTTGATGCGGCGCGAGCCGGCCCTGCACCAATGGGACAGCCAGAGCGCCGGCTTCGAGTGGATCGATGCGCACGACCGGGAGAGTTCGGTCTTCTCCTGGGTGCGGCGCGCCGAGACCGGCCCGCCCGTCATCGTCGTCAGCAACCTGACCCCCGTGCCCCGTCATGGTTTCCGGCTGGGTGTACCCGAGGGGTCGGCGGTGACGGCGTGGCGGGAAGTGCTGAACACCGACGCCGCCCCCTATGGCGGCAGCAACCTGGGCAATGGCGGGCAGCCGCTGGCCGTGCAGGCCGTGCCCTGGCACGGCAGGGCGCAGTCCATCGAACTGCTGCTGCCGCCCTTGGCGACGCTGTTCCTCGTGCCCGCAGGGGCGGGGTCCTGACGCCCGTCGATGGATGACCTGACCATGCCCCACCGCCTGCCCGACCACCTGACGCCCGGCCGCGAGGAGCCGCTGGGCGCGCTGGTGCGCGACGGTGGCGTGAACTTCGCCGTGTTCTCCCAGTATGCGCAGCGCGTGGAGGTGTGCCTCTTCGACGCCAGCGGCGCCACCGAGTTGCGGCGCTACGCGCTGCACGGCCCGCACGACGGCGTATGGAGCGGCTTCCTGCCTGGTGCAGGCCCCGGGCTGGTGTACGGCCTGCGGGCCCATGGCCCCTACGCGCCCGAACAGGGCCACCGCTTCAACTCGCACAAGCTGCTGCTGGACCCGAACGCCCGTGAGGTGGTCGGCCGCTTCACCTGGGCCCCGGAGCACCACGGCTACGAACTCGGCCACCCCGAGGGCCCGCGCTCTTTCGACACGCGCGACAACGCCGTGGCCATGCTCAAGGCCCGCGTGGCGCCCCCGCCGCAGCCCGCGCCCGGCTGGCACAACGCCCCACGCCTGCCCGCCCGCGACGTGGTGCTGTACGAGGTGCACGTCAAGGGCTTCTCCATGACGCTGCCAGGCATCCCTGATGAACTGCGCGGCAGCTATGCCGCGCTGGCGCATCCGGCGGCCATCGCCCACTTCAAGACCCTGGGTGTGACCACGCTGTCGCTGCTGCCCGTGCACTACCACCTGGACGAGGCCGCGCTGGTGGCGCGCGGCCAGGTCAATTACTGGGGCTACAACACCCTGGCCTTCAACTGCCCGGACCCGCGCTTTGCGAGCGCTGCGGTGCGCAAGACGGGCGACCCCACGGCCGTGAACCAGGAGTTCCGGCAGATGGTGCATGCGCTGCACGAGGCCGGGCTGGAGGTGGTGCTGGACGTCGTCTACAACCACACGGCCGAGGGCGACCAGCAGGGCACCACGTTGTCCTTCCGCGGTCTGGACCACGCCAGCTGGTACAAGCTGGCGCACGACGACCGCAGCCGCTGCGAGAACCTGACCGGCTGCGGCAACACGCTCAACGTGGCCCACCCCAGGGTGACGCAGTTCGTGCTGGACTCTCTGCGCTACTGGGTGCTGGAGATGGGGGTGGACGGCTTCCGCTTCGACCTGGCGCCCGTGCTGGGCCGCGGCCACCACGGCTACGACCCGCACGCCGCCTTCTTCACCGCGCTGATGCAAGACCCGGTGCTGGCATGCGCCCGCATGATTGCCGAGCCCTGGGACCTTGGCCATGCGGGTTACCAACTGGGCCGCTTCCCCGGCCGCTGGCTGGAGTGGAACGACAAGTTCCGCGACACCGCGCGGCGCTACTGGCTGGGTGCCCGCGTGGGCCGGGGTGAGTTCGCTCGGCGCTTCACCGCCTCCAGCGACGTCTTCCACCATGGCCAGCGCAGTCCGCTGGCCAGTGTGAACTTCATCGCGGCGCACGACGGCTTCACGCTGGCGGATTTCACGAGCTACGCGCGCAAGCACAACGAGGCCAACGGCGAAGACAACCGCGACGGCCGCGATGACGAGATCTGCGATCCGTTCAGTGGCGCGCGGTTCAAGAGCGTGGTCGCGGCGGATGCCGCTGACACCGCTGACGCTGAGCAAGGCCCGAGCGCCGACCCCGCCGTGAACGAGCGCCGCCAGCGCGTGCGCCGCGCCTTGCTGGCCACGCTGCTGCTGGCCCAGGGAACGCCCATGCTGTGTGCGGGCGACGAGATCGGCAACACCCAGGGCGGCAACAACAACGCCTACTGCCAGGACAGCGAGGTGGGCTGGCTGGATTGGGCCCGGGCTGACACGGGCTTGCGCGCTTATGTGGCCGAGCTGCTGGCCCTGCGCCGTGCCGAACCGGCGCTGCGCCACGACCAATGGTTCCACCCGTCCAGCGCCACGCCGGGCGAGCGCACGCTGGCCTGGTTCACGCCGGGCGGCACCGAGATGCATGTGCATGACTGGCATGACGGCGGCCAGCACGCTTTCGCCTGCCGGATTGATGCGGGGGTGGAGCCTCCTCTTGCAGCACGTGCCGCCCCCGCCATGCCTGCTGCACGGGGCGCCCCCTCGGGTGACGGCGGCGCCGCGGTTCCTGCACCTGCGCAGGGCAGCCGCCACCTGCTGATCGTCTTCAACCCCGAGCCCACGCCGGTGACCTTCACCCTGCCCGGCGGGCCGTGGCGGCTGTGCCTGGACTCCAGCGGCCAGGCGCAGGCCGGCACCGTGCCCGGCCGGCCTGCGCCGATGAACGTGCCCGCCCACGCCCTGCTGGTGCTGCGCGGTGTGGCGTGAACGCCTGACCACCCGTCACCCCATGCCCTCGCTCATGAACCTGCACCAACGCGCCAGCGGCGTCCTGCTTCACGTGACCTCCCTGCCCGGGGCCCACGGCATCGGCGACTTCGGCCCCCAGGCCTACCACTTCGCGGACTGGCTGCAGGCCTGCGGCCAGAAGGTCTGGCAGTGGCTGCCCACCACCCCCATCGGCCCGGGCGACTCGCCCTATCAGAGCGTCAGCGCCTTCGCCGGCAGCCCGCTCATGGTGGCGCTGGAGCCGCTGGTGCAGCGCGGCTGGCTGGCGCGGCCTTCGCTGCCTGAAGGGGGCTTTGAGGCTCAGCGCGTGGAGTTCGGCCGCGTCGTGCCCTGGCGCATGGCGCGCCTGCGTGAAGCCGCCGCGGGCTTCTTCGCCCATGCCACGCAGGAGGACCGCGCGGCCTTCACCCAGTGGTGCGAGGCCGAGGCCCAGGCGAGCTGGCTGGACGACTACACCCTGTTCATGGCGCTGGAGACGGCCCACGGCGGCCAGCCCTGGTGGCGGTGGGACGAGCCCCTGGCCTCGCGCAGGACGCCGGCGCTGAAGGCCGCGCGCCAGGCGCATGCTGATGAGATCGCGTTCTGGCAGTTCGTGCAGTGGTGCTTTGATGTGCAGTGCGCCGCGCTCAAGCGCTACTGCAACGACCGCGGCATCGCCCTCATGGGCGACCTGCCCATCTTCGTCGCCCACCACAGTGCCGACTGCTGGGCCCGGCCCGACCTGTACCTGCTGGACGATCACCACCAGCCCACCGTGGTGGCCGGTGTGCCGCCGGACGACCTGGGCCCCCTGGGCCAGCGCTGGGGCAACCCGCTGTACCGCTGGGACCGCATGGCCAAGGAAGGCTTCGCCTGGTGGACAGCCCGCGTGCGGCGCGCACTGCACCAGGCCGATGTGTTCCGCATCGACCACTTCCGCGGCTTTGCCGCCTATTGGGAGATCCCGGTCCACAGCCCGGACGCCCAGGCCGGCCGATGGCTCCAGGGCCCGGGCCAGGCGCTGTTCGACGCCATCGCGCGTGAACTGGGTGAGCTGCCCATCGTCGCGGAGGATCTGGGCTTCATCACCCCTGACGTGCACGCCCTCCGCGACGGCTGCGGCTTCCCGGGCATGAAGATCCTGCAGTTCGCCTTCGGCGGCGATGGTGAGCACGAGTACCTGCCCCACAACTACCCCCGCCATGTGGTGGTCTACACCGGCACGCACGACAACGACACCGCCCGCGGCTGGTGGGACCAGGCGCCCGAGCGCGAGCGCCGCTATGCCGGCAGCTACCTGGCCTGCGGTGCGGCCGACGTGCACTGGGCCATGATCCGCGCCGCGCTGAACTCCGTGGCCCACCTGGCCGTGTTCCCGCTGCAGGACGTGCTGGGCCTGGGCAGCGAGTACCGCATGAACACGCCGGGCACGCTGGGCGGCGACAACTGGGCCTGGCGCTTCACCTGGGACATGGTGGGCCCCGAACCTGGCCGCGTCCTGGGCCTGCTCACCGCGGCCAGCGGCCGCGGCAATTTCGAGTTGCTGGGCATCGGCGTGCCGCCCAAGGCGGCGCTGGTGCTGGAGGACTGAGCCCGGCCCTGTTCGGTCAAACAGGCCGCATGTGCGGTAATCTCACCCTCGGTATCTTCGCCCTATCAGCCAAGGAATCAAGATGAACGCCATCGTGATTGAACATGTGCCGATGGCCGAGTTGCCCCAGGCGTGGCGGGACAAGCTTGGCCAAGGGCTCGCGGCCTCGACCAGCGCACGGGTCACAGTGCGCATCGAGCAAGAGCTCTCGACCGTGCAGGCTGAAGAGTTCGTCACCGACGACCCGGCCTTCGGCATCTGGCGTGACCGCGAGGACACGGCCGATGTGGAGGCCTACGTCCGGCGCCTGCGCGCCCCCCGCTTCAACCCCGACGGCTCGCGCAACGATCTACCCTGATGCTGGTCGACACCGATGTCCTGATCTGGCACCTGCGCGGCAACCCGCAGGCCGCACGCTGGCTTGACCGGTTGCAGCCGTTGACGATCTCTTCCGTCAGTTACCTCGAGGTGCTGCAGGGCATGCGCAACAAGGCTGAGCTCGTTGCGGTGCAAAAGATGCTGCAGCAGCGCAAAGCCGATGTGCGGCCGATCACCGAAGCCATCACGCTGCGGGCCACCGAGCTCATGGAGACGATGACGCTGAGCCACGGCCTGCAGATGGGCGACGCCCTCATCGCAGCCACTGCGATGGAACGCGGCCTGCCGGTGCTGACGGGCAACGTGAAGCACTTCGCCGCCATTCCCGGCTTGATCATCGAACGCTTCGTGGCTTGAAGCTGCCCGCGATCCGCAAATGATGCGCGCTCGGGCCGCTGTCGCAGATTCGGTCCCCGCGCGTCTGGTGAGCCTTCCGTTGCGGCCTTGGCCCTTCCCTCAGGTCTTGAAGTATTGGATCTGCTGCGTGCCGGCCAGCAACTGGCCGTCGGCGCCCCAGAGTTCGCCCAGCTGGTCGCTGTAGCCGTCGCGAAACACCTGCGCCCGGGCCTGGGCGAGCAGGGGGCGGTCGCCTTGCGCGGCCAGCAGCGCGGCATCGGCGTGGAAGTTCACGGTCATGGTCACCGTGCCGGCGGGGCCGCGCTGGTGCCGGCGCACCCACACGCGCGGCGCAAAGCAGTCGCATAGCGCGGTCAGCGCCACATAGTCCAGCGGGCGCGGTGGCTCGTCGCGCACCCAAAGCCGGGTCAGCGAATCGGGCTGCTCCACGCCGTCGAAGACGGTTGACATGCCGCCGCTGACAAAGCGCATGTCGTAGCGCGATATCCAGGCTGGGTAGCCCTGGGTCGACCGCCGCGGCAGTGTCTCGAAAGCCGGGAAACCCGCAGGCGGCTGGGCCTCGGGGGCGCTCCAGGTGGGGCGGCGCAGCGCCAGCAGCGCGGTGGCGCTGGCCACCACCTCGCCGGCCTGGGTCATCAGCATCAGCCAGTGCTGTGTGCTGCGGTTGGTGCGCAGCGGCCGGGCCTCTACCTCGAAGCTGCCGTCCGCCACTGGCGCGGGGAAGTTCACGGTCAGCGACACCGGCTCGCCCAGCCGCGCCGGGTGCTGCAGCACCGCGTGCAGCAACTGCGCGGCCGTCATGCCGCCATAAGGGCCCACCATGTTGGCGAACAGCGCGCTGGTGCGGCCCTGGTAGCGGTGCTCGCCGGCTGGCTGCAAGGCGAGTGCGTCGTCGAAGGGGTGGAGTTCTGAAGTGGACATGATCGACAGCAGGAAAGGGCGCGCGCGCTTGTCGGGCCGCAGGGCTCACGCGACCCACGCGACCGGCAGAGTTGACAGGGCCCAGCCCGGCGCAGCGCAGCGCAGAGCGTAACCGGCTCCACGCCACAAGCTCTCACCCTGCACCTGCGGGGCATGCTCGAATACACCCTTGGCTTCTGCAGTGCCCCTTCGATGACCGATTCCGCTCCCCTGTCAGACCTGCCCACCCTGCCTACCCTGCCTACCCTGCCCACCGGCCGCTACCGCCATTACAAGGGCGGGGAGTACGAGGTGCTGGGTGTCGTGCGGCACAGCGAGACGCTGGAGCCTCTGGTGCTGTACCGCCCGCTCTACAACACCAGCGGGCTGTGGGTGCGGCCTTTCGCGATGTTCCTGGAGACCGTGCAGGTGGATGGCGCCACCGTGCCGAGGTTCGCCCCGATGGAGCCCCCCGCCGCAGGCCGGAACTGACGGCCCGGCCCCATGGATCTGCAGACCTGGCTTGTCTACCTGCTCGCCACCACGGGGCTGTCGCTCTCGCCCGGGCCCAACAGCCTGCTGGCCTTGACGCACGGCGCGCTGTATGGCGGGCGCCGAACCCTGTTCACCATCGCCGGCGGCGCGGCGGGCTTCGTGGTGCTGATCGGCCTCTCACTGTTTGGCATCAGCGCGCTGCTCAAGACCTCTGCTCTGTGGCTGGTGGCGCTGAAGTGGGTGGGCGGCGCCTACCTCGTGTGGCTGGGGATTCAGGTGTGGCGCTCTGCGCCCGTGGGCTTGGACCTGGGCCATCAGGTGACGCCGGGGGCCGCCGCACAGCCACCCTCGGGTGCGGCCCTGGCCTGGCAGGGCGCGCTGGCCGCGCTCACCAATCCCAAGGGCGTGCTCTTCTTTGCCGCCTTCCTGCCGCAGTTCATCGACCCGGCGCGCAACCCCTGGACACAGTTCGCCGTCATGGCCGGCACCTTTGTGGTCGTCGAGTCCCTCACCGAACTCGCCATCGCCGGCACCGCCGCGCGCGTGCGCCCCTGGCTGAACCGGGTGGGGCGGCGCTTCAATCAGGTGTGTGGCGGGGTGTTCATCGCGATCGGCGTGGCGCTGCCGCTCAGAGGCTAGCCTGGGCAGGAGTCGTCAGCTCAAGCCCAGCAGGCGCATCGCGTTGTCCTTCAGGATCCCGGGCTTGACCTTGTCCTTGAAGCCGGCTTCGTCGAAGTCCTTCATCCAGCGCTCAGGGGTGATGAGAGGGTAGTCGCTGCCGAAGAGCATGCGGTCTTTCAGCAGGGTGTTGGCGTACTGCACCAGTTGCGCCGGGAAGTACTTCGGGCTCCAGCCTGAGAGGTCGATCCAGATGTTGGGCTTGTGCAGTGCCAGGCTCAGCGCCTCGTCCTGCCAGGGCCAGCTGGGGTGGGCGATGACGATCTGCATGTCGGGGAAGTCGATGGCCACGTCTTCCAGCAGCATGGGGTTGCTGTTCTGCAGCCGCAGGCCCCCGCCGCAGCGCATGCCCGAGCCGATGCCCGAGTGCCCGCTGTGGAAGATGGCCGGCAGCTTGTGCTCGGCAATCACCTCGTACAGCGGCCAGGCCATGCGGTCGTACGGCAGGAAGCCCTGCACCGTGGGGTGGAACTTGAAGCCGCGCACGCCCTGTTCCTCGATGAGGCGGCGAGCCTCGCGCGCGCCCATCTTGCCCTTGTGCGGGTCGATGGAGCCGAAGGCGATCATCATGTCGGCGTTCTTCCGGGCGGCCTCGGCGATCTCTTCGTTGGGGATGCGCCGCCGGCCCAGCTGGCTCTCGCTGTCCACGGTGAACATCACCAGGCCGATCTTGCGCTCGCGGTAGTACGCCACCGTCTCGTCGATGGTGGGCCGGCGGTTGGAGCCGAAATACTTGTCCGCCGCGCGGTCGTACTCTTCGCCGTAGTTGTCGAAGGGGTTCCAGCACGACACCTCGGCGTGGGTGTGGATGTCGATGGCGATGAGGTCGGCGGTGTTCATGGGCGGTCCACAAGGGTCAGACAATCGCCGCATTCTGAACCCGTCACTGCGCCAGCCCAAGACCCCCGGGTCCTGAGGCCTTCCCGCAACCTTTCCTGCTGCAAATACCATGCCCCGTTACCGCAACACCCCTGTGGGCGGCTGCACCTCCGCCCTGGTCACCCGCGCCCCGGATGGCAGCACCCGCCTGACCTCGCCCGAGCCCCTGCAGCCCTGGCTGCCGCGGCTGAACGATGCCCTGGAGCACTGGGCGCAGCAGGCGCCCGAGCGGGTGTTCGTGGCGCGCCGCGATGCCACCCAGCCCGGCGAGCCCTGGCAGACCCTCACCTACGCCCAGATGCGCGAGCGCGCCCGCCGCCTGGGCCAGGCGCTGTTGGACCTGGGCGCCAGCGCGCAGCGGCCGCTGCTCATCCTCTCGGGCAACGACCTGGAGCACTTGAGCCTGGCCCTGGGGGCGATGTGGGCGGGCGTTCCGCACGTGCCCGCCTCGCCCGCCTATTCGCTGGTCTCGCAGGACCACGGCAAGCTGCGCCACGTGGTCAGCCTGACCACCCCGGGCGTGGTGTTTGCCGCCGGCCCGGCTTACCTGCGCGCCATCGAGGCGGCGCTGCCGCCAGGCACGCCCGTGGTGATGACCGATGCGCCCGCCGATGCGCCCGCCGATGGCGGCGCCCGCGCCGGGCTGCACAGCTTCGAGCGGCTGCTGCGCACCGAACCCGGCCCGGCCCTGGACGCCGCGCACGCGGCAGTGGGGCCCGACACCGTGCTGAAGATCCTGTTCACCTCGGGCTCCACGCGCATGCCCAAGGGCGTGACCACCACGCACCGTATGCTGTGCGCCAACCAGCAGATGCTGCGCCAGACTCTCGCATTTCTGGCGGACGAGCCGCCCGTGCTGGTGGACTGGCTGCCCTGGAACCACGTCTTCGGCGGCAGCCACAACGTGGGGCTCGCCCTGGTCAACGGCGGCACGCTCTACATCGACGACGGCAAGCCCACGCCCGAGGGCCTCGCGACCACGCTGCGCAACCTGCGCGAGATCTCGCCCACCTTGTACTTCAACGTGCCCAAGGGCTTCGAGATGATCGTGCAGGCCATGCGCACCGACACGGTGCTGCGCGACAGCCTGTTCCGCCGCTGCCAGGCCACGATGTTTGCGGGCGCCGGCTTGTCGCAGGCCGTATGGGACGAGTGGGACCGGCACGCTGAAGCCGCCATCGGCGAGCGCCTGCGCATGATCACCGGCCTGGGCATGACCGAGGCCGCACCCACCTGCACCTTCGCCGTGGGCACCGACACCGCCTCGGGCCACATCGGCCTGCCCGTGCCGGGGGTGGAAGCCAAGCTGGTGTGGGACGAGGCCGCGGGCAAGACCGAGATCCGCTTTCGGGGGCCGAACGTGATGCCGGGCTATTGGCGCGCGCCGCAGCAGACCGCCGAGGTCTTCGACGAGGAAGGCTTCTACCGCACGGGTGATGCGGTGCGCTGGATCGACGAGGCCGAGCCGCAGCGCGGCCTGCGCTTTGACGGCCGGATCGCCGAGGACTTCAAGCTCGCCACCGGCACCTTCGTGAGCGTGGGCCCGCTGCGCGCCCGCATCATGCGAGAGGGTGACCCCTGCGTCTGGGACGCCGTGATCACCGGACTGAACCGCAACGAGGTGGGCGCGCTGATCTTCCCGCGCCTGGACGACTGCCGGCGTCTGGCCGGGCTGCCGGCCACTGCAGACGCGCCGCAGGTGCTGCGGCACCCTGCCGTGCAGGGCTTCTTCCAGGCGCTGCTGGACCGCCTGCAACAAGGCGCCACCGGCAGCGCGTCACGCGTGGCGCGGCTGCACGTCATGCACCAGCCCCCGTCCCTGGACGCGGGCGAGGTCACGGACAAGGGCACGATCAACCAGCGCGCTGTGCTGACGAATCGGGCAGCGCTGGTGGAGCGGCTGCATGAGGCGGGGCTTGACGATGGCGAGGTGCTGCGGCCGGCGTGAGAGTCACACCATTCCATCAGAACGCTGACCCGCCCCAAACCGCACGAGCGCCCGCTCCACCTCCTCGGACACGTTCATCCGTCGCAACTGCACCTGGGGGTGTGCCGTGGCGAAAACTCGAAAGACCTCGTCCGCAAAGGCCTGGCCGACCAGTGCGACGCCTTCGAAGTCCAGCACCACGGTGCGGAACTGCGCAGCCCGCTCCACCACCCACTTGCCCTGGGAGCGAGAGACCAACTGGCTGCTGAGTTGCGCCAGCCGGACCGGAATCTCGGTGGTGTGAAAGGCCTCGCCCCCCACCTCGTCGGGGTCGAAGTAGCGCTCGTACACGGCTTGGGCCGTGCGGGTAGTGCCGAGATCGAGGTCCATGCGGACGACGGTGGCCGGTGCTTCCACCAGCGTGCGGCGGATGTCCACCCAGTCAAAGGGCGCCAGCGCTGACGCGCCGACGCGGCGATCGAACACGATGCCGCCGGACTCGATGGCAAATCCGTCCAGCATGCGCGACGAGACAAACACGCCCATGCCGGAGTGCCCTGCGGGTGCGGTGGTGAACTTTCCCTTGGCCAGTTCCAGGAGGGCCAGGCGCACGTCAAACAGCTTCAGTGCCTGCGCGATGTGCCGAAAGATGCCCACCCCGTCATCAGCGACGAACATCTGCAGCCGCCCTTGGGCCAGGTGCAATCCCATGGCCACCTGCGTGGCCTGGGCGTGGTCGAGCGCGTTGTTCAGCATCTCGGTGAAGCCGATGCTGGCCAGATTGACAAGCTGCACGGGCAGGTCTTGCAGCAACGGCGCTAAGTGCTGCTCCCACGCCGTGAACTCGCCGCCCTGCGCAGCCAGATCCGCCACCGCTGTCTGACCGCGCCAGAAGCGCTTGGCCCCTAGACGGTAGCTGGGCCGGGTGCCCTCGCCTTCCCGATGCAGGTATTGCGCCTTCACCAACCGCTGCAACCGACGTGAGGCCGCCACGCGGGACAACCCCGTGCGAAGGGCGGCTTCGGAGGCGAGCTGCGTAGTCTGCAACACCGCACCGAGGATCTTTGCGTCGTGGAGGTCAAGAGTCTGTAGCGACATTGGTTCGATTGGTTTAATTTATTGAAACTTCTTAAATGCAATAATGTATCTTTACGGCCTCGCTGAGACTTCCGTGTCAAGCACTCCCTCTGGGCTTTGGCGCCGGATTTCCGTGCTGGAATGTTGCGCGCGCTCCACGGTCGAGCCGCCAAGGCCCTCATCCGTCCCACCTGATCTGAACTCCCATGGCCCGCAAGCCCCCCAAGGCACCGTCGCCTTTCGTCGACATCCACGGCCGCCCCATCGACATCTGGAAGTTGGCCATGGGTGAATACCGGGCGCCGCCGCCCGCAGCGCCCAAGGCTCCTGCGGCACAGCGCGAGGCGGTGTTGACGCCGCAGGACATCGAGGCCGTCTTCGAGGCACTGTGCCTGGCCGGCTTGCCGCGCGGCAAGACCTGGCTGACGCAGTTTCTGCGTCATCTGGACAGCCGGCACAGCAACGGCCGCGCCTTCAGCCTGCAGGACGTGGGGGCGGCTGCACAGTCGCTGGTCGAGCAGGGCCGTGCCGTGCAGGCAGAGGGCGTGGGGTTTGATGCCACGCAGCCCGCCCGCGAGGCCTGGCTCAAGGCCCATTTGGAACCGAAGCTGGCGGCGCGCGCGTACCCGGCCTGGGCGCGTGCGTCGGTCACCTACAACGCCGACGGCGCCGGGGTGCCGACCCCCGCACTGCGCGAGCCGGCCGAGGCCATCGCCTTCGCCCGACTGCTGCTGTATGCCGGACTGAACGCATCGGACTTCGCCAGCGAACGAGCGACCTTCTTCCGCAACTGGAACACCGATGCCTCTTCCATCGCCCAGGCGGCGATGACGCCCTTCATGCCCGAGCGCTTCGAGCAGCTCGACGCGGCGCTGCGCAACGGCTTGCTGAAAGAGTGGCTGGGCCACTTCATCCTCGAGACGCCGTTGTGGACCCCGCTGATGAACTGGCTGGACGCGCAGGCCCTGAGCGCGCCTGACCGCTTGTCCTTCAGTGCGCGCGCCGTAGTGGCCGAATGGCGTTGCGACCGCACCGACGCTGAAGGGGCCCTGAAGATGCTGACGGGGCTGGAAGGCCCCCGGGTCGACGCCTTCAAGGCTGCGGTCACGGCCATCCAGGGGCAATGGGGCGCGGCGGCCGACGGCTTTGCTGCAGCGAGCAAGGCGATGGGCGCGTTGGCCAATGCCCGGCGCGGGCTGCTGAGCACCAACCACCTGCGGCTGTACCTGCTGTGCCTGCTGGCCCAGCCCTCACCGCAGGCCTGGACGGCGGCCCGCAAGCTGGCGGTGGCCGAAAGCGGCTCGCGCAAGCCGCCGCCGTCGGACTGGGGGCTGTGGGCCCATGCCGCGGCTGCACGGCTGGGCGACGAAGCCATTGACGCCGGTGCCTTCGCTCACCATGCGGGCTGGGGCGGCTCGCCGCACCGCGCCAACGCCGACCGCCTGGTGCTGGCGGCCTGGCTGGGCCATGAACCCGCGAAGTGGGGCCCGGCGGAAGTCGACGCCGTGGTGCAGCACTTCGAGTCCATGGGCCGCACGCTCTGGGCTGACCTGCTGCGCCAGGCCGCAGCACGCTTTGGCTGGGCCGTGCCGGCACACACCCGTCCCGGCGCCCCCTGGGGCGTGGCGTACTTCGGCGGCCCGCGCGAGACCTGGCGTGACGCCTTGGCGGCCATCGCGGCCCTGGGGGAGCAGAAGGTGGCCGCGGCATCTGACCACGCGGTCGACCCCACGCTGCTGTGGCAGCTGAGCCTGGACGACGACGGCCGCGTGATCGACATCGGGCCCTTCGAGCGCCCCGCCAGCGCGCGATCGCGGGCGCTGCCCAAACCGGTGCCGCTGTCGCGCATCAAGAAGAGCGTGCGGCTGGACCCTCGCGACGCCGCGGTGGCACGCTGCATCGAGAAATCGGCCTATTCGGGCAGCACGCTCGGCCTGGATATCGTGGCCGCGGCCATGGCGCTGGTCAACCACCCGGGCGTGACGTTGGACGACGACCCAGGCCGGCCGGTGGAACTGCGCGAGGCGCTGCCGGAAATGGAGGTCCGGCGCGTGCGCCAGGACGACGGTGCCGAAGCCTTCGAATTCCACCTGCTGGACCCTCTGGCCCACTCCAGGGACATCGACCTGGGCAAGCACTGGGTGGGCTCTTCATCGTCTGAAGAAACGGAGCGGCGCAACACGCTGCGGGTGCTGCGCGACGGCGAAGACCGCGCACGGCTGATCCGCATCACCCCGGCACAGCGCCGCGTGGCCGAGCTGGTGGGCCAGCGCTGGGCCGTGCCCGTGGATGCCAAGGCGGAACTGGACGCCGCGCTGCGCGTGCTGGCCGGCCACTTCCAGCTGCACAGTGACGCGGCGGCCGGCCAGGGCGTGGCCAGCGACGCCCGCCTGGTCGCCCAGCTCGTGCCGCGCGGTGAGGCGATGCAGCTGCGCCTGGTGGCGCGGCCTTTCGGCAGCTTCGGCCCGGTAGTGCAGCCGGGGCATGGGCGCGCGCGGCTGCTCACCGTGCACGAGGGCCTGCAACTCTCCACCGAGCGTGCCCTGGACGCCGAGCAGGCGCACCTGGCACAGGTGCTGGAGGCGCTGCCCTTCCTGGCCGACACCGACGAAGGCGACGCCACCTGGCTGCTGGACGACCCCGAACAGGCGCTGCACGCCTTGGAGGTGCTGCCGGGGCTTCCGGCCGTGGCCAGCCTGGACTGGCCGCGCGGCAAGCCGGTGCGCGTGACGCCGGTGGCCTCGCAAGGCGTGAAAGTGGCGCTGTCCAGCGGGCGCGACTGGTTCACGGTGGACGGCGAGGTGCAGGTCGACGACACCCGCGTCATCAGCCTGCAGCGCCTGATGCAGCTGGTGCGCGAGTCTCGCCAGGGTCGTTTTGTCTCGCTGGGCGAGGGCGAGTACCTGGCGCTGACCGAGCGCTTGCGCACCCAGTTGGCGGACCTGCAGGCCATGGCCAGCACCGACAAGGACGGCCTCCGCCTGCCCGCAGCGGCCGCGGCCTTCCTTGAGCAGACGCTGGACGGCACCACCGTGCAGGCCGACAAGCCCTGGGCCAAGCGGCTGGCCCGGCTGGAGGAAGCCGCCACGCTGCAGCCCGTGCTGCCTGCCGGCCTGATGGCCGAGCTGCGCAGCTACCAGGCCGAGGGCTTTGCCTGGATGGCCCGCCTGGCGCACGCCGGGCTGGGCGCCATCCTGGCCGACGACATGGGCCTGGGCAAGACCGTGCAGACGCTGGCGCTGCTGGCGACGCGCGCGCCGCTGGGCCCGGCGCTGGTGATCGCGCCCACCTCGGTGTGCGGCAACTGGGTGGCCGAGGCCGCCCGCTTCGCCCCCAGCCTGCGCGTGCTGAGTTATGGCGAGGGCGACCGCGCCGAGATGCTGCAGAGCTGCGGCCCGGGCGACCTGGTGGTGGCCAGCTACGCGCTGACGCAGATCGAGGGCGAAGCCTTCGCCGCCCGCGAGTGGGCCACCCTGGTGCTGGACGAGGCGCAGGCGCTGAAGAACGCCGCCACCAAGCGCGCCAAGGCCATCGGCACGCTCAAGGCCGACTTCCGGCTGGCGCTCAGCGGCACCCCGGTGGAAAACCGCCTGGCCGACCTGTGGTCGCTGATGAACCTGCTGAACCCCGGCCTGCTCGGGTCTGCCGGGCAGTTCAACGAGCGCTTTGCCGGGCCCATCGAACGCCAGCGTGACGAGGCCGTGCGCTCGCGCCTGCGCCGCCTGGTCAGCCCCTTCCTGCTGCGCCGCACCAAGGCGCAGGTGCTGGCCGACCTGCCCCCGCGCACCGAGATCGTCCACCGTGTGGAGCCCGGTCCCGAAGAGCGCGCCTTCCTGGAGGCCGCCCGGCGCAGCGCCATCGAGCGCGTGGCGCAGATTGACATCGAGGACGCACAGGCCTCCTTCCATGTGTTGGCCGAGCTGACCCGCCTGCGCCGCGCCGCCTGCGACCCGCGGCTGGCCGCGCCCGAACTCGGGCTGGTGGGCGCCAAGGCGCAGGAGTTCGAGCAACTCGCCCTCGAACTCGTGGCCGGGCGCCACAAGGCGCTGGTGTTCAGCCAGTTCACCGATTTCCTGGACCTGCTGGCGCAGCGCCTGCAGGCCGTGGGCGTGGCCTACCAGATGCTGACGGGCAGCACGCCGGCAGCCGAGCGCACCCAGCGCGTGGCCGCCTTCCAGGCCGGCCAGGGGGACCTCTTCCTCATCAGCTTGAAGGCCGGCGGCTTCGGCCTGAACCTTACCGCGGCCGATTACGTCATCATCGTCGACCCCTGGTGGAACCCCGCCGCCGAAGACCAGGCCAGCGGCCGCGCCCACCGCATCGGCCAGCAGCGCCCCGTCACCGTCTACCGCCTGGTGACTGCCGGTTCCATCGAGGAGCGCATCATCGAACTGCACCGCCATAAGCGCGACCTGGCCGACGGCATCCTGGAGGGCCAGGACCAGGGCCGGCCGATGGGGGCGGCGGAATTGCGGGAGTTGCTGGGGTAGGCATGAGCAGGGTCAGGGATAGTAGCACTTTGCTACTATTCGATCATGTTCACGGTGGAGTATTCGAGATAGGCGCTGCGCACATTGATGCACATGCCGCGCAACGTGAGGGAACTGATCCGCAGCAAGATCGAGGCGGTTGCTACCAACCCGCTGGGTCGGCATGCCAACGTGTCGCGACTGCAGGGGCGCCCCGAGTACCGCCTGCGGGTTCAGGATTGGCGGGTCATTTACCGCCTGGTGGACGACCGGATCGTGTTGCTGGTCATCAAGATCGGCGCAAGGGGACAGGTGTACGAATGAGCAGGGTTCAAGTGATCGAGCAAGACGGCAAGCCCGCGTTCTATGTGGTGCCCGCGGCTTTGTGGGAGCGGATGCGGGACGCGTCCGAGCAGGCGCAGGATGTGGCCGATGTCGAACGCTTCGACCGCGAGGACGAGGGCGTGCGCTACCCCAGCGCCGTGGCACTCGCCATTGCCGATGGGGCCCCACCCCTTCGTGCCTGGCGCGAGCACCGCGGCATGACCAGCCAGGCCCTGGCCGATGCTGCAGGCGTCAGCAGGCCTTACATCAGCCAGATCGAGACAGGGCGCCGCACAGGCACGCTGGCCACTCTGCAATGTCTGGCTCAAGCCCTCGCCATCCCCGTCCAGGCGCTGGCACCGCTATGACGCTCAATCTGCAGGCCCTGCGCGCCCTGTACCCCGCCCCCAAGGAGCGGACCCTGCGCAAGGAACTGAACCGCCTGGACCCGCACTGCCAGCGCTTCATCGAGCTCTCGCCGTTCGTGGTGCTGGCCAGCACGGGCGCCGATGGGGCCCTGGACGCCTCGCCGCGCGGCGGTGCACCGGGCTTTGTGAAGGCGCCTGACGAGCACACGCTGTTGATCCCCGACGCGCCGGGCAACCACCGACTGGATACGCTGGAAAACATCGTCGCCACCGGCCGCCTGGGGCTGCTGTTCATGATCCCAGGAGTGGACGAGACACTGCGCGTGAACGGCCGGGCCCTCCTGTCCACCGACCCCGCACTCATCGAGCAGGCAGCCGATGAACGCCGGCGTCCTGTGGTGGTGATCCAGGTGCAGGTCGAGCAGGCCTACCTGCACTGCGCCAAGGCCTTCATGCGCTCACGCCTGTGGAGCCCGCAGGCCCAGGTGCAGCGCAGCGTGCTGCCCACCATGGGCCGCATGCTCAGCGAGCAAACCGGCCTGGACACCGCCGACGAGACGCAGGAGCAGATGCTCGCGCGCTATCAGGCCGATCTGTGACCCGCGGGTCCTCCACAACACCCGCACACGGTCCATGAAACCCCGCATCACTGTCATCACCCTGGCCGTGAGCGACCTGGAGCGCTCGCTCGTCTTCTACCGTGACGGCCTGGGCCTGGCCACCAGCGGCATCACGGGTACGAAGTACGCCATCGGGGCCTGTGTCTTCTTCCAGCTCGAAGGCGGCCTGAAGCTCGCGCTGTGGCCGCGCACCAGCCTACGGGCTGACACCGGCCTGGCCGACAGCCCGCCCGGCGGCGGACAGGTCCTGATCGCGCACAACGTGGGCTCCGAGGACGAGGTGCGCCAGGTGCTGGCCCAGGCCGAGGCCGCCGGCGGGCGCCTTCTCAAGCCCGCCCAGCCCACCTTCTGGGGCGGCTATGGCGGCTACTTCCAGGACCCGGACGGCCACGTCTGGGAGGTGGTGTTCAACCCCCACCTGCAGGCGTTAGGCTGAGGTCTCTCGAGCTTCTGGAACCGCAATCATCCACAACTTCCGTACACTCCGTACGGAATCTGAAAACGCCAACCGGAGCACCCCGCATGGCCGTCAAGCCCATCTCCCGCATAGGTCTGGACGAAGGCCGCAGCGCGCTGCCGCGTCTGGCCGCCTTGGCCCACGCGGGCCAGGCCAGCCTGTTGACGCGTCACGGCAAGCCCTTCGCGGCCATCGTGGCGCCCGAGGTGCTGCTCGCCAGCAGGCCCCGCCCGGCCTTCCTGGCGCTGCGCGGCAGCGGGCGCGGACTGTGGGGTCCATCTGCCTCCGCGGCCGTGGCGGACCTTCGGGATGAGTGGGACGGCCGGGCTTCGTGACCATGGCCACCCGGCGCGCCGCAGGTCAAAAGAAGTCGGCAGCCCGCCCCGCATCCGTCATTACGCCAGCGCCTGCCAGCACCTTCTGGTGCGGGCTGTGCGAGGGCGACTTGGTCGTCGTGGACACAGCCCCCTTCATCTACCTGCTGGAAGACCACCCCGACTTCGCCCCGCAGTTCCAGGGCCTGTTCGAGGCTCAGGCACGAGGCCATCTGCGCATCGCCCTGTCCACCATCACGCTGGCAGAAGTCTTGGTGGGCCCGCTGAGAATGGGCCAAGACACTCTGGCCCGCCGCTACGAGCGCGCGCTGGCTGGTTTCGAACTGGTGCCCGTCACCGCAGAGGTTGCGGCCACCGCAGCGCGACTGCGCGCGACGTCAGGGCTGCGGCTGCCTGATGCCCTTCAGGCAGCCACCGCCATCGAGTGCGGCGCGGTGGCTCTTGTCACCCACGACCGGGACTTCAGCCGCTTGCAGGGCTTGCGAGTGGTCACCGGCGCACCCGGCACCCGCCAAGCCTAGCGCTGCAGCTGGGGTCGCCTCACAACGGCCGAGCCGGATTCACCCCGCACCACCGCGCCATGAACACCGCCAGCACGGCACTCACCTGCATCATGCTGTCTATCGACACCCATTCGTCGATGCCGTGGATGTCCGAGCCCTTGGGCCCGTAGCAGGTGGAGGGGATCTTTCCGTAGAGGTGGAAGAAGCGCACGTCGGTGGTGGCGGTGCTGGCGTGCTGTGCGGCCTCTGACCCGGTGACGTCGCGGTGGCAGCGCAGCAGTTCCTGGATCACCGGCTGCTGCATGTCCACGATCAGCCCCTCGGCCTGGAAGCCCTGGTAGGTGACGCGCCAGGTGACGCTGTCGTGGTGCGGGTGGGCCTGGTGCGCGGCCTCCAGCAGCGCTTCCACTTCAGCCCGCACCTGCGCTGGCTTCACGCCGGGGTAGAAGCCCAGGCGCATGTCCACGCGGCAGTGCGTGGGCACCGAGGAGGTCCACTCGCCGCCCTGGATGCGGCCGAGGTTGAAGTTGATGGGGTGCTCGTGGTGGCAGTAGTGCGGATGGCGCGCCTCGGGGGCGTTCCACGCCGCTTCCAGCTCGCGCAGCTTGCCCACCAGGTACTGCGCGTAGTCAATCGCTGCCACGCCCGTGTGCGCCGTGCAGGCATGCACCGGCTTGCCCTGCACGTCCAGCGTGATCCACATCACGCCCACTTGCCCGGTCATCACGCCGTCGCCCGGCTCGGGGATGATGGCCGCGTCGGCGGTGTAGCCCTCCACCAGGCAGGCCAGAGCGCCGTTGCCCGTGCACTCCTCTTCCACCACCGATTGCAGATACACCGGTGCCGCTGGCTCCAGGCCCAAGCGGCGCAGCGCGCGGAAGGCCAGGGTGAAAGCCACCATGCCCGCCTTCATGTCGGCGGCGCCGCGGCCGTACAGGCGGTCGCCGGCTGTCCAGGGTTCGAAGGGCGGGCGCGTCCACATCGAGGCCAGGCCCACCGGCACCACATCGATGTGGCCGTTGAGGATGAGCGAGCGGCCCGTGGCGGGGCCCTGCGGGGTGTGGATCCCCACCACGTTGCGCCGGCCGGTGTAGGAGATCAACGAGGGCGAGTAGCCGGGGTGGTCGCGGATGCGGTCCTCGTCCACCTCGAACTCGTGGATGTCCAGGCCGTTGCGCTCGAACTCGCGCTTCATCAGCGCCTGCGCACCGGGTTCGGCACCCAGCAGCGAGGGCTCGGCCACGAGCTCGGTCAGCAGCGCCACCGCCTCGTCGCGCTGTGCAGCCACGGCGGCCAGGAGGGCGGCTTCGTCGACGAGGGTGTGTGGGGCCGAAGAGGCTTGCATAGGAGGCTCCGTTGGAGGCGGTGAGCGTTGGCGGCCCCCCGGGGTCAGCCGGCACAGGCGACGGCGCGCGGTTCAGAAGGCCCCGCGCACGATAGCGCAACTCTGCACGGTGTCGGCCCAGGCCGGCCTCGGCATGGCGGGGCTCAACCGTGACCCTGGGGCCTTGTGGTGCAATCCAAGCAGAGCACCATGGCACTCCTCGACACCGACCGCGAGCTCACGCGCGACTCCTACTACGTGCACTCGGCCCCGGCCTGGGCGCCCTCACCCCCCTTGCAAGGGGAGGTGGACTGTGACGTGGCCGTGGTGGGCGCCGGCCTGGCGGGCTTGTCCGCGGCGCTGGAGCTGGCCTCGCGCGGGCTGAGCGTCACGGTGCTGGAAGCGCAGCACGTGGGTTTTGGTGCCAGCGGACGCAATGGTGGCCAGGCCATCCATGGGCTGGCGTGCGACATGTCGGTGATTGAAGCCCAACTGGGCCAGGGCGACGCCCGTCGGGTATTCGACATGTCCATCGAAGCGCTGGACCTGATGCGCCAGCGCATCGCCACCCACGCCATCGATTGCGAGTGGCAGGACGGGTTCCTGAGCGTGGCCACCTCGCCGAGCAAGGCCCGGGCGTTGGCCGCCTGGGCGCAGCACATGGCGCAGGCCTACGGCTACCCCATGACCGTGGCGGCACGCGACGGGGTGCGCCACTGGATCGACAGCCCGCGCTACCACGGCGCCGTGCACGACCCGCGCTCCGGGCACCTGCATCCGCTGAAGTACACCCAGGGTCTGGCGCGGGCGGCGCTGGCTGCCGGGGTGCGCCTGTTTGAGGCCACGCCCGTCACCGCCCTGGAGCCGGGCCCCACCGTGACGCTGCGCACGCCGCAGGGCCGGGTGCGGGCGCGCCAGGTGCTGCTGGCCGGCAACGTCTATTTGCAGGGGCTGGCGCCCGCACTGGCCCCGCGCATCATGCCGGTGGGCACCTACATCGTCTGCACCGAGCCGCTGGAGCGGGACCTGTGGGCGAGCCTGATCCCCTCGCTTTCGGCGGTGTGCGACACCGACGTGGTGCTGGACTACTTCCGCCCCACCGCCGACCAGCGCATGCTGTACGGCGGGCGGTGCAGTTACAGCACGGCCACCCCACGTGACATGGCCGGTGCGCTGCGCCAGCGCATGCTGGCCACCTTCCCGCAACTGGCGGGCGCGCGCCTGTCCCATGCCTGGGGCGGCTTCGTGGACATCACGATGAACCGCGCGCCGGACTTCGGGCGGCTGCCGCCGCCCTCACCCGGTCATGCGGCCAAGGTCTACTATCTGCAAGGCTTCTCGGGTCACGGCCTGGCGCTGACGGGCCTGGCCGGGCAGATGGTGGCGCAGGCCATGACGGGCGACGCCGCGCGCTTCGATGTCTTTGCCCGGCTGCGTCACCGACCCTTCCCGGGGGGGGCTTTGCTGCGCATGCCGGCGCTGGTGCTGGGCATGGCCTGGTACCGTTTGAGAGATCTGTTGGGGTGATCACATGGTGTCCAAAGAGCGTTGTGCGACGTTTGGTGAGATGGAGCAGTGGCTGGACCGCCACCGCGTGACCGAGATCGAGTGCCTGGTGCCCGACCTCACGGGCGTGGCGCGCGGCAAGATCCTGCCGCGTGAGAAGTTCACGGAAGACCGCGGCATGCGCCTGCCCGAGGCCATCGTGGCCATGGGCGTGACGGGCGAGTTCCCCGAAGAGGGGCCTTACTACGACGTCATCCACCCCACCGACCGCGACATGCACCTGCAGCCTGACCCGCGCAGCGTGCGCCTGGTGCCCTGGGCCGTGGACCCCACCGCGCAGGTCATCCACGACTGCTACGACCGGGACGGGCAGCTCGTGCCCTTCGCCCCGCGCTCGGTGCTGCGCCGCGTGTGCGATCTGTATGCCGGGCGCGGCTGGCAGCCCATCGTCGCGCCCGAGCTGGAGTTCTACCTCGTGGCGCGCAACACCGACCCCGACGTGCCGCTCAAGCCCCCCGTGGGCCGCAGCGGGCGCAGCGAGACCTCGCGCCAGGCCTACTCCATCGACGCCGTCAACGAGTTCGACCCTCTGTTCGAGGATGTCTACGCCTACTGCGAGAAGATGGAGCTCAACGTGGACACGCTGATCCACGAGCTGGGCGCCGGGCAGATGGAGATCAACTTCTTCCACGACCACCCGCTGGGTCTGGCCGACGAGGTGTTCTTCTTCAAGCGCACCGTGCGCGAGGCCGCGCTGCGCCACGACATGTTCGCCACCTTCATGGCCAAGCCGATTGCCGGCGAGCCCGGCAGCGCCATGCACGTGCACCAGAGCGTGGTGGACGCCGTCACCGGCCGCAACATTTTCAGCCGCGAGGACGGCCAGGCCAGCGACGAGTTCCGTTGGTACATCGGTGGGCTGCAGCGCTACATCCCCGCGGCCATGGCCTTGTTCGCGCCTTACGTCAACAGCTACCGGCGACTGGCGCGTTTCACCGCCGCGCCCATCAACATCCAGTGGGGCACGGACAACCGCACGGTGGGCATCCGCAGCCCCGTGGCGGGGCCTTCCGCCCGGCGCATCGAGAACCGCGTCATCGGTGCCGACGCGAACCCTTATGTGGCGCTGGCCGCCACCCTGGCCTGTGGCTGGCTGGGCATCCAGCAACGCATCGAGCCCTCGGCCGAATGCAAGGGCGACGCCTACCTGGGCGACTACCAGCTGCCGCGCAGCCTGGGCGAGGCCCTGGGCCTGCTGCGCGCCGAGAAAGACCTGGCCGAGGTGCTGGGGCAGCCCTTCGTCACGGTGTACACCGAGGTCAAGGAGATCGAGTACGCCGAGTTCATGAAAGTAATCTCCCCCTGGGAACGCGAGCACCTCCTGCTTCACGTCTGAGAGGCCCTGGCATGACACCCCCCTCCACACCTGTTTCCACCCCCACCGCCCCAGGCGCTGTTGCCGCCGGTGGAGCCGCGGGCCGAACCACCCAGCAATGGCAACAGGCCGACGCGGCGCATTTCCTGCACCCCTTCACCGATTTCCAGGGTCTGGCCCGCAAGGGCGCGCGCATCATCACCCGCGCCGACAACATCTATCTGTGGGACAGCGACGGCCAGCGCATCCTGGACGCGATGAGCGGCCTGTGGTGCGTGAACGTGGGCTACGGCCAGCAGGCGCTGGTGCAGGCCGCCACGCGGCAGATGCAGGAGCTGCCCTTCTACAACGCCTTCTTCCAGACGGCCACCATGCCGGCCATCGAACTCGCCGAGCTGCTGGCCGAGGTGGCGCCGCCGGGCTTCGAGCATGTGTTCTTCAGCGGCTCGGGCTCCGAGGGCAACGACACCATCGTGCGCATGGTGCGCCGCTACTGGGACGTGCTGGGCCAGCCCCAGCGCCAGGTCATCATCAGCCGCCACAACGCCTATCACGGCTCCACCATGGCCGGCGCCTCGCTGGGCGGCATGGCCGGCATGCACGCGCAAGGCGGGCTGCCCATTCCCGGCATCACCCACATCCAGCAGCCCTGCTGGTGGACGCAGGGCCGGGCGCTGGGCCTGGAGCCCGAGGCCTTCGGCCTGCAGGCCGCGCGCTGGCTGGAGCAGCGCATCCTGGAGCTGGGCCCGGAGAACGTGGCCGCCTTCATCGGCGAGCCCATACAGGGCGCCGGCGGCGTGATCATTCCCCCGGCCAGCTACTGGCCCGAGATCCAGCGCATCTGCGATCGCTACGGCATCCTGCTGGTCAGCGACGAGGTGATCTGCGGCTTCGGCCGCACGGGCAGCTGGTTCGGCTGCGAGACCTTCGGCTTCCGGCCCGACCTGATGACTTTCGCCAAGGGCGTCACCAGCGGCTACGTGCCGCTGGGCGGCGTGATGGTGGGCGAGCGCGTGGCGCGGGTGCTGATCGAGCAGGGCGGCGAGTTCGCCCACGGCTACACCTACTCCGGCCACCCGGTGGCCTGCGCGGTGGGCTTGGCCAACGTGCGGCTGATCCAGCAGCTCGGGCTGGTGGCCCACGTGCACGACGACGTGGGCCCCTACCTGGCGCAGCGCTATGCCGAGGTGCAGCACCACCCGCTGGTGGGCCAGGCCCAGACCTGCGGCCTGATGGGCGCGCTGGTGCTGGTGCAGGACAAGGCGCGCGGCACCGCCTTCCCCGAGGAGCATGAGGTGGGCATGGTGTGCCGCAAGCACTGCTTCGCCAACGGCCTGGTGATGCGCGCCGTGGGCGACCGCATGATCATCGCCCCGCCGCTGGTGATCACCCGCGCGCAGATCGACGAGATGATCGAGCTGATCCACCGCTGTCTGGACCTGACCCTTCAGGAGGTCAGGCGCAACGGCTGGGTCGTCACCTGATTCAGGTCGTGCCAGCCCGCTGTCGGTCAGCGGACAGCGCGTCCAGGAAGCTGCGCCAGAAGGCTTCATCTCTCTTTACCTGGTCCGCAGGCATCAGGCCCTTGAACTTGTCGAGCAGAGCCAGCTGCTCTTTGGCGAAGTCCTTGTAGGTGTAAGACGGGTCTGAGAAGGGGTTCACCCAGCCTGGGTCACCGGGATTGATGATGTCCACCACTCGGCCCTGGCTGTCGAAGCGGGTGTTGGCCTGCGTCTGGGGTCCGCTTCCCATCTGAAGTTGCCGCACCAGCACCTCCTCCGGGCTCAGGTTCGCGGTGGCGGCATTCCAGGCGGCGCAGACTTCCGGTGGGGTGGTGCTGCTGGGAAAAAGTATCACCTTGGTGCCCCCCACCTCCGTCACCCCGTCGCGATCGAGATCCACCATGGCATCGGGTGGCAGCAACAGGTTGAGTGCGCCCTCGTGAGACAGCTGAGCCGGGTCTATGGCGTCGGCACGTGCATGCACCTGCTGCACCGTCCGCAGGTCTTCCTGCGAAAGCGTTCTCAGATAGGCCTGCGGCTGCGCGTAAGCACCCGCGGCCTGGGCGCTCTGCAGGATGCGGCCGTAGTCTTGGCGCAGATCCTCCAGGCCCTTGTCCGGACGCACGCTCGGGCTTCCGCTGGTGGTGAAGCTGTAGCGGTCTGCATGCGCGCCCAGCCAGCGGTCCCAGCTGGCCACGGCGTCTACCGCGCTGACGGTTTGGCTGCGGGCCTCACCTCGGTTCCCTGTCAGGGCCTGCGGCGCGGACTGCCAGCCCTCCTGGCCCGCCTGCCGCAGCAGGTCGGAAAAGACAGCGCGCAACTCCTGCGCGGCTTGCGCCTTCTCCGACCTGGCGGCCTGCGGTCGGAATTCGGCGGGGCTGAGGGGTACGCTTGAGCCAGGCTCGGCTGATCGAATCTGCATGTTCGGCATGGGTGAAAGTCGAATGCCCGATTGCAGCGCAGCCGACCGCCCGGCTCAAGGGGGAAATGGTGGGTGAAGTTCTGGCAGTTCAGCGGATACGGGTGCCACAGCGGTGCCGTGCGCAGGTCAACGCAGGCGTTTGCTCTTCCTGCTTTGGGTTGAACCCTGGCCTAGCCTTCACGAGACCTCCGGTACGAGCCCCTAGACTTGCGGACTCTGCGTTGCCCGTGCGCCCCTGCGCGCCCTCCTTCTAATCCCTCGCCCATCGCAAGAAAGGCTCCGCGTGAAACTCAAGATGCCCCGCAATTCGCTGTTCGCGGTGCTGTTGCGTGCGCCCTGGTGGGTGAGCCTGGCCATCGCCGCAGGGCTGTCGCTGGTGCTGGCCGCGCTGCTGCCGGACGACTACCGCGTGGTGGGGGCGCTGAGCACCTTCCCCTTCGTGGTGATCGGCGCGCTGGCGGCTTGGCGCCAGGCCAAGTTGCCCAGTGCCGCCGAGGTGGCGCGCACGCAGGAAGCTGTGGTGGCCATGAGTTGGAGTGCCTTTTCCGCACGCTTGGAGGAGGCCTTCCGCCACGATGGTTTCGAGGTCCGGCCCGGAACTTTGGCGCCCGTTGACTTTGAGTTGCAGCGCCAAGGCCGCCGCATGCTGGTCAGCGCCCGGCGCTGGAAGTCGGCGCAGACGGGGGCGGAGCCGCTGCGGGCGCTGCAGGCCGCCCGCCAGGCCGCTGACGCCAGCGATGCGCTGCTCATCTGCCTGGGCGGCCTGACCGAGAACGCCCGGCCCTACGCCTCCCAGCACGGCATCCAGGTGTGGCAGGCCGCCGAACTGGCCCTGGCCTTGCGCAAGGGCCGCAAGGGGCTGTCCGCTTGAAGCGCAAGGGCAAGTCGGCCAGCGCCGGGGGGGCAGCACCCGCCTCGCAGCCCCAAGCGCAGCCGCCAGCTCAGCCGCACGACGTGCGCCCGGGTCAGTCCGTGGAACTGCTCAAGCAGCTGCATATCCTCACCCGTGACGGCAAGCTCAATCAGGATTCGCGGCGCAAGCTCAAGCAGGTCTACCACCTGTTCCAGTTCATCGAAGGGCTTCTGAAAGAGTTGCCCGATAGCGCCGAAGGCCCCACCGTGGCCGACCACGGCGCCGGCAAGTCCTACCTGGGCTTCATCACCTACGACCTGTACCTCAAGGCCCTGGGCCGCGGCACGGTCTATGGCATCGAGACGCGCACCGAGCTGGTGGAAGCTTCCCGCGCGCTGGCGCAGCGGCTGGGCTTCGAGCGCATGCAGTTCCTGAATCTCAGCGTGGCCGAGTCCACCCGCAGCGCTGACCTGCCCGAGCGCTTCGACATGGTGACGGCCCTGCACGCCTGCGATACCGCCACCGACGACGCCATCGCCTTCGGCCTGCAGAAACAGGCCCGCTTCATGGTGCTGGTGCCCTGCTGCCAGGCCGAACTCGCCGCAAGCCTGCGGCTGAACAAGGCCATGCAGCTGTCGCGCACGCCCCTGGCCGAGCTGTGGCGCCACCCGCTGCACACGCGCGAGCTGGGCAGCCAGCTCACCAACGTGCTGCGCTGCCTGTACTTGGAGTCTCAGGGCTACGCGGTCACCGTCACCGAGCTGGTGGGCTGGGAACACAGCATGAAGAACGAGCTGATCCTGGCCCGCTTCACCGGCCACCGCAAGCACAGCGCCGGCCAGCGCCTGAAAGCGCTGCTGCAGGAGTTTGCGCTGGAGCCGCTGTTGGCCACGCGGTACTCGGCGCTGTCAGGGCCACCCGCAGCCTCTGAAGGGTCCCACGCCGCGCAAGACGAGGAGCCTGCCGCGTGACCGCGCCCGCAGTGCCCCACCCGCAGGAACCGCCCTACGCCTGGGTGGTGGTGTGGGCCTGCTTCGGCAGCCTGGCGGTGATCTTCGGCGTCGCGTACTCGTTCGCCGCCTTCTTCGAATCCTTCGCGCGCGAGTTCGATGCGCAGCGGGCCGATGTGTCGCTGGTGTTCGGGTTGTGTGGGCTGATCTACTTTGTGCTGGGCGTGGGGGGCGGCATGCTGTCCGACCGCTTCGGCCCGCGTGTCACTTGCGTCAGCGGCATGGTGCTCATCGCCGCGGGGCTGCTGGGCACCAGCGCCGCCGGTTCCATGCCGCTGGTCTACGCGGCCTACGGCGTGTGCATCGGCCTGGGCATCGCCCTGGTCTACACGCCTGCCATCGGCTGCGTGCAGCCCTGGTTCACGCGCCGGCGCGGCCTGGCCTCGGGCATCGCCAGCGCCGGCATTGGTGCCGGCACGCTGGTGGTGCCGCTGGTGGCCTCGGCCCTCATTACCGCCCTGCCCTGGCGCGATGCCATGCGACTAATGGCGCTGGGGGTGCTGGTGCTGGGTGTGGGCTGTGCCTGGCTGATGCGGCGTGCGCCTGCCCCCGCCAGTGCAGCAGGCGAGCGCAGCTCGCCGCCGCCGGGGTTGACCCTCAAGCAGGCCCTGGGCCAGCGCTCCTTCTGGTGGCTGTATGCCGCCACGGTGCTGGCCGCTCCCACCATGTTCGTGCCTTTCGCGCACGTGTCGGCCGCCGCGCGCGATGCGGGTATTGACAACGCCGCCGCCGTGGGCCTGGTGGGCTTGATCGGCATCGGCAGCCTGGTGGGGCGCTTTGCGATGGGGGCCGTGGCCGACCGCCTGGGCCGGGGCCGGACACTGGTGCTGATGCAGGGCTCGATGGGCGCGTCTTACCTGCTGTGGGGCGCGGCCGACGGCTATCCCGCCTTCGCCGTGTTCGCGTTGTGGTTCGGCCTGAGCTACGGCGGCATCGTCTCGCTGCTGCCCGCGCTGTGCATGGACCTGTTCGGCGCCCGCGCGCTGGCCAGCGTGATCGGCACGCTGTACAGCGGCGCGGCTCTGGGCAATCTGCTGGGGCCGGTGCTCGCCGGGAGAGCGTTCGACCAGTTGGGCGGGTACGGCGTGGTGGTCGTCGTGGGCATCGGCCTGTCGGCACTGGCCACGGCGGCCAGCGCTCGCGTCCACAATGCCGCAGGGCGCTGAGCCCCGCAGACCACTGGGGCCTCGCGGGCCAGGCCCGCCCTTCAACCGGCCTTCAGAAGAAGGCCATCGTGCGCACCTCGATGCTCTCGCGCTTCATCGCCCCGGGCGGCGTGGTGGGGTCTTCAAAGGCGGTGTGGCCCATGAAGCGCGCGCGGCCATCGGTCTCGGAATCGTAGGTCTTGAGCAGCAGGGCCTGGCTGGCCTGCATCTGCGGAAAGTAGACCCAGCGGTGCCGCGGCGAGTGGCGCATGACGTAGATCTCGCCCGTGCGCTCGCGGTACTTCAACTCCATCACCAGCATGTCCTGCTCGTCATGCGTGGTGGCGTCGCACATGGCCAGGGGCAACTCCTCCACCTGGCGGTACAGCGGCTTCCAGACATTGAAGAACGCTACCCGCCGCTGCAGCAGCGTGTCGGCCTGCTCGGGGAACAGGTCGCGCACGCGCTGCGGGCCGCTCTTGACCGTGTAGTCGCTGTGCACCAGCATCACTGCGGGGCGCTGCACCACGGTCTGCACCTTGAGGTCTGCGGGCATGCGCTTGCGGATGGTGTGGTCGAACACCTCCACCCGCTGCGCACCGGTGTGCCGTTTCACGAAGTCGATGATCTGCGCATAGAACTCGTTCTTGACCCGGCCCTCATCGTCAAAGCCATCGAAGGACGCGCCGAACTCGTGCACTTCGAAACCCTCACGGTCGGCACTGAAGCGGTCGGCCTGCGGCCAACCGTCCTCGATGCGCATCTCGTGGGCATCGGTTCCCGGCGGGTTGAGCTTGACAGAAGGGTCGGGCTCGTAGAAGTAGTAATCCGGCGGGATCCCGTTGTCGACGGTGTAGTTCAGCGTCGCTTGCACCGAACGGGCAGGGGTCATGGGGTGTTCTCCTGGTCTCAAGCCGCCGGCGCCGTGGTGGTGAAGCCCTGGTAGACCGTGGTCTTCTTCCAGCAGGGCAGTTGTTCGACGTTGCGCGTCATCCAGCGCACGAGGTGGCGGTGGTTGGACAAGGGCAGTTGCTGCCAGCCGTGCAGGTGCATGGGCGCAGCCAGTGCGATGTCGGCGATGGTCGGGCCCGAGCCGGCCACCCAGTCGCTGCCCGCCAGGCGCGCGTCCAGAATGCCGGCGAGTTTGTGGAACTGGGCCTGCTGGGCCTCCAGCACTGCGGCGTCGGCACTGCCGCCCAACAGCGGCTTGACGCAGTTCTCCACCAGGAAGACATAGCAGCTGGGGAACCAGCTCGAAGACTCCCACAGCAACCAGCGGTTGATGTCGGCACGCGTGCGCAGATCCTGCGGGTAGGCGGCCGCGTTGCCGCGCTTGTCGGCGGCGTACTGCAGGATGGCGTTGGACTCCCAGAGCACGAAGTCACCGTCGACCATGGCCGGGACGGACGCGTTCGGGTTGAGGGCGGTGTAGGCCGGCTCCTTCTGCTGGCCGGTGAAGTAGTCCACGTGGACCAACTCGTAGGGCTCGCCAATCAGGTCCAGTCCAGCCAGCACCTTGCGGCAATTGACCGTGATCGGGTCGGCATAGATCTTCATCATGCTTGTCTCCTGGCCGCCGTTGGCGGCGCTTGATGGTGTGAGGGTCGGGTTGCGCAGCCGGGCGGAGCTTCGAATGGCCCCGTGCATGCCTGCTTTGCAGAGCCAGTCTATGGATTGACGCTGCCCGGCGCACCTGCTCGAATGCAAACCGTTTGTCTCCCGAAAGGAAACAATGGCCCTGTCCACCGACATGCTGGAAGCCTTCGTCAAGGTGGCGGAGCGTCTGTCCGTCAGCGCAGCTGCCGCCGACCTGGACCTGGGCAAGGCCGTGGTCAGCAAGCGTGTCGCCCAGCTGGAGGCCCGGCTCAAGGTGACGCTGTTCAGCCGCAGCACGCGCAAGATCGCGCTCACGCCCGCCGGTGAGGCCTACCTCGACTTTGCCCGCCGGGCCCTGCGCGAGGTGAACAGCGCCGAGGAGCGCCTGCGTGAGCTGCGCAGCGAGCTCAGCGGCCGCATCCGCGTGAGCGCCACCGTGTCCTGGGGCCAGCGCGTGCTGGCCCTGCAACTGCCGGAGTTCCTGCGCCTGCACCCGGGCGTGGAGTTGGAGTTGAGCCTGTCAGACCGGCTGGTGGACCTGGCGGTGGATCGCACCGACCTGGCCTTGCGGTGGAGCGCCTCACCCGCGCCGCCCGGCCTGGTGGTCGAGCCTGCGGCCACCGTGCGCTGGCTGCTCGTGGCCGCGCCGGGCTACCTGGCCCAGGCCGGCACGCCACGCAAGCCCGCTGACCTGGCCGAGCATGAATGTCTGTCCTACTGGCGCGAAAACTCCGACGACACCTGGGTCCTGGCCGATCAACGCGGGCGCCGCCAGGCGGTGCAGGTGGGCGCGCGCTTTCACGCCAACGACGTCGAGGCGGTGACGGCGGCGGCGCATGCAGGCCTGGGCCTGGCGCTGCTGCCGGGCTACCTGTGCGAGCCCGCCCTGGCCGACGGGCGGCTGACCCACGTGCTGGAGCGCTGGACGCCCCTGACCCGCTACGGCACCCAGGTCACCCTGCTGGCCACGCCGGAGCGCATGCGCATCGCCCGCATCCGCGCCCTGGCCACCTTCTTGCAGCAACGCCTGGCGTCGGCGCCAGGGGAGCCGCGCCCGCGGTAGACAGCGGGGCCGCAGCCCTGACAGCGGAGAGCCGCACGCGCGGGCTCGAAGGACCCGAGCCAGCGTCGCCTGAGCCCTACCAGCTCGCCCCAAACTGTCGGCGCAGTTCCTCGATCTCTGGCTCGCCCAGCGGCAGCGGGCCGGGCTGGCACATCAGCCACAGGCGGGCGGTCTCTTCCAGCTCCTCCAGCACGGCACTGGCCTGGGCGGGGCTGTCGTGCCAGACGTTGGGACCCAGGCGGTCCAGCATCACGGCGCGGATGGGCGTGCCGCGCTGCGCCATGGCGGCGATGCGCTGGGCCACGAGTTCGGCCACGCGCGGGTCACCAGGGCGGTGGTAAGGGATCAGCGGCACATGCCCCACCTTCATCACGAAGTAGGGCGTGATGGGCGGCAGGATGTCGTCGTCGCTCCACACGCCCTGAAGCGTCAGCGCCACGAGGTGCGTGCTGTGGGTGTGGATGACGCAGCGCGCCTGCGGCGCGGCGTCGTAGATGCGGCGGTGCAGGGCCAGGGTCTTGCTGGCGCGGTCGCCGCCGGTCTGCACCCCTTGCGCATCCAGCCGCGCCAGGCGCGCCGGGTCCAGCGTGCCCAGGCAGGCGTCGGTGGGCGTGATGAGAAAGCCGTCTGCCAGGCGCACGCTGATGTTGCCGGCCGTGGCGTGCACGTAGCCGCGCTCGAACAGGCTGCGGCCCACGCGGCAGATCTCGTCGCGCAGCTGGGTTTCTTCGCTCATCGCAGCACCTCGAAGGCCCGGGTGAAGAAGTCCACGCCGCCGAAGTTGCCGGACTTCAGGGCCAGGTGCAGGCCCTGCGTTCGCGTGGGCGGCGTGGCGTGGCACCAGGGCACGCCGGGGTCGATCTGCGGGCCGATGCGCAGGGTGTCCACGCCCAGGGCCTGCACGCAGGCGCCCGAGGTCTCGCCGCCGGCCACCAGCAACTGCCCCACACCGGCGGCCACCAAACCCTGCGCCACACGCGCCAGCGCCTGCTCCACCAACGCCCCGGCGCGCTCCACCCCCAGTTGCGCCTGCACCGCCTTCACGGCTTCAGGCGCGGCGGTGGCGTACACCAGCACCGGCCCATCGGCCAGACGCGGCACCGCCCAGGCCAGGGCCTGGGCCGCCACATCCTCCTCTGCGGCCAGGCGTAGCGGGTCGATGGCGAAGGCGCGGTCGGCCCCGCCGGGCGCGCGCGCGATGAAGTCCGCGACCTGCGCGTTGGTGGCTGCCGAGCAACTGCCGCTGACCACGGCGCAGGCCCCGGTGGCCTTCGGCAGCGCCGCAGCCTCGGGCCGGGGCACCAGGCCGTGCAGCGCCGGGATGCCGATGGCCAGCCCGGAGCCGGCCACCACCAGGGCCAGGTGGCTGCTGGCCTGCGCGAGCACGTGCAGGTCGGCGTCGCCCACGGCATCGGCGACAGCAAAGCCCACGCCTTCGGCGCGCAGCGCCGCGATGCGCTCGCGCACCGCCGGCGCGCCCCGCGCCACCGTGCGGTGCTCGATGAGGCCGCAGCGCGCTCCGTCTGACAACTGCGCCTGCATCACGCGCACCAGGCTGGCATCCGTCATGGGTGTGAGCGGGTGGTGGCGCATGGGGCTGTCCGACAGCAGCACATCGCCCACGAACAGGTGGCCCTTGAAGACGGTGCGGCCGTTCTCGGGAAAGGCGGGCGTGACGATGGCGAAGTCCGTGATGGGCGCCGCAGTCTGTTGCGCGAGTTCGGCCATCAAGGCCTGCGCCACCGGGCCGATGTTGCCGGCGGGCGTGGAGTCGAAGGTGGAGCAGACCTTGAAGTAGATCTGCTGCGCCCCGCCAGCGCGCAACCAGCGGCAGGCGGCCAGCGACTGCGCCACCGCCTCCTCCACCGGCGCCGTGCGGGACTTGAGCGCCACCACCACGGCGTCCGCGTCACCCAGACCGGCAACCTCGGCGGGCGTGGCCGGCACGCCAATGGTCTGCACTACGCGCATGCCGGCGCGCACCAGGTTGTTGGCCAGGTCGGTGGCGCCGGTGAAATCGTCTGCGATGCAGCCAAGGATCATGGGGTGTCTTCCTTTGAGCAACGCGGCATTGTGATCGCTGGGCGACGTGGGGCGGGCTTGCGGAGCAGAGAATGGACAGCCCCTTTTCCTCGTGAGATCACCATGCCCTGCCTCGACCCTGAACTGCGCCGCACCTGGCTCTTCGGCCCGGGTGCAGACGCTGCCACCCACGAGGCGATGCTCGCAAGCCCCGCGGACGCGCTGATCGCCGACCTGGAGGACTTCACGCCGCCGCAGCGCCGGCCGCAGGCCCGCGCCGGCATCGCCGCGCTGCTTGAGCGCTGGCGCGAATCGGGCAAGCTGGCGGTGGTGCGCGTCAACGCCCTGGAAGGCGAAGGCCTGGAGGATCTGGCCGCGGCCATGCCGGGACGGCCGCACGTGGTGGCCTACCCCATGGCCGCCCACGCCGACCAGATGCGCGCCCTGGACGAGGCGATCACCGGCTGGGAGCACCGGCTGGGCATTGCGCCGGGGGCCACAGAGATCCTGCCGGTGTGCGAAACCGCGCTCGGCGTGGTGGACGTCCGCAGCATCGTCGCAGGCAGCGCACGCATCCGCTGCGCCCTGCTGGGGGCGGAGGATCTGGCGGCCGACCTGTGCGCCGAGCGCCAGCCCGATGCCACCGAACTCGACCACGCCCGGCGGCGCTTCTTGCTGGAGTGCCGTGCCGCCCGGGTGGAACCGGTGGACGCCCCCTACACCTTCACCGATGCCGAGGGCGCGCAGCGCGAAGCGCTGTACAGCCGGCGCCTGGGCTACCGCAGCAAGTCCCTGGTGCGGCCGGACCACGCGGCGCCGATCAACGCCGCCCTCACGCCCAGCGAGGAAGAGGTGCGCCGGGCCCGTGCCCTGGTGGCCGCGTTCGAGAGTGCCCGCGCCCGCGGCGAAGACCGCGCCCTGGTGGACGGGCTCTGGGTGGAGGTGCCCTCCTACCGCAACGCCCAGCGCACCCTGGAGCGGGCACGGCGCCTGGCGGGGCCCTTGAGCTGAGCACCCGCTGAGGCCAGGCGTCGCCCCGCCGCCCCAGTGAAGGCGGGGACTACGGGGTCGTCTCCAGCACCCGGGCGAAGACCTCGTGGTCCACGTTGCTGCCACACAGGGTCAGGCCCACGCAGCGGCCCATGATCTCCTCGGGGTGGGTGCGCGCGCGCTGCAGCGCTGCCGCCAGCGACGCCGCGCCCGCGCCCTCGGCGACGTTGTGGGTGTCCAGGTACAGCGCCTTCATCGCCTGCGCGATCTCCTCGTCGCTGACCTCCACCACGCCGTCGATCTGTTCCTGCATGATGGCCAGCGCGGTCGGGTCGGGCACGCGGCAGGCCATGCCATCGGCGAGCACGGTGCTGACCGGGGACGACACCGGGCGGCCTTGCGCCAGCGACAGGGCGTAGGCGCGGGCGTGGGCCGACACCACGCCCACCAGCCGCAGGCGCCGGCCCAGCGCTGCGCGCGCCGCCATGGCCGCGCACAGGCCCGATCCCAGGCCGATGGGCACGAAGACCACGTCCAGCTGCGGTACGGCCTGGAAGAACTCCAGCCACGCGGTGGCCACGCCGCGCACGAGGTCGGCATGGAACGAAGGCACGCGGTGCAGCCCGTCGCGCGCGGCCAACGCGGCGGCGTGCTCGGTGGCGGCCTGGAAGTCCTCGCCGTGTTCGACCAGCGTGGCGCCGAAGGCCCGCATGGCCGCGTTCTTCTCGCGGCTGTTGCCGCGCGGCACCACGATCGTCGCGCCAATGCCATGCCGCCGCGCCGCGAGCGCGAGCGACTGCCCGTGGTTGCCGCGCGTGGCCGAGACGATGCCAGCGCAGGCCGGCTCGCGCCGCGCCAGCCCGTCCAGGTACACCAGCCCGCCGCGCACCTTGAAGGCACCCGTGGGGGTGTGGTTCTCATGCTTGACCCACACCTCGGTGCCCAGGCGCTGAGCCAGCAGCGGCCAGGCGAACTGTGGCGTGGGGGGCATCACCTGCCGCACCAAAGCAGCGGCGGATTCGATGTCGGCCAGGCTGGGTAGCGGCGGAGGGCTCATGGGTTCGGGGCGTGCGGCCTTCGGGGTTCGGCAAGCCAGGGGTTGAACAGGGGCACCCTGGATCGTACGCAGTCGGCCGTGTCGCGGATGATGACCGTCAGGCCATGCTGCAAGGCAGTGGCCGCCGCACCTCCGAAATCAAGCTGGTGTCGAGCTGCGTCTCGCCAGTGCGTGCGAGCGCGCTGACGCGCGTCTTGGTGTCCAGAAGACTCCATCGCGCCCGGCTTCCTGGCCCTATCGCCCCGTCATCTCGGCTCCTGTGGCTTCACGGTCAGTTCCGGGAAGCCATTGGCCTGCAGGAACGACAGGGCGGTGGGTCGCCAGACCTCCGGGGCCTGGGTGAACAGGCCGTGGCCGTCTTTGCCGTGGGGCGGGAACTGGACGAACTCGCCGACGCCGCCTTCGGCCTTGAAGGCGCCAAACCACTCACGCGGGTACTTGGGGCCCATCCACTGGTCGTTCTCGGTGTAGATCCACAGGGTGGGAATGCGGGCTCTGCGGCCATAGTCGGCAAACATGCGCCTGAGCTGGCTTGTGCCACAGGGTTCCTGGGGCTGTGTGACCGGGTTGCCGCCACCGCCGCCGGCAAAGTTGATGGCGGCCAGTACCCCAGGCGGGTTCTTGGCTGCCACCGCGATGGCCGTGGCACCGCCGAAGGACTGACCCAGGATCAGAATGCGGTTCGATGCCACATCGGGGCGCTGCTTGACGATGTCCAGCACCTGCAAGGTCTGTGCGGCGGCGGCCTCGTATCCGGGTGGGTAATTCTTTCTGCCGCAGTCCCCGGTGTCTTCCGCATCCTCCCCCCCAGACACGCCGTAGCCTATGCGCGTAGGCACCACCACCAGGAAGCCCATTGCGGCCAACCAGCGCGCATTGGTGATGGACGTGGCCCGGCCGAAGGCCGCACGCTCCTCTGCCTTTGCCGCCCTGCCATGGTTGATGAGCGCAATGGGGTAGGGCTGGGCGGCATCGCTGTCGTGGTAGACCGACACCACCACCTCCTGCTCAATCACCTTGCCGTAGGCATTGGTCACCTTGACCGGCACCTTGATGATCTTCTCGATCAATCGGGCGTGTGCTGATGCGCCGGCCAGCGCGAACACCACGGCGGCCAGAAAAGGCAGGGCACGCCTCGCCACGGTGACCTCCGCCCACGGCATCGTGCGAACCCGCATCGCCGGGGGGTAACGGGGGGCCCACGTGCTGTCCCGTCGGGGGTGGAGTAAGTCGTCTGTGGCCAACGCTGCTGCTCCAAGAGTTTTTAAAAAAGGACGCCTATTCAGGTCTTGGGACGGGGGGCTCACGGGCAAGACCGTCGAGTCCCGCCGGGTGGTGCAGGCGGGCCTGCCCGGTCGGGCTCAGCCGGCCTTGGGCAGTTCGATCCCCGGAAAATCTTGATCACGGCGCTGTCGTCTTCGCGCCCGAAGCCGGCGCTGGAGGCTTGCATGAACATCTGGTGCGCGGTCGAGGCAGGGGCAGGGGGAACTCGGTGGCGCGCGCGGTGTCCAGCACCAGGCCCAGTTTCTTCACGAAGATGTCCACGGCGGAAAGAAGCGGACGATTCATGGACCCGGCACGTGCGGCCTTCGGGGTTCGGCAAGCCAGGGGTTGAACAGGGGCACCCTGGATCGTGCGTAGTCCGCAGTGTCGCGGGTGACCACCGTCAGACCGTGCTGCAACGCGGTGGCTGCAATGATCAGGTCGGGCTGCGAGAACGTGTGCCCGGCCTTGCGCCCCTCTTCAACCAGCAGGCGCCACTTGAACATGACATCCTCGCTCACCTCCAGGACACGCTGGTCGAAAAGCGGCCGCACGCGGTGGGTGAGCCATTCGGTCAATTCGGTGCGGCGAATCGGATCGCTGACGATCTCGATACCGAACCGGATTTCTGCGAAGGTGACCGTGCTGACGAACAAGTCTTCCAGGCGCTGGCTCGCGATGAACTTGCGCACGCGTGCATCGGGGCGGGGCCGCCGCAGTTCCGAGAGGACGTTGGTGTCGAGCAGCCAGCCCGTCACAGCTTGACAGCCCTGACAGGCATGGCTGATCGGCGGGGCGCGAGCGTGATCTCGCGGTGCGGACAGGCCTGCAAGGCCTCGATCAGCATCTCGCCGGTGCGTTCGCCTTGCAGGCGTTGGAATTCCTGCGCTGCCACAACCACCACAGCATCACGCCCGTGCACGGTGACCTGCTGCGGCCCATTGCGGTGTGCGGTGCGCACCAGCTCGCTGAAGCGTGCCTTCGCGTCCTGAAGACTCCATCGCGGCTGGGGTCCGGTTCCTGCCTGCGCGGCGGGTGCGGTAGGTGTCACGGCTTTACTGGTCATGCTGACCAGAATAGCATGGCTGGGCGCCGCGGGTTCACTTTCCGGGCAGTTCGATCCCCGGAAAGATCTTGATCACGGCGCTGTCGTCTTCGCGCCCGAAGCCGGCAGTCGACGCCTGCATGAACATCTGGTGCGCGGTGGAGGCCAGGGGCAGCGGGAACTTGGTGGCGCGCGCGGTGTCCAGCACCAGGCCCAGGTCTTTCACGAAGATGTCCACGGCCGACAGCGGCGTGTAGTCGGCCGCCAGCACGTGGGCCATGCGGTTTTCGAACATCCAGCTGTTGCCTGCGCTGTGGGTGATCACCTCGTACAGCGCCGCGGCGTCCACGCCTTCGCGCAGGCCCAGCGCCATGGCCTCGGCTGCCGCGGCGATGTGCACGCCCGCCAGCAGCTGGTTGATGATCTTGACCTTGCTGCCCGCACCGGCGCGCTCGCCCAGCCGGTAGACCTGGGCCGCCATGGCGTCCAGCGCGGGGCCGCAGCGCGCGTAGGCCGCGGGGGTGCCGGCGGTCATCATGGTCATCTGTCCGGAGGCGGCCTTGGCCGCGCCGCCGGAGATCGGGGCGTCCAGGTACAGCAGGCCCAGCGCCTGCAGCCGCTGCTCGAAGGCGATGGAGACATTGGGGTCCACGGTGGAGCACATGACGAAGACGCTGCCGGGCTTCATGGCCGAGGCCGCGCCCGCGTCGCCGTGGCCGCCGAACAGCACCTGTTCGGTCTGCTGCGCGTTCACCACCACCGAGACCACCACATCGCAGGCCGCGGCCAGTTCGGCCACCCTGGCGCAGGCGGTGCCGCCGTCTTTCGCAAAGGCCTGTGCCACGCCGGGGCGGATGTCGAAGACGTGCGGCGCGAAGCCGGCGCGGCGCAGCGAGGCGGCCATGCCGGCACCCATGGCGCCCAGGCCGATGAGGCCCACGCGGGGCTGGAGAGGGTCAGCAGAGGAGGTCATGAGGAAGTCCTGAAGAGCGGATGAGAAGCGGCGTGCCGTTCACGCGGGTGCCGAGCGCAAACCATAGACGCCGCCACCGGCCCACAGGTATTCGGCGCGCAGCACGGCGTCGCCTTTTTCCCCCGTGAAGGTGAAGCCCAGCACGGCCAGGGTGTCGCCGGGCTTGATCTCGGCCACTTTCCAGGCGTTCATGCGCGTCAGCGGGGCGAGTTCCACCAGCCAGCGCCGGTCGCGCCGCGTGGGCAGGCGCGCGGCGCGCAGCAGGGCGGGCCCGTCGACGCCGGCCGCCTGCGGGGGCAGCGTGCGCGTGGCCAGGTCGGCCGGCAGGCGCGGCTCGGGCGCCAGTTCCAGTTCCAGCTCCGCGTGCGGGTTGCGCCACGCCACCTTGAGGGCGCGGCCTTCCAGGTACAGCGGGCGCTCCTGGTCGAAGCTGCTCCAGCCGTGGTGGGCCCAGGCGATGCCAGGGCGCAGTGCCAGCGCCGCGACGGGCGCGAGGCTGGCGGCGATGAGTTGCCTTCGGTTCATGTGGGCGTTCTCCTGTCGTTCACGCGGGTTTCACGCATACGCGATCCAGCGCCCCGCGATCATCGCGCCGATCCACAGGCCCAGCGAGGCCAGGGTCTGCACACGGGCCAGCCGGTCCATGCGCTGCAGGCCGGCGCGGGCGTGGAAGAGCGCGGCGTTCGTGCCTGCCAGCATCAGCAGCCCCATTTTCAGCACGAAGGAGCGGTTGGCCAGCATTTCGCCGGGGTGCGCGGCAAACATCAGCAACCCGGACAGCGCGGCCAGGCCGAAGCCACACAGCGCCAGCACCAGCGACAGCCGGGCCAGTGCCTGCAGCGGCAGCGCCTGGCCCCAGCCCAGCACGCGTGACTCGAAGGCCACCAGGTTGCCCACCAGCAGCGCCACGCCCAGCAGGTGCACGACTTCCAGCCCCGGGTACAGCCAGGGGTGGCTGCCGATCCAGGCCCATCCTTGTATCCCGGCCACCGCCGTGTCCCGTCACCCGAAGCGGTTGCGCAGCACGCCGATGCCGTCGATCTCCACCTCCACCTCGGTGCCCGGCTTCATGGGCAGCACGCCCAGCGAGGTGCCGCACAGGATGACGTCACCGGGCTCCAGGGTCAGGTCGTGCGAGATGCGCGACACCAGCTCGGCCGGCTTGAAGATCATGTCGGCCAGCGCGTAGTTCTGGCGCTCGCGCCCGCCCACGCGGGTGCGCAGCACGGCGGCGGACAGGTCGAAGTCGGTCTCGATCACCGGGCCGAAGGCGCCGAAGCCGTTAAAGCCCTTGGCGCGGGTCCACTGCGCGAAGCTGGCGTCGCGGTTCAGCAGTTCCATGGCCGTGACGTCGTTGGCGCAGGTGTAGCCGAAGATGTGGGCGGGGGCTTCCTCCACCGTCACGCGGCGGGTGTGCCGGCCGATGACCACGGCCAGCTCACCCTCGTAGGCGATGCGCCCCACCTCTGGTGGCGGGGCCGGGATGGTGGTGTCCGGCCCGGCCCAGCTGCCTGGCGCCTTCAGGAAGTACAGCGGCTCGGCCGGGTGCGCCCAGCCGTTCTTCTCGGCCAGGGCCTGGAAGTTGTTCCACAGGCCCAGCATGGTGCGGGGCTGGCAGGGCATGAGCATCTGCACCTGGCCAAGCGGCCAGCGCTCGCCCGTGGGCTGCAGGCCCCGGGCCAGGTCGCCCTCGTGCACCAGCACGTCGTCGCCCTCCAGGCGGCCCCAGCTCTCGCGCCCGTCCAGGCGGCCCCGCATCCACTTCATGACTTCGCACTCCTCCAGGTTTCTCGGCCGGCCCGGCCTACGCCTCGTGCGCCAGCGGCAGGTTCAGCAGCAGGTTCTGCGGCTTCAGGCGCAGCACCTGTTCGTCGTTCATCGCCAGGCCCAGATAGACCGGCGCGCCCGCCACGTCGGCGCGCATTTCCCGCGCATGCACGAACTGCAGGCGGAACAGGCTGATAAGGCGCTGCAGGCGCGCGGGCTCCACGTCCAGGCCCTGGTACAGGTCGTTGAGCAGCGCGGTGGCGGTGGCGTCCAGGCCCACGTGCCAGCGCCATCGGGCGTCTTCGATGCGGGCCAGGGGCTCGATGACCACTTCCACCCCCAGCAGATGCGCCACCCAGCGCTCCAGCACCAGGGCCAGCGCCTGCAGGCCGGAGCGGGCGTTCTTCAGCCGGAAGTGGATGCCGTGGCCCAGATCCTGGTGGAGCTCATGGCGCAGGTCCAGCAGGTGGCGGTGGCGGTGGTCGGCGGCCCAGTAGCCGAACTCGTTGTCCGGGCCCAGCACTTCCAGCTTCAGGCTGCGCAGCGGGGCCTGGGCTTGGGCCAGCAGCCGGCCCAGGTCGCCGAAGCCGCCGGTCTCGTTGAGCATGTCCAGCACCTCGCGGTCGCCAGCCAGCACCTGGCCGCCCTCGGTGCTGATGCGCTGGGCGCGGAACAGCAGCTCGCCTGCGCGCGCCAGCAGCGCCTCGCGGCAGCCGTCCAGCAGGTTGCGCACGATGGCCTGGGCCAGCACGTCAAGGAACAGCGGCGGCGTGTCGGTGATGCCCTCGCGGAACAGCGCCAGGTAGCAGGCTTCCAGCGTGCCGGCCCGCAGCACGCGGTTGCGAAAACCGATGAACAGCCGGTAGTTGTTGCGCGCATTCTGGTCGGCCAGCGTCCTCAGCCGGCTTTCGGAGACCGGCATGCGCGGGGCCTGATGCAGTTCCTGATGCAGCGTCTGCTCAGCCGCGCAGGATTCGTCCTGCAGCGCCAGCTCAGGCCGCGTCAGGAAGCGCGCCAGCCAGGCGTCGGTGGGCACCAGCCAGGCGCGCTCATTGCGCTTGAGCAGGTGGAAGCCGCTGGAAGGCCAGAAGTCGTCCATGCCGATCGGGCGGTTCATCTCGGTGCCTGCCACTGCCCGGGCTCTTGCCGTCATTCGTGCTCGAAGCGGAATACGGCCACGCTGGCGCGCAGGTTCGGCCAGGCCCGCACTTCGCGCCCTTGCTGGATGCCGAAGCTGTCGGTGACGGTCAGGTCGATCTTGCGGGCCAGTACTTCGAAATCCGCGAAGGTGCCCACGCGGATGTTGGGCGTGTCGTACCACTCGTAAGGCAGCGCCTTGGTCACGGGCATGCGGCCCGCCATGACGCTCAGGCGGTTGGGCCAATGGGCGAAGTTCGGGAAGCTGACGATGCCGATGCGGCCCACGCGGGCGGTTTCGCGCAGCATGCGCTCGGTGTTGCGCAGGTGCTGCAGGGTTTCGAGCTGCAGCACGACATCGAAGCTGCGGTCGTCGAACAGCGCCAGGCCTTCTTCCAGATTGAGCTGCACCACGTTCACGCCGCGCTGCACGCAGGCGTGGACGTTGGCGTCGTCGATCTCGATGCCGTAGCCGCTGCAGCCGCGCGTGTCGCGCAGGTAGGCCAGCATCTCGCCCGTGCCGCAACCCAGGTCTAGCACGCGGCTGCCCGCAGGCACCAGCCGTGCGATGAGCTCCAGGTCGCGCCGGTCAGACATGGCGGGCTCCCGGCGCCGCTTCCGTCTTCACGCCTTGCGCCACCCGCTCGAAGTAGGCGCGCACCACCCGGTGGTAACGGGCATCGTCCAGCAGGAAGGCGTCGTGCCCATGTGGCGCATCGATCTCGGCGTAGCTGACCTCGATGCGGTTGTCCACCAGCGCCTTGACGATCTCGCGCGAGCGCGCAGGCGAGAAACGCCAGTCGGTGCTGAAGCTCACCAGCAGGAAGCGGCAGTCGCGCGCTGCGGCAAAGGCACGCGCCAGGTCGTCGCCGTGTTCTCGCGCCGGGTCGAAGTAGTCCAGCGCGCGGGTGATGAGCAGGTAGGTGTTGGCGTCGAAGTACTCGCTGAACTTGTCGCCCTGGTGGCGCAGGTAGCTCTCGATCTGGAACTCGATGCCCTGCGTGCTGTAGGCCAGCTCGGCGGCGCGCAGGGCCCGGCCGAACTTCTGCTCCATGGCGTCGTCCGACAGGTAGGTGATGTGGCCGATCATGCGCGCCACGCGCAGGCCCCGCCTGGGGATGACGCCGTGGCCGTAGAAGTGCCCGCCATGGAAGTCGGGGTCGGTGACGATGGCACGGCGGGCCACTTCGTTGAAGGCGATGTTCTGCGCCGACAGGTTGGGCGCCGTGGCCACGGCCACGCAGTGGCGCACGCGCTGCGGGTGGCGCAGCGTCCAGCTCAGCGCCTGCATGCCGCCCAGGCTGCCGCCCAGCACGGCGGCCAGTTGCGTGATGCCCAGGCGGTCCAGCAGGCGCGCCTGCGCGTCCACCCAGTCTTCCACCGTCACCACCGGGAAGTCGGCACCCCACACCCGCCCGGTGGCGGGGTTGACGTGCATGGGCCCGGTGGAGCCGAAGCAGGAGCCGGGGTTGTTGACGCCGATGACGAAGAAGCGGTCAGTGTCCAGGGGCTTGCCCGGGCCCACCAGGTTGTCCCACCAGCCTTCGCTGCGCGCCTGGCCCGCGTAAGTGCCGGCCACGTGGTGGCTGGCGTTCAGGGCGTGGCACACCAGCACCGCGTTGGAGCGCTCGGCATTGAGCGTGCCGTAGGTCTCGTAGTGCAGCGTGTAGTCGGGCAGCACCGCGCCGCTCTTCAACGGCAGCGGCTCGCTGAAGTGCATCTGCTGCGGTGTGACGTGACCGATGGAACCCATGTAAGACAAGCCAGAAATAACAGGCACGGCGGCAAGCGGAAAGACCGCCGTGACAAGCCCCGGAAACAAATAAACCCGGCGCCGCGCTCAGCGGACACCGGGTTTGCGGGTGTCCCTCTTTAGCGGCATTTGTGAAGCGCCCGCAATCCGGAGCAAATCGGCGCTGAGAGAAAGTATACGGGGCCGATCGATCACCAACACGGTGCCTGCTGGCCAATCCCATGTGGTCCCGGCCTCAGGCGGCAGTACCTGACGCCAGAGACCGCCCTCGGCCAGTTGAAAGGCCCGCACGCCCGGGCCCCACCCCGTCCATCGCAGCGGCCGGGTTCCGAGATGGACGAGCCAGTCCTGAAAGCCTTCAAGGGTGTGCCAACGCCAGCCCAGGACGTTCGGTTGAGCGGCGATGCGCAGCGGCCGCCACAGCCCGCCACGCCGGCGCGGCGCGGGCACCCCGCCGGGCTGATCACCCGGCAAAGCGCCCGCCCCGGGCCAGCGGCCGTGCAGGGCCACGTCGGCCCAGCGCATCGCCGTCGCCGCCTGGGCGCCACTGGCGAGTGAGGCCGCCACCTGCGCCACGGCCCAGGCCGTGCCCCACACGGTGCGGTCCCGGGCATCCGTGCCGGCCAGGGGTGCGGGACGCGCTTCGCTGACGGGCGCCAGAAGGCCCAAGGGACTGCGCCGCGCTGCGATGCGGCTCGGACCGATGGCCACCGGCACCGCCGGATGGCGCACCCGCAAGGTCTGCAACATGCCAGGCAGGGCGTGCGCGCTGATCATCACCGTGCAGTCATCGGCCTGGTGCACGGTCGGGCAGACGGTGAAGGCCAGGAAGTCGAGCACCGGCAGCCTGTCCATCCGGTTGAGCTGGACGAAGAAGTCGGCCGTACCGCCGCCCACACGCGCGCCGCAGAAGGCCTCGCGCGCAGCTTGGACGGCCTGCGCACTGCTGGGGAAGACCCCCACGGCGCGGGGCTCCACGCCGGCCGCGCGCAGACGCTGCGCCAGAGGAGGCAACGCTTGCAGGTCCTGGGGCGCCGCAAGGTCCAGCAGGTCCAGGCGAAGCTGGGCACCTGCGGCCTTGAGCATGCGCGCCAGCACGCGGAGTTGCCGATCGGAAAGGGGCTCGCGAGGGGGCAGGCCGAGATGCAAGACATCGGGCGCGAGCGGGGCCACACGGGCTGCCGACGCCAGCGATGAGCGCAGGTCGCTCGCCTCGATGGCCAGACCCAGCTCGAAGGCCTGCGCCGGGCCGGCCCTGAAGTCCGAGAGATCCAGGGGCCCGGGATCCTCATCAACCTGGCGCGGCCGCGGCGGTGCGGGCGCCGCGTCTGCAGGGCGATGAGCTGAGGTGGCCGGGCGGCGACGCTGAACGCAAAGCCGAACGCTCTGCCGCACACGCTCGCCGGGCGCCAGCACGAAGGGCCGCGGCAGGAAGTTGGACCGCGCATAGGTCTTGAACGAGGCGTCGGCGTTGTTGCGCTGGTCCTCCAGCTCGAAGCTGTCGCCTTCAAACTCGGCCACTGCCCAAAGGCCTCGGCCCAACGCGACGCGCAGCGTGGCGATACCACTGATGGGCGGCCATGGGCTGACGAGGCTGGGCAGGCTGGTGCGGGTGGTGCGCCCGTCGTGGTGCAACACCTCCAAGCGGGCACCGGCCTGCGCGAGCGGGTGCAGGAGGCACAGCCCGATGCGGTTGAGGGGCAGCGGCGGAGCGTCCGGGGCGAGCCAGGCCTCGCCCGTGAAGGTGAGGGCGCCGCAGTCCTCACCCAGGACACTCAGCGTCGTCTGCACCCGGGGTGGGGCGACCCCGGCCTCGGTGTAAGGCTCGAACACGCCCTGGAGATCGACGCGCCAGCCTGGTGCCCCGCCCGTTGCCTGCGTTCTCGCAGGTGCCGTCAGGCGCAGTGGTGGCGTGCGCCAGTGCGGGTCGCGCAGCAGCCAATGCACGCCATGCCAGACCTCCAGGCCGCCGCATTGGATGGGCCCTGCACGGCCATCCGCCTGCAGATTGCAGCGCAGATCGCCGGCTTGCAGGGTGAGCGGTGCGTCACCGCGCCCTGCCGCCCTGTCAGATCGTGCGGCCGCCATCCACGGGCAACTCCACCCCGGTGATGAAGCGGGCCGCGTCGCTGGCCAGGTACAGCGTGGCCTCGGCCACGTCCTCGGGCGTGGACATGCGGCCCAGCGGGATGCCCGCCACCACCTTGGCCCGCGCCTCGGGCGTGTCGGGCACGCCCAGGAACTGCTCGATCAAGGCTGTCGGGCTCATCACCGGGCACACCGCGTTCACGCGGATGCCGTCGGGCCCCAGTTCGGCGGCCATGGACTTGGACAGCAGGTTGACCGCCCCCTTGCTGGCGTTGTACCAGGTCAAGCCGGGCCGAGGCCGGATGCCGGCGGTGGAGCCGATGTTGACGATGCAGCCGCTGCGGCGCGCCTTCATCAGCGGCACCACGGCCTGGGTGGTGTGGAAGATGGACTTCACGTTGACGGCAAAGACGCGATCGAACGTGGCCTCGTCCACCTCCAGCATGGACTGGTTGCGGTGGGTGGTGCCTGCGTTGTTGACCAGGATGTCCACGCCGCCGAAAGCGTCCACACAAGCGGCCACGGCGGCGTCCACGTCAGCACGGCGGGACACGTCGCAACGCACGGCCCGTGCGGATGCGCCGAGGCTCGTGGCCACGTCTTGAGCGCGGGCGCCCTCCAGGTCGGCCACGAGCACCTTCGCACCTTCGGCCACGAAGCGCCGCGCGATGGCCTCGCCAAAGCCCGCGGCTGCACCGGTGATGAGGGCCACCCGCCCTTGCAGTGCGCCCATCATGGCCCTCCCGCCTCGGCAAATCCGAGCATGGGGGTCTCCACCGTCACGATGGGGTGGATCTCTCCTGCGAAGTTCGGCAGGTCAGCCAGCAGGGTCTTGCCCTGCGCGCTTTCCAGCGAGGCCCACAGCGCAGGCTCGTCATCGAACCACAGCTCGGAGAAGCCGTCGTAGTCGAAGTGCGGGAAGCGGGACTTGTCCACCAGGTTCACGCTGTAGCGGCGCAGGTTGGGGAGCTGCTTGCAGAGCTCGGCGTGCGCGGTGAGCCAGTGGCGCTGGAACTGCTCGGGGCTCAGATCGGCGCGGCGCTTCACGAAGCCCACGCGCTTGGTCATCGTCTTGCTCATGGTCGGGGCTCCAGCCGATCAGGCGGCGGCAGGTGAGGCGGCCGGCCGGACGAGGATGCCCAACTGCTCCTCGCGCAGGAACAACAGTGCAGCGGTATCGCGGTCTGCGCGGCCGAGTTGCGCGGCACGGTCCAGTGTGGCCAGTGCGCCCGCACCCACCATGGGCTCGAAGCCCTGCTGGCGCGCGGCGGCCACGGCCAGCCGCACGTCCTTGGCCGCGAGCCTGACCATGAAGCCGGGGCTGTCGTCGCCGAGGAAGGCCTTCTTGGGCAGGGCCACGGCGAGTTGCTGGTTCCAGCCCATGGTGGTCTTCATCACCTCGACCATGGTCTCCAGCGTGAGCCCGCACTTGGCGCCAATGGCCAGGGCCTCGGTGTTGGCGCACATGATGGTGGTGGCCAGCAGATTGTTGGTCATCTTCATGGCGTGGCCCATGCCCTGGCCGCCGCAGATGAAGAACTGGTTGCCCATGCAAGCCAGCACGGGCCGCACGCGCTCGATGTCGGCATCCTCGCCGCCGATCATCAGCGTGAGCGTGCCCGTGACAGCGTGCTCACTGGTCTTGCCCACGGGCGAATCCACCATGGCGATGCCGCGCGCCTTCAGCGCCTGACCGATGCGCTGCGAGGTGGTGGGGTCGATGGTGCTCATGTCGATCACCGTGCTGCCGGGCGCCATGGCCGCGGCTGCGCCCTGTTCGCCCAGGATCGCGCCCTCCACGTGCTGTGGCTCGGGCAGCATGGTGACCAGCACCTCGCTGGCCTGGCCCACTTCGCGCAACGTGGACGCCGCCTTGGCACCCAGCGCGGTGAGGCGTGCCACCGCGGCCGGGTTGAGGTCGTACACGGTCAGCTCGTGGCCGCCCTTGAGCACATTGGCTGCCATCGGGCCGCCCATGACGCCCAGTCCTATGAATCCGACTTTCATTGAAGATGTCCTCTTGGTGGTGTGTCAGGTCAGCTGCGGTCGGCCCATTGGCCCATCTGCCACAGCGGCAGGCCGCGCAGGTCGGCGGTGTCGGTGCGCATGAACTCGGCGGGGGCGGGCTTGGCGCCCAGGCGGTCGTAGGCTTGCTTGACCAGCGGAGCGGTGCGCTCGAAGGCGCCCTTGACCTGGGCCCAGCTCAGCGGCGCCTCGATGACCTTGTTGTCCACCAGGTACTTGCTGGTCTCCAGCACGGCGCGCGCATCGTTCTCGGTCGGCCAGGACCAGCCGCGCGCGAACAGCACGTCGTCCTTGACCACCTTGGCGCCCGCCTCCGGGTCGAGCTTCCAGTAATCCTTGACGAGCTGCGACACCGCGCCGGGGTTCATGGCGGTCAGCGCTGCCACCGCCTCCTGCTGCGCCATGAGGAAGGCCACCACCACGTTGGGGTGTTGCTCCGCCAGCTTGTTGTGGGTGAGCCAGAACGAGCGGTGCAGGTAGTAGCCGTCGGGGAAGAAGGCCGACTTCCGCACCGAGGGGATCAGGATGCCCGCGCCCTTGCCCAGCGGCCCTTCATAGTGCCCTTCGGTGTAGCCGAAGGAGTTCATGATGGCCACCGTGCCTGTGGGTTCGGCGGCGAGGTAGGCAGGGTAGATGGCGCAGGTGGCATCCGTGCCGGTGGGCACCTGCGCGGCCTGGGCCAGGGTGGTCATGTTGACCACCTTGATGTCGTGGTCACGGGGGTTGGCGCTGCCCAGTTCGTGACGCAGCATCTGCGAGAAGGCGTTGTAGGGATCGCCGCCCAGCAGCGTGCCCACCGTCTTGCCCTTGAGGTCCTGCAGGGTGCGGATGGGCGAGCCCCTGCGCGTGGCGATGACGAAGCGCAGCCGCCCCTCCCCCACCACCATCAGGCTGATAGGCAGCTTGGCCGAGATGCCGCGGATGATGGGCGTGTTGCCCCACATGCCCATGTCCAGGTTGTTGCCGACGATGGCCTCCACCATCGGAATGGCCGTGGGGTATTCACGCCACTCCACCGTCAGGTCATAGCCCAGCTCCGCAGCCCGCTTCTCGAACAGCTTGTTGTTGATCATGTACTGGGTCATGGGCGAGTTGCCCGCAGCCCAGGGGATGCGCCCGACCGAGACCTTGTGCGTGCGG
>JBILSM010000008.1:0-51313 GCA_044372085.1 Rubrivivax sp.
TCACGGGCGGACCTTCGCGGCCGCGGCATGCCGTTTCCGCGCGTCACACCGCACAGTGACGGTTCCGGCGTGATCGAGGCCGTGGGTGCCGGTGTGCCGGCTGCGCGCCTGGGTCGCCGCGTCTGGGTCTGGAACGCGGCCTGGGGCCGCCCGGACGGCACGGCTGCCGAGTGCATCGTCCTGCCCTCGGCGCAGGCCGTGGACCTGCCCGAAGGCGTGCCGCTGGAGGCAGGCGCCTGCTTTGGCATCCCGGCGCTGACGGCGCTGCATGCCGTGCGCGGCTACGGCGGCGTGGCCGGGCAGCGCGTGTTGGTGGCCGGCGGCGCGGGGGCGGTCGGGCATTACGCGGTGCAGTTCGCACGGCTGTTGGGCGCACGCCAGGTGGTTGCCAGCGTCAGCTCGGCCGCCAAGGCCCAGGTGGCGCTGGAGGCCGGCGCGCATGCGGTGGTGGATTACCGGCAAGAGCCCCTGGCCGCCCGTGTAGCCGAGCTCACAGGCGGTGAAGGCTTGGACCGTGTCATCGAAGTTGACGTGGCGGCCAACGGTGCGCTCGACGCTGAGATGCTCAAGCCCGGCGGCTGCGCCGTGGTCTACGGCAGCGGCAAGCCGGGCTTCGAGTTGCCCTTCTTCCCGCTGATCGCCAAGAACCTGTCCTGGCACTATTTCATCGTCTATGCGCTCAGCCCGGCTGACCGCGCAGCGGCTGAGGCCACGCTGCGCGGCCTGCTCGAAGAAGGCCGGCTGCAGCACCAGATCGCCCGCCGCGTGGACCTGCACGACCTCGTGGCCGCCCACGAGGCCGTGGAGTCGGGCCAGTTGGTGGGCAACCTGGTGGTGCGGCTGCCGGCAGCGCAGGACGGCTGAGGCTTCACCTCAGCGCCTGTGGCGCAAACCCGGCGGGCCTGTAGAGGGCGCTTGCCTTCGGGCGCCGAGCCCGCCGTCAATCCAGCTTGATCTTCGCGTCGCGGATCAGCTTGCCGAAGCGCTCGAACTCCTGGCGGTTGAGTTCGGCGAACTGCGCAGGGCTCAGGGTGGAGGGCTCGCCGCCCAGGCCCTTCAGGCGTGCGTCCACGTCGGGCAGCCTGATCACCCGCGCCAGTTCGGCCTGCAGCCGGGCCACCACGTCGGGCGGGGTGCCGGCGGTGACGTACAGGGCATACCAGGTGCTCATGTCGGCGCCCCGCACGCCCGCTTCGGCCAGGGTGGGCACCTCGGGCAGTTGCGGTGAACGCGCCGGGGTGGTCACGGCCAGCGGCTTGAACTTGCCGGCCTTGATCTGCGCCATGGCCGAGGAGGTGGTGTCGAACATCATCTGCACGCTGCCGCCGATCACGTCCAGATGCGCCTGGCTGCTGCCCTTGTAGGGGATGTGCTGGCTCTTGGTGCCCGCCGCCATGTCGAAGGCCTCGCCGGCGATGTGCTGGGTGCTGCCCACGCCAGACGAGGCGTACTTGAAGTCCCCCGGCTTGGCTTTCATGGCCGCCACGAGCTCTGCAACGTTCTTCACCGGCACCTGCGCACCCACCACCAGCACGTTGGGCACGGTGACGATCAGACCGATGGGCACCAGGTCCTTCAACGGATCGAAGGCCAGCTTGATGAGGTGCGGGGCGATGGCCTGTCCGGTGTTGGTGGCCACCAGCAGCGTGTGGCCGTCGGCCGGGGCCTTGGCGGTCATGTCCGCGGCGATGGTGTTGGAAGCACCGGGCCTGTTCTCCACCACCCAGGTGCCTTTGAGGCCTTCGGCGAACTTCTCGGCCAGCATGCGGGCAATGATGTCGGTGCCGCCACCGGGGCCGGCGCCCACCATCAGCTTGACGGGCTTGGTGGGGTAGGTGGTCTGCGCGCTGGCGGGCAGAGCCAGGGCCGCAGCAAGGGCGACGAGGGCAGCGGTGAAGGTCTTGCGTTTCATCGGGGTGTCTCCTTGAGGATTCATGTGGGGATCATGGGGCCTGGCGTCGGCTCAGGCCCATGCGGCAGGCCAGGTCGAAGGCGTTGAACATGGCGCCAGGATTGGCCTTGCCCGCGCCGGCGATGTCGTACGCGGTGCCGTGGGCCGGCGTGGTGATGGGAATGGGCAGGCCGCCGTGCACGGTGACGCCGCGCTCGAAGCCCATGAGCTTCATCGCGATCTGGCCTTGGTCGTGGTACATCGTGACCACGCCGTCGTAGCCGCCCTCGGCGCGGATGGCCCGCACGAAGGCGGTGTCGGCGGGGAAGGGGCCGTCGGCGTGGAAGCCGCGCTCGGCCGCCAGGCGCACGCCGGGCTCGATGATGCGGCCTTCCTCGTCGCCATAGTTGCCGTTGTCGCCGTTGTGCGGGTTCAGGCCGCACACCGCGATGCGCGGGCGCGCTTTGCCCGAGGCTTGCAGCGCGCCGTGGATCATGCCGATGGCGTCCGCCACCTTGTGCGGCGCCAGCAGTTCGCTCACTTCCTTGAGCGCCACGTGCGAGGTGACGCGCGCCGTCCACAGGTTCTCCAGCACGTTCAACTCGCCGCAGATGCCGCTGAACTGCAGCAGCTCGGCAAACCAGCGCAGCTCGTCTTCCTGGTGCATGCCGCCGGCGCGCAGTGCGCCCTTGTTCAGCGGGGCAAAGCACAGGGCGTCGGCCGTGCCCGACTGCGCCAGCTTGGCGCCCACCTCCAGCCCCTGCAGCATGTAGCGCCCGTTGTCGGCCGTGGCCTGGGCGCGCGGGAACGGCGGTGCGTCCGCACCGGCCCAGTCGTGCCAGCGCACGCCGTCAGGTACCTTCAACTGCCCGCGCTGGCCGATCAGCAGGATGTCGGCCCGGGCCAGGGTGGCCGGGTCGGCCAGCAGTTTCTCGGTCAGCTCGGGGCCGATGCCGGCGGGGTCGCCAGTGAACAGGGCAATGGTGGGTTTCATGGGTTTGAAAACGGCTTGTCGAGTGGGAAGTGATCGGTGATGGCGGGCCTTAAGCGGCGGGTGCTGCGTGGTGACGCCCGTTTCAGCCCACCGCCAGGCGCGGCAGCCACAGCGTGATGGCCGGCACGAAGGTGATGAGCAGCAGGGTCACCACCAGCGGCACGTAGAAGGGCAGCATCTCGCGCAGCACGTCCTGCATGCGGACCTTGGCGATGTCGGCTACTAGGAACAGTGCCAGCCCCATGGGCGGAGTCAGCAGGCCGATCATCAGGTTGAAGATCACCACCATGCCCAGGTGCACCGGGTCCACGCCCGCGGCCATCAGGGGCTTGGCGATGATGGGGGCGATGACCAGGATGGCGGTGGTGCTGTCCAGGAACATGCCCACCACCAGCAGCAGCACGTTCACCAGCAGCAGCAGCACCCAGGGTTCGGTAGAAATCGAGAGCATGACCTTGGTCATGGCCTGTGGCACCTGTTCCACCGAGAGCACCCAGCCGAACAGCGCCGCCACGGCCACGATGAGCAGGATGGCGGAGGATGCGCGCAGCGTCTCCAGCGCCGCGCCGATCAGCTTGGCCCAGGTGAGCTCCCGGTAGAACAGGCTGCTGATCAGCAGCGCGTACACCACGGTGACGGCGGCGATCTCGGTAGGCGTGAACCAGCCCAGCAGCATGCCGCCGATCAGGATGATGGGCGCCATGAGCGCCGGCAGCGCGGGCAACATGTCGGCCCACAAGCGGGCCCAGCCGGGCCAGCGTTCGGCGCGCGGGTAGCCGCGGCGCACCGACAGCCAGGCCGTCATGAGCATCAGGGCGGCCACGCACAGCAGTGCCGGCAGGATGCCGCCCAGCAGCAACTGGATCACCGAGACGCCGGTGACGGTGCCGTAAAGGATGAGCGGGATGCTGGGCGGGAAGATCGGGCCCACGATGGCGGAGGCCGAGGTCACTGCGCTGGCAAAGGCGGGGTTGAAGCCCTTGGACTTCATGGCATCGATCTCGATGCGGCCGATGCCGCCGATATCGGCCAGGGCCGAGCCTGACATGCCGGCAAACACCAGGCTGCCGAAGATGTTGACTTGCGCCAGGCCGCCCGGCAGGCGCCCCACGGCGGTGTCGGCAAAGCGGTAGATGTGCTTGGAGATGCCCGCGCTGTTCATCAGGCTGCCCACGAACAGGAACACGGGCACGGCCACCAGGGGGAAGGAGTCCAGCGCGTACAGCGTGCGCTGGGCCATCATCTGCAGGGGCAGGTCGTTGAGCAGCAGGTAGGCAATGCTGGGCAGGCCGATGGCCAGCACCACCGGAAAGCCCAGCATGAACAGCACCAGAAAGGCCAGGACGACGAGGAATCCGCTCATGGGGGTGTGCTCGGGTGTTGGCGCTCAGGCCAGGGTGGTCTGCTTGTCATCGGCCCGGCGCTGCCGCACCGTGCGCACCAGCTGCAGCAGGCTTTCCAGCGTGAGCAGCGCCATGCCCACCAGCAAGGGCGCCATGAACAGCCAATAGGGCATTTCCAGCGTGGCGGTCTGGTTGTTCAGGTTCTGGCTGATGGACAAAGCGGCGGCCACGGCCATCAGGCCGAACATCCCCACCGCGCACAACTCGATGAACACCTGCAGCACGAAGCGCAGACGTTGCGGCAGCAGGGCCTGGAACTCCTGCATGCGGATCTGCCCGCCTTCGTGCGTGACCACAGCCGCTCCCATGAGGGTGAGCGCGATGAGGAAGTAGCGCGCCAGCTCCTCAGCGCCGGACATGGGCACGTTGAAGACGCCGCGCATCACGATCTGCAGGGCAGGCGTGAAGATCAAGGCCGCCAGCAGCAGCAGGCAGACGGCGACAAGGGTGCGGCGCAAGGTCGACATCGGTACTCCGGGTGCGGGCGGATCGGATCGGACCGGACCGGGCCGCAGCGGGGTTCAAGCCGCCGCGGCCAGGGGGCTTACTTGACGGCCTGGATCTGCTGGATCAGCTGGGTCCACTCCGGGAAGTCCTTGATCACCTGGGTGGTCACGGCCTGGCGGAAGGCGTCGAGCTGCAGGCCTTCCTTGTCGGAGATGAAGGTCATGCCCTTGGCCTCCAGGTCCTTGCGGTACTGGTCGAAGGTCTTCCGGTCCCATTCCAGCGTCTTCTGGCCCACCTCGGCCATGGTGTCCTCGATGATCTTGCGGTCACCGGCGGGCACGCCTTGCCAGATCCTCTCGTTGACGAAGACCGACAGCACCGACTGCATATGGCCGGTGAGCATGACGAACTTCTGCACCTCGAAGAGCTTGAGGTTGAAGATGTTGGGCAGCGGGTTCTCCTGGCCCACCACCAGGCCGGTGGCCAGGGCGGTGGCCAGCTCGGACACTTCCACCGGCGTGGCCACGGCGCCCATGCCCGTGAGCATGGACGACCACAGCTTCACGGGCACGCCGCGGTACTTCTTGCCCTTCATGTCCGCGGGGCTCAGCACCCGCTCCTTGGAGGTGAGATGGCGTGTGCCCTGGAAGAAGCTGCCCACGATGCGCATGCCGCCCTTTTGCACCAGCTCGGCGTTGATGGCCTTGAGCGCGTCGGAGTTGCGCGAATCGGTGGCGCGCAGCGCGTGCGCGGCGTCGCGGTAGATGAAGGGCGCATTGAAGACGGCCGTGTTGGGCAGGATCTTGCCCAGCGAGGCGAAGTCGTGGTGGCCCATGGCGATGGCGCCGGACTTGATGCCGTCCACCATCTCGCCCACGCCGCCGAGCTGCGAGTTGGCAAAGACCTGGATCTCCACGCGGCCGTTGGTGCGCTCCTTCACCAGCTTGGCCACCTCGTCGGCGTACAGGGTCTGCGGTGCGTTGGCCACACCCACGTGGGCGTAGCGCAGCTTGATCTGCGCGTGTGCCGCGCCGGCCATCAACAGCGCGGCGGCAGCGGCCAGGCTCAGGGTCTTGAACAGTTTCATGGGGTGTCTCCTTTGGTGTGGTGGGGCTGCAGCGGGGTCAAGGTTGGGTGGGGTCGGCGGCATCCCCGGGTGCCGGCGATCGTTCGTAGAGCTTGAACACGGCTGAGGTGTCCAGCTCGGTGTGGCCCAGGTGGGCCAGCATGCGGTACAGGGTTTGCGCCTGCGCCGTCATGGGCGTGGGCACCTGCAGGCTCTTGGCGAAGGCCTGCACCATGTCCAGGTCCTTGAGCAGCTGGCGCACGTAGCCGCGCGGTGCGAAGTCGCGTGCGCGCATCCGGGGATAGATCTGCTGGAACAGCACACCGTCAGCATGGCCACCGGCCAGCGCCTGCGGCACCAGGTCGGCCTCGATGCCTGCGCTCTCGGCCATCACGGTGAACTCCGCCACGGTGGCGTGCAGGCAGCCCACCATCAGCTGGTTGAGCATCTTGGCCACCAGCCCGCTGCCGGGCGGGCCGAGCACCGTGAAGCGGGCGGCCACGTCGGCCATGAGCGGGGCCAAGGCGGCGCGGTCTTCGTCCGTCGCACCCGCCATGACGGTGAGCGTGCCGCTGTCTGCGGCCACCGGGCCGCCCGAGACCGGTGCGTCCACCCAGGCGCAGCCCCGCTCCTCGCGCAGCCGGGCAATGAAGCCCCGCCCCCGCTCGACCTCGTTGGTGGAGAAGTCCACCACACGCTGGGCTGGTTGCATCACGCGGGCCACACCCTGTGGACCGAACATCACCTGCTCCACGGCATCCGTGGTCGGCAGGTTCAGAAGCACCAGGTCCGCACCCTCTGCGGCCTCGGCGGCTGACGCAAACACCTGCACGCCGTGCCCTGCGGCCTCGTTCATGCGGACCGTGGCGATGTCGTGGCCGCGCACGGTCCAGCCGCGTGAGACCAGGTGCCTGCTCATGGGCCCGCCCATCAGGCCCAGGCCGATGTAGGCCAGCACCGGGCGGGGCGTGCCCGAGGGTGTGGGCGGCGTGAGCGTGGTGGCGTTCGTTGTGGTCATGCCGGCAGCCCCATGTCGTACACGCGGATGGCATTGCGGCGGAACAGCGCATCCTGCTCATCGGCCGCGAAGTCGGCCACGATCTCCTCGAAGCCGCCGAAGATCGCCTCGAAACTGCCGCACAGGCTGTCCACCGGGAAGTTGCTGGCGAACATGCAGCGCGGTACGCCAAAGCACTCGATCAAATGCAGCACGATGGGCCGGTTGGCCGGCGCCGTCCAGGCCTGGCCGGGGACGCCGATGCCCGAGATCTTGACGAAGACATTGGGACATGCAGCCACTTCAGCCATCGCGGCGCGCCAGCCGGCCAGGCCTTCAGGGCTGCGGTCGGCCGGCAATCCGGCGTGGTTGATGATGATGTCCGTGCCAGGGAAGTCGCGCGCCAGGGCCGCGGCCTCGGCCATGTGCCACCAGGGCGTCTGGAGATCAAAGCGCAGGCCCAGCGGGGCCAATTGCGCAAAGCCGCTTCGCCAGGCCGGGTCGGTCATGCCGCCGGGTTCAGCCATGCCCGGGCGCGGGTTGGCACGCGGCTTGTGGCGGATGCTGCGCACGAAAGGGAAGGCCGCGTGGTGTGCCAGCAACTCCGCGGCGTCGGGTGCGTCCAGCCGCGTGTGGCCCACGGCCACCGTAGGCAAGCCGGTGTCGCGAACGAGTTCGGCCACGTAGCGCATCTCGCCGCGCGGGTCGGCCGGATCCCACTCGGTTTCCACATACACCGTGCCCTGGACCTCGTAGCCCGCGCTGTCGCCCAGGTAGTCGCCCTTCAGGTAGCTGCGACGCAGGGACCGATAGTCACCGTAGCGAAAGGCGATGGGCGGCTCGTCGCACAGCCACGGGTGGCGGTTGCGGACCAGGTCCCAGAGGTGATGGTGGGCGTCGACGATGCGGCGGGGCATGGCCATGGGCGGCTGAGCAGACGGTGGCAACGCGGAGCTTCAGGCTTGTAGGTGCGGGCCCTCTGGACCCCGGTGCGGGGAAACCCGTGATTGGTAATCCGTAATTACGGGTTGAGAATAGCGAAACTCCACCAGAATCCGATCGTGGTTTTCCCTGCTGTTGATTCCGCTGATGCCCCGGCCGCTGACAAGCAGGCGGCCGCGCTCGCGCCGTCATCGCCAGCGGTGGCCATCAACCGGCCGCGGTTGCATGACGAGGTCACCTCCCGGTTGCGTGACCTGATCGTGGAGAACCAGTTGCGCCCCGGCGAGCGGGTGCCGGAGTTGGAGATCGCTGCGAGCCTGGGGGTGTCGCGCACGCCCATCCGCGAGGCCTTGAAGGTGCTGGCTGCCGAGGGCCTGGTGGAGATGCAACCGCTGCGCGGCGCCATTGTTCGCGCCTTTTCACCCAAGGATGCGCAGGACATGCTGCGGGTGATTGCGCTGCTGGAGGAGTTTGCGGCGCGCCAGGCCTGCAGTGCCCCGCAGGAGCGCATAGCCGCCGTGCTGGCACTGCACGACCAGATGCGCGAGCACTTCCGCCGTCGCGAGCGGCAGCCCTACTTCGCGCTCAACCAGCGCTTTCACGAGTCGGTGGTGGCCCTGGCGGGCAACGAGACGCTGTGCGCCACGCATGCCGCCCTGGCGCAGCGCATGCGCCGCATCCGCTACGTGGGCAACAGCGTGCCCGACAACTGGGGCGCTGCCATGGCCGAGCACGAAGCGATGGCACAGGCCCTGGCCGCACGGGACGCCGATGCCATGGCCCAGGCCATGAGCGAGCACCTCATGAACACCTGGCCCCGCATCGAGCAGGCCGCGCAGCGCGCGGCCGAGGGCTACTGACCCTTCGCTGGCCCAGCCAGCAGCACCGATTGACCCTGCGCCGACCAAGTCCATGGCGTTGGCGGGGAATGCAACGCACGGGATACTGACTCGAGTAACACGATCTGCTCGGCCCCTGGCACGAGGGCCTGCTCGATCGTTCCTCTACACCCGGACAGGAGCAGACCCTCTTGAGTCAAGCCGCAGCCCATGTCGAGCCCGCAAGGGCATTACCGCCGGGTGATGCGCCCGGTGCTGCGATGGCGCCGCCTCAGCACCCGCACCTGCCAGCCCTGTTGAGCGAGGCAGCGGCCAGGTTCGCTTCTCAGATCGCCTTCACGACCTGCATGCCCAACGGCATGCATGGCTCGCTCACTTTCGCCCAGGTGGACGCCCTCGCGTCCGACTTCGCCGTCTACCTGCGCAACGTGCTGGGCCTGGCGCCCGGCGCGCGGGTGGCGCTGCAGACGCCCAATTGCCTGGCCTACCCGGTGTGTGCCTTCGGCATCCTCAAGGCCGGATGCGTCCTGGTCAACACCAACCCGCTCTACACCGCCTCGGAGATGGAGCACCAGTTCGTCGACAGTGGCGCCGAGGCGCTGGTGATCGTGGACATGTTCGCCGACCGGCTGGAGGGCCTCCTGCCGCGCACCTCGATCCGACGGGTCATCGTGTGCGAGGTATCCCAGTTCTTCCCCGCCGTGCCGCGCGCCGTGATCCGCGGCGTCATGCGCTGGTGGAACCGGGCGCTGCCGCCGGTGGCGGTCGAGCACGTGCGCCTGCAGCAGGCGCTGGCCGAGGGCCGCCAGGCGCGCGAGCGCCAGGGCGTGGATGTGAACGCCTTCACGGCGGACACCACCTGGCAGACGCTGGCCGCGCTGCAGTACACGGGGGGTACCACCGGGCGCAGCAAGGGCGCGATGCTCACGCACGGCAACTTCCTGCACAACGTGGCCCAGTCGTTCTCCATGGGGCGCAGCCACATCCAGGAGGGTGGGGAGGTCGTGCTCACCGCGCTGCCGCTGTATCACATCTTCGCCTTCACCTTCAACCTCTTGTGCTTCTTCGTCGCAGGTGCCCGCAACGTGCTGGTACCCAATCCGCGCCCCATCCAGAACCTGCAGCGTGCCTTCGACAATTACCCCATCACCTGGGTGAGCGGGGTGAACACCTTGTTCAACGCGCTCACCAACGAGGAGTGGTTCACCGCTTTCCCGCCGCGTCACCTGAAGGCGGCAGTGGCTGGCGGTGCGGCGTTGCAGCGCGTGGTGGCTGAGCGCTGGACCCGCATCACCGGCACCCGCATCGCCGAGGGCTACGGCCTGACCGAAAGCTCGCCCGTGGTGTGTTTCAACCCGCTCGAAGGCCTGCACAAGCCCGACTCCATCGGCATTCCGGTGCCGGGGACCGAGGTGGGCCTGGTCGATGACGCTGGCGCTCCTGTGGCGGCAGGTCAGCCGGGTGAACTGGTGGTCCGTGGCCCGCAGGTGATGAGCGGCTACTGGCAGCAGCCCGAGGAGACGGCTCGCACGCTGCGCGACGGCTGGCTGCACACGGGCGATATCGCCGTGGTGGACGAGGATGGCTACTTCCGCATCGTCGACCGCAAGAAGGACGTGATCCTGGTGTCGGGCTTCAATGTCTATCCCAACGAGGTCGAGGAGGTCATCGCCCAGCTCGACGCCGTGCTGGAGGTGGCGGTGATTGGCGTGCCCGACGAGCGCAGCGGCGAGGCGGTGCGCGCCTGCATCGTGCTGCAGCAGGACGGTCTGACCGAAGAGCAGGTACGCGCACACTGCAAGCGCTTCCTGACCGACTACAAGGTGCCGCGCAGCGTGGAGTTCCGCGCCGAGATGCCCAAGTCACCCATTGGCAAGATCCTGCGCAAGGACCTCAAGGCCGAGCTCACCCGCCGCCAGGCCGGCTGACACGAGCCCGCCACCGGAGAACCCTCAGATGCTCACTGAATTCGAGACCCGGCTGCTCGGGATCATGATGATGGCCATCATGCTGGGCATGGGCGCATCGCTGACCTTCAAGGACTTCCGCATCGCCTTTCGCAAGCCGCAGGGCATTGCGGTGGGGCTGGTGTGCCAGTACGGGATCATGCCCTTCCTGGGCTACGCGCTGGCCGTCACCTTGGGCCTGCCGCCTGCGCTGGCCATTGGCGTCATCCTGATCGGCTGCATGCCGGGCGGCACCACCTCCAACATCTTCACCTACTTCAGCAAGGGCGCGCTCGCACTGTCGATCATGATGACCATCTGCTCCACCCTGGCAGCGGTGGTGATGGTGCCCGCTCTGCTGTCGTTCTACTCCGGCTTGAAGGGGCTGCCGGCAGAGTACGCGGTACCGGCGGCCAATGTGGCGCAGGTGCTGGTGGTGCTGATCGTGCCCACGCTGATCGGCATGGTGTTGCGCAAGTGGAATCCCAATGTCGGCGCCACCATCGAGCTCGTCGGCGGGGCGCTGGGCATCTTCGTCATCCTGTTCCTGATCGGCACCTGGGTACCGCGCAACCACATGCTGCTGGCCACCACGCCCTGGTCGGTGTACTTCGCGGCCATCGGTCTGGGCCTCTTCGGCATGGCGCTGGGCTACGCGCTGTCGCGCCTGCTGCGCCAGGACACCCGCCGCTCCCGCACCATCGCACTGGAAACCGGCATCCAGAACGGGCCGTTGGCGGTGCTGATCATCCTGCTCACCTTCAAAGGCGAGATGCAGCAGCAGGTGCTGCTGGTGCCGGTGCTGTATTCCCTGTTCATCGTGCTCACGTCCAGTGCCGTGACGGTCTGGTTCCGCCGCACGACGACCCGCGAGGAACTCGCCCGCGACCAGGCCAAGGTGCCCACGAACGCCGCCACCGCCGGCTGAGTGCCTGGCGCGCTGCATCGGTCCCGGGAAGGGACCGCAGGCCGGCCTGCGGACGTGACCGGGCCTGGGGCTACTCCACCTTGCCGATGCGCTTGACCGCCTCGGCCATGACCTTGGCGTCGGCGTCCCAGTAGGCCTGGAATTCGGGCGCGTCCAGGTACTCGATGGGGCTGCCGGCCTTGCCGATGGTGGCGATGACGGCCGGGTCGGCCGCGGCCTTGCGCGAGGCGGCGCGCAGCTTCTGGATGATGTCCTCGGGCGTGCCGGCGGGCACGAACAGGCCGGCCCATTGCGCGAACTTCACGGGCTGGCCCAGTTGCGTGAGGCTGGGCACCTCGGGCAGGGATTGCAGCGGCTTGTCACCCCAGTGGCCCAGGGCCCGCAGCTTGCCGGACTTGATGTGCTGCGCCACGGTGGACGGCCCACTGGCCACGGCGTCGATCTGCCCGCCCAGCAGCGCCAGCACGGCAGGGCCCGCGCCCGTGAAGGGCACGTGCGTGGCCGGGAAGCTGGCACTGGCCTTGAGCATTTCCATGGGCACGTGCATGGTGCCGTAGTTGCCCGAACTGCCGTAGTTGAAGCCGCCGGGCTTCTTCTTCGAATCGGCCACGAACTCGGCCAGCGTCTTCCACGGGGCTTCGGCCCGCACCACCAGCACGGTGGGGTCGGCCGTGAAGCGGGCGATGGGCTTGAACTGGTTGAGCGTGAAGGCGGGCTTGCGGCCGAACAGCAGGTCCGCCTCGGGCAGGATGGAGATGGACGACAGGCTCATCAGGAGCGTGTAGCCATCGGGCGCCGCGCGCGACGCGGCGGCAATGCCCAGCCCGCCGCCCGCACCGGCGCGGTTCTCCACCACGATGGTGGCCTTGAGCTCGCGCGCCAGCGCCTCGGCCACCGGCCGGGCCACGGTGTCGGCCACGCCGCCGGGCGGGAAGGGCACGATCATGGTGATGTTGCGGCCCTCGGGCCAGGCGCTCTGGGCGGCTGCGGGGTTTGCGCCCAGACTGGCGGCGAGCGCGGTGGTCGCAGCGGCGGCGATCAGGTGGCGGCGTTGCATGGTGGTGTCTCCTTGGGGGTCAGGTCCGGGGCGCTCAGGCGTCCACGAAGCGGTTGCTGAGCGTGCCGATGCCGTCGATCTCCACGACCACGGTGTCGCCATGCTTCAGCCATGAGGGCGGGTTCAGGCCCATGCCCACGCCGGCCGGCGTGCCCGTGGCGATGATGTCGCCCGGCAGCAAGGTGATGCCGCGCGAGCAGGTCTCGATCAGGGTGGGCAGGTCGAAGATGAGGTCTTGCGTGCGGGCGTCCTGTCGCAGGTCGCCATTGACCCAGCAGCGCACCCGCGTGTCGGTGCCGTCGAGCTCGTCAGCGGTCACGATCCACGGGCCCATGGGGCAGAAGGTGTCGAAGCTCTTGCCCAGGTCCCACTGCTGGTGGCGCATCTGCACGTCGCGCGCCGTCACGTCGTTGACGATGGTGTAGCCGAAGACATGCGACAAGGCTTCGGCCTTGCTGATGTTGCGCCCGCCCTTGCCGATGATGATGGCCAGCTCGGCCTCGTAGTCGATCTGGCTGGAGACCGCCGCGCCGGGCAGCCGCACGTCGGTGCCGGTGGCCACCACGCACTCGGGCACCTTGGTGAAGACGATGGGCCAGGCCTGCGGGTCGGCGTTGCTGTTCTTGAAGACCGTCTCGCGCAGCTCCTTGGCGTGGGCGTGGTAATTGCGGCCCACGCACCAGACGTTGCGCCGGGGCAGCGGGATGGGGGCTTCCAGCTGCACGCTGTCCAGCGACACGGCAGCGCCTGCAGCACTGGGCAGAGCCTCACCGCGGGCGGCGCGTTCCACCAGCGGCAGGGCGCCACGCGCGGCGTCTGCGGGTGTCAGGGCCAGGGGCGTGACGGTGCGGCCTTGGGTGTCGACGAGGCCGACGTGGCGTTGGCCTTGATGGAGGTAGGTGGCGATGCGCATGGTCTGCAATCGTGTCGCGAGCCCCGTCAGGGTTCCGCAGCATCCGGTGGGTGAACGAAGGCGCGGATGCTAACCCCGGCCCAATGACCGACTGTGGCTGTTGGCTGAAACGTCAGCCAACGCCAATGCACAAGCGCCAGCCCCACAATTCCTCACCTTCCGCAGGGTTGTTGGCGGGTCAGATGGGCTGTGGCTTGCGCGTCCACCCCCACCGACATCGACCCTTCGCAGCGCATCTGTTTTGCTACCCCACTGGAAACTCTCATGAACCGTCACCGCTCCCTTCGCCGACTGACCTTCCTGGCTGCCTCGGCTCTTGCGCTTGCAGGGAGCGGGGCCCAGGCCCAGGACTGGCCCAGTGCCAAGCCTGTGCGCGTGGTCGTGCCATTTGCCACGGGCGGCTCCGCCGACGTCTTTGGTCGCATCGTGGCGCAGCGTCTGCAGGAGGCCCTGGGCCAGAGCTTCGTGGTGGAAAACCGCCCTGGCGCCGGCTCCATCATCGGCACCGACGCCGTGGCCAAGAGCGCGCCTGACGGCTACACCCTGCTGGTGATGAGCAACACCCACACCGTCAACGAGTCGCTCATCCCCAACAAGCCTTACCAGCTGATGCGCGACTTCGTGGGCATCGCCCCCATCAACGCGTCTGACCTGGTGCTGGTGGCGCGAGCCGGTCTGCCCACGGCCCGCCTGGGCGAGCTGCTGGGGGCCGCCAAGGCCAAGCCGGACGGCATGACCTACGCCTCCTCCGGCCCCGGCACCCCTTACCACATGGCCGGCGAACTGCTGAAGGCCATGGCGGGCGTGAAGATCGTGCACGTGCCCTACAAGGGCAGTGCCCAGGCCCGCACCGACGTGCTGGGCGGCCAGGTGGACATGATGTTCGACGCCATTCCCACCATGGTGGAGCAGGTCAAGGCCGGCAAGGTCAAGGCTGTGGCCGTGACGGGCAAGGCACGTTCGCCCATCCTGCCGGATGTGCCCACAGCCTCCGAGGCGGGCGTGCCGGGCTATGAAGCCACCATCTGGCTGGGCATCATGGCGCCCAGGGGCACTCCGGCGGCCATCGTCAACCGGCTGAACGCCGAGATCTCCAGGATCACCGCCAACCCGGAGCTGCGTCGCCAGTGGGCGGGGCAGGGCACGGCCGCCCTGTCGATGAACGTAGACGAGTTCACCAAGTACCTCAATGAGGACATCGCCAAGTGGTCCAACCTGGTGAAGAGCGCCGGCATCAAGGTGGATTGAGGATCATGACGACGACGCTGCATCTGCTGTGCGCCGGCGCTGCGCAGGGCCTCGTGACCGCGCTGCAGCCGCGCCTGCTGCAGGAGCTGGGGGCCCAGACTGGCGGCCGCTTCGGCGCCGTGGGCGCGATGAAGGAGGCCTTTGCAGCGGGCGAGCCCTGCGACCTCTTCGTCTCCAGCGACGCCATCGTCACGGCGCTGATTGCAGAAGGCCTGTTGCGGCCTGACAGCCGCACACCGCTGGGGCGCGTGCGCACCGGTGTGGCGGTGCGTTCGGGCTCACCCCACCCTGCGGTGGGCACGCCCGAAGCGCTGACGGCGGCCCTGCGCGCGGCCGATGTGGTGCACTTCCCCGACCCCCAGCGAGCCACTGCCGGCATTCACTTTGCGAAGGTGCTGCGGGACCTGGGGCTGGATGATGAGCTGCAGCCCCGTATCCGCACCTTCCCCAACGGCGCCACGGCCATGCGCGAGCTGGCAGCGTCGTCGGCTGCAAGCCCCATCGGCTGCACGCAGGTGACCGAGATCCTGTTCACGCCCGGCGTGGATCTGGTGGGGCTGCTGCCGCCGCAGTTCGAGTTGGCCACGGTCTACACCGCCGCGGTGCCCGTGCGCGCCAGCCACCCCACGCTGGCCGCACGCTTTATCGAAATGATGACCGCGCCCGACACGGCTGGGCTGCGCCAGCGCTGCGGTTTCGAGCCCTGACCGCCCTGGTTCCGCCATTCCCCTGGAGACACCTCATGCAACGCCGAAAACTCCTCACCGCCTTGCCCGCAGTTTCCGTTGTGGGTGCCAGCACTCTGGGCGCACCCTGGACGGCTGCGCTCGCGCAGGCCTTTCCCAACCGCTCCATCAAGTACATCGTGCCGGTGGCCGCTGGCGGCGGCAGCGACCTGGTGGGCCGTACCGTCACCGAGCGCTGGGGCCGCGCGCTGGGCCAGAGCTTCGTCGTGGAAAACATCGGCGGTGGTGGTGGGGCGATTGCCTGCCAGACCACGGCCAAGGCCGCGCCCGACGGCTACACCCTGCTGCAGGGCTACGTGGCCACGCACGGTACCAGCCCGGCCACGCGCAGCAAGCTGCCCTACGACCCGATCAAGGACTTCACGCCCATCGCGATGATCGGCGCCACGCCTAACGTGCTGGTGGTCAACGCCAGCCTGCCCGTGACCACCATCGGCGAATTCACGCAGTGGCTGAAGAAGAACCCGGGCCGCGCCAGCTACGGCTCGGCCGGCCAGGGCTCGCTCACGCACCTGACGATGGAGCTGTACAAGCAGGCCACCGACACCTTCGCCGTGCACATTCCCTACCGCGGCATCGCCCCGGCCTTCACCGACCTGCTGGCCGGGCAGACGCAGGCCATGTTCCCAGGTCTGGCGGCGGGCCTGCCGCACATCCGCAGCGGGCGTGTGCGCCCGCTGGCCGTCACCGGCAACACCCGGCATCCGGCACTGAAGGACGTCCCCACCATGATCGAGGCCGGGTTCAAGGGCTTTGATGCGCTGCAGTGGTACGGCGTGGTCGGCCCGGCGGGCATGCCCGCGGCGGTGGTCACCCGGCTCAACGACAGCCTGGCCTCGGTGCTGACGTCCGGTGACCTCAAGGACAAGCTGGCTGCCGAGGCCGTGGAGCCCTGGCCCATGAGGCCCGAGGCCTTCGGCCAGTTCATCCGCGAGGACATCGCGCGCTGGACCAAGGTGGCCAAGGACCGCAAGATCGACCTGGACGCCTGAGAGCCGCAACTTCCCAGAGATCACGGGAGCGCGCCAAGAGCCTTCACAGGCTTGTGGTCCCGCTCCTGAACCACGACTGACCGAGACCGTTCCCATGGCCCGCAACACCCAGGTCGCTGCCGACCACCACGCCCCGCCCGTCACCCGCATCCTGGCCGAATTCGTCGCCCACCACCCTTCCCGAGGCTGGAGTGACGCGGTAGACCACGAGGCGCACCGCACGTTCCTGAACTGGCTGGGCTGTGCCGTGGGGGCGTCGCATCACGAGTCCGTTGTCGCCGCGCTGGCGGCGGTGCAGATGCTGCAGCCCGCGCCTCAGGCCACGCTGCTGGGCCGCGCCGAGCGGGTGGACATGGCGAGTGCCGCGCTGGTCAACGGCATCTCTTCGCACACCTTCGACTTCGACGACACGCACCTCAAGACCATCATCCACCCGGCAGGCCCGGTGGCCTCGGCGCTGCTGGCCCTGGCGGAAGTGACCGGGGCCACCGGCCGTGCCTTGATCGACGCGCTGGTGCTGGGCATTGACGTCTCCTGCCGCGTGGGCAATGCGATGTACCCCGAGCACTACGACCGGGGCTGGCACATCACCGGCTCCACCGGCACGCTGGGTGCAGCGGCCGCCTGCGCTCGCCTGCTGGGGCTGGACGTGGAGCGCACGCAGATGGCGCTGGGCATCGCGGCCTCGCAGCCTGTGGGCCTGCGCGAGCAGTTCGGCTCCATGACCAAGCCGCTGCACCCGGGCGCGGCGGCGCGCGCCGGCCTGATGTCGGCGCTGATGGCACGGCACGGCTACACCGCCAGCCCCCGCGCCCTGGAGGCTCCACGCGGACTGATGCAGGTGGTGTCCACCAAGCACGATTGGCGCGAGATCACCGAAGAGCTGGGCCAGCGTTTCGAGATCTCCTTCAATGCCTACAAGCCTTTCGCCTGCGGCATCGTGGTGCACCCGGGCATCGATGCCTGCGCCCAGTTGCGCGCCCGGGGCGTGAAGCCCGAAGACGTGGAGCGCATCGAGCTCAAGGTGCACTCGCTGGTGCTGGAGCTGTGCGGCAAGAAGGAGCCGGCCGACGGGCTGCAGGCCAAGTTCAGCATCTACCACGGCTGCGCCGCGGGCCTGATGTTCGGCCGTGCTGGCGAGGGCGAGTACGCCGACGCCGTGGTGACCAGCCCGGCGATGGTGGACCTGCGGCGCAAGGTGGTGGCCACGGTGGACGACGCCATTGCCGAAGAGCAGGTCGACGTGACGGCCGTGTTGCTTGACGGCCGGCGCGAGCATGTCTTCATCGAGCACGCCATCGGCTCGCTGCAGAGCCCGATGAGCGACGCAGATCTGGAAGCCAAGTTCCATGGCCAGGCCGACGAGGTGCTGGGCGCGCCGCGTGTGCAGGCGCTGATCGACGCTTGCTGGGGCGTGGGTGCGGCCCCGAATTTGCGGGCTGTCCTGGATCGGTCTGCAGCGTGACGCCTGTCGGTCCTGGGTCTGCGGCGGAAACGCCGGCCCGTTGGCCGACCAAGCGGTGAAGTCCAAGAAAACCCGGTTGCCACCTTGTTCCACTGGCCCGATCATCGGTGCCAGAGCAGAAGGAGCGCGACCATGATCGACCGTAGAACCGCATTGGCGGCCGCCCTGGGCGTGGCGGCGTCGCCGGCGCTGAGGGCGCAGGCGCAGGGGGCATTTCCGGCCCGGATGATCCGCATCGTGCCCTTCGGCACGGCTGGCGGCCCGATCGACACCCTGGCGCGCGCCTATGCCGAGAAGCTGCAGGCCCGCTTCGGCCAGACCGTCATCGTGGAGGCCAAGCCGGGGGCCAGCGGGATCATCGCTGCCGACTTCGTGGCCAAGGCGCCGGCCGACGGGCACACGGTGCTGTTCACCATGCCGCTGACGCACATCAACGTACCCATCCTGCAGCCCAAGGTGCCCTACGACCCGGTGCGCGATTTCACCCCGCTGTCCATCGTGGCCACGGGCGGGCCGATGATCGTGGCCCGGGCCGACGCGCCCTATGCCGATGTGCAGGGGCTGGTGGACTTTGCCAAGCGCGGCAACCGTACGCTGACCTACGGCACCTGGGGCATCGGCAGCTCGGCCCACCTGTTCGGCGAGTTGCTCAAGCGCCAGACCGGCGCGGCACTCACCCACGTGCCCTACAAGGCCGAGGCGCAGGTGCACAGCGACCTGTTCGGCGGTGCGCTGGACTTTGCCTGGGCCAACCCGTCCACGGCGCGCGGCCACGTGCAGGCCGGCAAGATGAAGGTGCTGGCCATCGCCGGCAGCCGCCGTGTCTCCGCCCTGCCGCAGGTGAGCACGTTCATGGAACAGGGCTGGAAGGGCTTTGACGTGGACAGCTGGATCGGCATCTACGGACCGGCCCGTCTGAGCGCCGAGGTGCAGGCGGCCTGGGTGGCGGCGCTGCGCGAGACCACCGCCTTGCCGGACGTGGCGCAGCGCCTCACAGCCTTCGGCTTCGAACCCCTGGGCAGCACGCCGGCGCAGTTCGCCGAACGGGTGCAGGCCGACACCCCGAGGGTGGCCGACCTGATCAAGGCGGCGGGCGTCACGGCCGACTGAAACTGACTGGGCCCGCCCCCGGGCTAGGCGCCACCGGCAGCCCGCATCGACCCCTTTTCCCGGAGCCCTGCGCCATGAACGCCCCTGACCGCCCTTTCGAACCTGGACCGGACACGGGCACCGCCTATGGCCGCCCGGCGCCGACCTACCGCGCCGAGTTGACCGAGGTGGGCCCGGGCAAGCCCATGGGCGAGTTGCTGCGGCGCTATTGGCACCCCGTCGGCCTGAGCCGCGACGCTGGCACCACGCCCCGCAAGGTGCGGGTGCTGGGCGAGGACCTGATCCTGTTTCGCGACGGGGCCGGTCGACCAGGCCTGGTCTACCCGAACTGCACGCACCGCGGCACCTCCCTGTACTACGGCAAGGTGGAGGAGCGCGGCATCCGCTGCTGCTACCACGGCTGGCTGTTCGACGTGCAGGGCCATTGCCTGGAGCAGCCTTGCGAGCCCGAGGGCGGTACGTCCCGCGGCCGGCGGCGCCAGCCCTGGTACCCGGTGCAGGAGTTGTACGGCCTGGTCTGGGCCTACATGGGCCCGCCCGAGCGTAAGCCGATGCTGCCGCGCTATGAGTGCCTGGACGTGCTGGACGCAGGCGAGTTCCTGGAGGCGGATGACAGCAGCATTGGCGGCGGCGGGCCGCCCATCATTCCCTGCAACTGGCTGCAGCACTACGAGAACCTGGTGGACCCGTTCCACGTGGTGATCCTGCATTCCGCCTTCAGCGGCACGCAGTTCGTGCCCGAGATGGCGGTGATGCCGCAGGTGCGCTGGGAGGCCTATGAGCACGGCGTGCGCACGGTGTCGCACCGCACGCTGCCCGACGGGCGCACCTTGCGGCGCATCAGCGAGGCCGGCCTGCCCACGCTGCGGGTGATCCCCAGCCCGCGGCTGGGCCGCTTCGGCCGGGTGGAGTCGCTGGGCTGGGTGCTGCCCATCGACGACCACCACTTCCGCATCTACGTGGTCGGCCGCGTGCGCGAGGTGGGTGAGTTGCGGGCCATGCGCACGCGCATGAACGGCAAGCTGTGGGAAGAGATGACCGAGGCTGAGCACCGTGACCACCCCAACGATGTCGAGGCCATGGTGAGCCAGGGGGTCATCGCCCGACACTCGGAAGAGCACCTGGTCACCAGCGACAAGGGCATCGTGCTGCTGCGCCGCCTGCTGGAGCAGCAACTGGCCGCCGTGCGCGAGGGCCGTGACCCGGCGGGCGTCAGCTTCGACCCTGCGGCACCCGCTGTGGTGTTCCAGGCGGGGAACTGGGTGGAGCCGGCGTCGCAGGGTTCGCTGGACGGCTGAGGAAGCTGCCCTGTTCCGCCTCCACTCCCATCGGGATCGCCCGGTCCACCTGGGCGTGTTGCCCACCGAGCGCCTGCGCCGGGACCCGCTGGCGCCGATCGCCGAGGCCGTGCAACCCGCGGACGGTGGCCGCGCGGGCCCGCACGCGGCGGCCGGGTCCATCCTGGAGTACCGGCGCCTGATCGGACCGCTGCTGAATGGCGCCGCGGCTGCAGCGAAGGCGCCGATCCCCGACGACCCGCTGCTGCGCCAGCAGCACCTCAAGGCGGCGGCCTGTTTCCTGGATGCGACGTTGGCGGGTGTGTGCCGGCTCGAGCCCAGGGAATCCAAGCTGGCCGCGATGGTGAACGACGGGAGCGCCGCGTCGGCGCCACCTACCCACGCCCTGGTCTTCCTCATCGAGTTCGGCCGCGAGCCGGCCGAAGGTGAGCCTGGCGACGCCTGGATCCGGGGCAGCAACGCCGAGCGCACCGACCTGCGCTGCGCCGAGGTGGCCGCCGTGCTAGCGGGCTACCTGCGCACCCTGGGCTGGCACGCCCGCGGGCATGTGGCAGGTGACACCGCGCTGGACCTGCCGGCGCTGGCCCAGCGCGCCGGCGTGGCACGCGCCGTGGAGGGGGTGCTGCAAATGCCGTTCTCGCGCCGAGGCTTTCGCATCGGCGTGGTCACCACCAATCTGGACATCGCCTGCGACGCGCCCATCGCCGCCGACGAGTCGCTCGAATGGCCCGATGACGATGCCCGTCAGGGTGTGGGCGGCACGCGGCCGGCCTTCGAGGACGAGGCCCTGGCGCAGCGCCCCGTGCACCTGGGCCGCTGGCCCATGGAACGCATCCGCCGCGTGGCGCAGCCCACCACCATGATCGACCGCGCACGCATCCAGCGCGTGCCCAAGCGCGCCGACCTCTTCACCCGCGCCCTGGCCGGTGACCTGGGCCCGCGCGCGCAGCAGGAGCGGACGCGCTTCGCGATCAAGCACCCGCTGGCCTTGGCGATGACGCCGCTCATTCGGGGGCTGGTGCCGCTGCAGGGCCCGCGCGAGAAGCTGCAGCCCACCGGTTGGGGCGGGGACCTGTCGGACCCCCTGCGCAACGCGCAGTCCCTCAAGGCGCTGGGCCACTTCCTGGGGGCAGACTTCGTGGGCCTCTGCGAGGCCGAGCCCTGGATGTGGTACTCCCACGACGAGGTCGAAGGCCGGCCCATCGAGCCGTACCACCGTTACGCGGTGGTGATGCTGATCGACCAGGGCTTCGAGACCATGGAAGGCGCCTCGGGCGACGACTGGATCTCCGGGGCGCAGTCCATGCGCGCCTACCTGCGCGGCGCGCTGATCGCCGGACTGATGGCCGCACACGTGCGGCGCATGGGCTTTGGCGCGCGGGCCCACTCCAACGCCCACTCCGAAGTGCTGCACCTGCCCGCCGTGCTGATGGCCGGGCTGGGCGAGCTCTCACGCATTGGCGAGCTGGTCCTCAACCCCTTCATCGGCCCGCGCTCGAAGTCCGTGATCTTCACCACCGACCTGCCGCTGCAGGTGGACCAGCCCATCGACTTCGGTCTGCAGGACACCTGTGCGCAGTGCCTGAAGTGCGCGCGCGAGTGCCCGTGCAACGCCATCCCCTACGGCCCCAAGACCGTCTTCAACGGCTACGAGATCTGGAAGCCGGACGTGGAGAAGTGCGGCAAGTACCGGCTGACCAACATGAAGGGTTCGGCCTGCGGGCGCTGCATGAAGACCTGCCCCTTCAACAGCGAAGATCTGGTGGCGTACGAGAGGCTGCTGTGGCAGGCCATCGAGAAGCCGGAAACTCGGCGCCATCTGATCGAGTACGACGACCGCATGGGCGGCGGCGAGCGCAACCCGGTCAAGCGCTGGTGGTGGGACCTGGAGATCGTTGACGGCGTGGCGGTTGCGCCGGTGGCCGGGGTGAACGAGCGCGACCTGTCACCGGGGCGCGATGAGCGCCTGGCGGCGGCGCAGAAGATCGCCGTCTTCCCGCCCCACCTGCAGCCCGCGGGCGGCACGACCATGTCCACTGTGGTGCCGCTGGAGCGGGCAGCGGGGTTGCGCGCTGCTCAAGAGGCGCAGCGGGACTCCTCACCAGGACGGTGTTGACGGGCAGTTCGTGAACCGGTCTGCGCAATCGGCCTGCCCGGCAGAGCGTCGGGCCGGGCCAGGGAGCCCTGGCCTCAGGATCTTGTGCGCCCGCGCTGGCGCCCCGCCTTGGGCAAGGCGCAGGTGGCGGCGAGGTGGTCGGCCTGGATCTGCAAGCGGTCGAGCATGGCCTGCAGCGCGCCGATGGTCTCGGGTGACAGCACGCTCAGCAGTTCGCGGTTCAGCGCCGCAATCTCGGGGAAGAGTTGGGCGTGCAGGCGCCGCCCGCGGTCGGTGAGCTCCACATGGGCATAGCGCTGGTCGCTGGCCTGCACGGTGCGCCGCACCCAGCCCTTGGCCACCAGCGCCGACAGGGCGCGCGAGGTGCGGGCGCGGTCGAGCTGGGCCTGGGTCGCCAAGGTGGAAGGATGCATCGCACCGCCTTCGGCCAGCAGGGCCAGCATGCGCCATTCGCGCCGCGTGATCCCGTAGCGCCCTTCGCACAGGCGCACCGCAGGCACGCCCGCCGCGCCGGCAAGACGGCTCAGGCGGTACAGCAGCAGGTCGCCCAGCGCCTGCGGGTCTGCCATGCGGGGGCTGCCAGCCGCAACGATAAGAGCCTCAGACACTCGTGTAAACCCTCGGGGCAATTGATTAGATCAATTCATTCTGGGCGGCTAGATTGCGTTTCACAACCCCGGTACAACCCGGGGACGATGAGGTTTTGCCGAGGAGACACCCCATGAAGCGCCGCGATTTCACCGCCCTGGCCGCCGCTGCCAGCCTGTTGCCTGCCGCCTACGCGCAGAGCGACAAGACCATCCGCCTGCTGGTGGGCTTTCCGCCGGGGGGCTCGATCGACATCGTGTCGCGGGTGCTGGCCGAGAAGATGAAGGATGACCTCAAGGTCAACATCCTGATCGAGAACAGGGCGGGCGCCGGCGGCCGGGTGGCGGCTGATCTGCTCAAGGCTGCGCCGGCCGACGGCAGCGTGGTGATGATCACCCCCATCGTGGTGCCGGTGCTGGCGCCGCTGGTCTTCTCCAAGCTCAACTACAACCCCGCCACCGACTTCGCCCCCGTGGGCCATGTGTGCAGCTTCAACTTTGCGCTGTCGGTGCCGGCCAGCCTGCCGGTCAAGAACATCCCCGAGTTCGTGGCCTGGCTCAAGGCCAACCCGCAGAAGGCCAACTTCGGCTCACCCGCACCGGGCAGCTTGCCGCACTTCTTCGGCGAAATGCTCTCGCGCGAGGCCAAGGCCGACATGGTGCACGTGCCGTTTGCCGGTGGCGCGGCGATGATGAACGCCATCATGGGCGGGCAGGTCTCCGCGGGCATTGACGTGCTGCTGGAGGCACTCGAAGCCCACAAGGCCGGCAAGGTGCGCATCCTGGCCACCTCGGGCGACAAGCGCAGCGCCGTGCTACCCGACGTGCCCACCTTCAAGGAGTCCGGCTTCCCCAACATCGTGGCCTCGGGCTGGTTTGCGATGTACGCCCCCGCCAAGACGCCGGTCCCCGCCATCGAGGCCATGAACCGCGCCCTGAACAAGGCCCTGACGAATCCCGAGGTGCTGGACCGCTTCGGCAAGCTGGCGCTGGAAGCGGGTGGCGGCAGCCCGGCTGACCTGACCAGGCTCGAGCAGGCGTCGACCGCGCGCTGGGCGCCGGTGGTGAAGGCGACGGGGTTCAGGGCGGATTGATGGGCGAGGCCTACCTCCCCGACACCTTCATCCAGAACGCCTGGTACGTCGCGGCCTGGGACCACGAGATCGGGCCAGACGCGCTGTTCCCACGCACCCTGCTGGGCAAGCCGCTGCTGTTCTACCGCAAGGCGGATGGCGCGGTGGTGGCCATGGACGACCGTTGCTGCCACCGGGCCGCGCCGCTGTCCATGGGCCGCAAGGAAGGCGACTGCGTGCGCTGCCTGTACCACGGGCTGAAGTTCGACCCTGCGGGCGTTTGCGTCGAGATGCCGGGCCAGGAGCGCATTCCGCCCATGGCGCGGGTGCGCAGCTACCCCGTGGTGGAGCGTGACCGCTTCGTGTGGATCTGGATGGGCGACCCCGAGCAGGCCGACCCGTCCACCCTGCTCAGCTTCTTCTGGCATGCCAGCCCCGAGTGGGCCATGAAACCGGGCTACATCCACTACCAGGCGCATGTGCAGTTGGTGGTGGACAACCTGCTGGACTTCGCCCACCTCTCCTACGTGCACCCCACCACGCTGGGCACGGCGCGCAACGCGCAGGTGCGGGCGCAGGTGGAGCCCATCGAGGGTGGGCTGCGCATCACGCGCTGGGCGCTGGACGACGAGATGCCCCCCAACCACCAGCGCGTGGCCCGCTTCCAGGGCCGGGTGGACCGCTGGCAGATCTACGAGTGGCACCCGCCGGCCTTCATGCGCATGGACGCGGGCTCGGCCCCGGCGGGCACGGGCGCGCCCGAAGGTCGTATCGCCGAGTTGGCGATGAGGTTCCGCCACACCTCGGTGCAGACGCCCGAGACGTCGCGCACCACCCACTACTTCTTCTGCCAGGCGCGCAACTTCGAGCTCGCCAACCCGGCCATGACCGAGGCCATCTTCCAGGACGTCAGCACCGCCTTTGCCGAGGACCGCAGCATGATCGAAGCGCAGCAGAAGATCCTGGACGCCTCGCCGGGCTTCCAGCCCGTGGCCACCACGCACGACCAGGCGCTGAACATGGCGCGGCACATCGTGCGCCAGCGCCTGAAGGCTGAAGACCCTGCGGGAGCGGCGTCATGAGGCTCCAGGGCAAATCTGCCATCGTCACAGGTGCCGCCTCGGGGTTTGGCGCGGCCATTGCCGAGCGCTTTGCCGCCGAGGGCGCACAGGTGGTGGTGGCGGATCTGAACGAGGCCCAGGGCCAGGCGGTGGCCGGGCGTATCGGCGGCCGCTTCGTGCGCTGTGATGTGTCGCGCGCCGAGGATGTGCAGGCCCTGGTGGACGCCGCCGTCGCGGCCCATGGGCGCCTGGACATCGTGGTCAACAACGCGGGCGTCACCCACGTCAACAAGCCGCACCTGGACGTGACCGAGGACGAGTTCGATCGCCTCTACCGCGTCAACGTCAAGAGCCTGTTCCACATGAACCGCGCGGCCGTGCCGGCCATGCGCGCCAACCCTGGCGGTTCATCGGGCGTGTTCGTCAACGTGGCTTCCACCACGGGGGTGCGCCCGGGGCGGGGCTGTGCTGGTATTCCGGCAGCAAGGGCGCGGTCATCACCACCAGCAAGGGCCTGGCGCTGGAACTGGCGCGCGAGAACGTCCGCGTGTGCGTGGTCAACCCGATGATCGGCGAGACGGCCATGCTGGAGCAGTTCATGGGCCTGCCCGACACGCCCGAGAACCGCCAGCGCTTTCTGGCCCGCATCCCGCTGGGCCGCTTCACGAAGCCGGCGGACGTGGCCGGCGCAGCGGTCTACCTGGCCAGCGACGAGGCCGGCTTCCTCACGGGCGTGTGCCTGGACGTGGATGGCGGCCGCAACATCTGACACCCCGATGCGCTGCACCGTGACCAGAACTTGCAGATCGATTGAACAGGAGAGCCTCACCATGACCCTTCATCGACGCCTGCTGGCCCGCCTGGTGCTGTGCCTGCCCTTGGCTGCTGTGCTGGCACCTGCCGCGGCTCAGACCTGGCCCGACAAGCCCATCCGCGTCATCCTGCCGTTCCCGCCCGGCGGGCCGAGCGACATCGTGATGCGCCTGGCCGCCGAGAAGATGCAGCTCGCGCTCAAGCAGCCCATCGTCATCGAGAACAAGCCCGGTGCCGGTGGCAACCTGGGCACTGCCGAGGTGGCGCGCGCCGCGCCCGATGGCCACACCTGGCTGTGGATCACCGACACGGTCATGACCGTCAACCCGCATGTCTACAAGAACCTGGGCTTCAAGCCCGAGGCGCTGATGCCCGTGACCGTGGGCACGTCCTTCAACCAGACCTTGGTGTGCAACCCGGCCGTGGGCGTGAAGACCCTGGCCGAGCTGGTGGCCAAGGCCAAGTCGTCCAAGCTGTCCTGTGCCTCGGGCGGAGCCGGCGTGCCGGGGCACCTGGCCATGGAATTGCTGCAATCCATGGCCGGGTTCGATATGACGCACGTCCCCTACAAGGGCCCGGCCCCGGCCATGCAGGATGTCGTCGGTGGCCAGGTGGCCTGCGGCTTCCTGGCCGGGCCCACGGTGCTGCCCCAGGTGCGCGCGGGCAAGCTGGTGGCCCTGGCGGTCTCGGGCAGCCGGCGCTCCCCGGCCCTGCCGGAAGTGCCCACCGTGGCCGAGGCCGGCTACCCCGCCTACGTGGCGGATTTCACGCTGGTGATGATGGCTCCGCGGGGCACGCCCGAACCCATCGTGGCGCGCATGCGCCAGGTGATCTCGGACGCCCTGAAGGCACCCGACGTTAGCGAGAAGCTCAGAGCGGGCGACCAGATCGTCGTGGCCGGTACCCCTGCCGAAGCCGCCACGATGCTGGCCGCCGACGGCCGCAAGTGGAGCGAGGTGGTGCGCCGCATTCAGTTGGGGCTGGATTGAGCGCTGGCGGCGTGTCCAAGGCAGACCTTTCATGAACGTCCTCTTCATCATGGCCGACCAGCTGCGCTGGGACCACCTGTCCTGCGCCGGCCACCCGCACCTGCACACGCCGAACATCGACGCCCTGGCCGCGCGCGGCGTGCGCTTCTCGCAGGCCTACGTCACCAGCGGCGTGTGCGGCCCCAGCCGCATGAGCTACTACACCGGCCGTTACCCCATCAGCCACGGCGCGACTTGGAACCGCGTGCCCTTGCCGCTGGGCGAGGTGACGCTGGGCGAGATGATCCGGGCCCATGCCGAGGGCCGTGGTGACGCGGCGCCAGACCTCTGGCTGGCCGGCAAGACGCACGTGATGCCCGATCTGGAGGGACTCAAGCGCCTGTCCATCGAGGGCCAGAGCGAACTGGGCCATCTGCTGTCGCGCGGGGGCTTTCGCGAGGTCGATCGCCATGACGGCCACCACGAGACCGGAGATGCCGACGGCTACGGCGCCTGGCTGCGCGCCCAGGGCTACGACAGCGCCCACCCCTGGAGCGACTACGTCATCTCCGCCATCGACGAGGGCGGCCAGGTGGTCAGCGGCTGGCACATGAGGAACGTGCACCTGCCCGCCCGTGTGCAGGAGGCCCACTCCGAGACGGCGTACATGACCGACCAGGCCATCGGCTTCATGCGCGCGCAAGGCAGCCGCCCGTGGGTGCTGCACCTGAGCTACGTCAAGCCGCACTGGCCGTACATGGCGCCGGCGCCGTACCACGCGATGTACCGCTACGAGCACTGCCTGCCCACCGTCAAGCGGGCCTCGGAGCTGGACAACGCCCACCCCGTGCTGGCGGCCTACCGGCAGCACGAGGAAAGCGCCACCTTCGCGCGTGACGAGGTGGTGCGCCACGTGCGCCCGGCCTACCAGGGCCTCATCAAGCAGCTCGACGACCACCTCGGGCGCCTGTTCAACGAGATGGCGGGCATGGGCCGCCTGGACGACACCCTGGTGATCTTCTGCGCCGACCACGGCGACTTCCTGGGTGACCACTGGCTGGGCGAGAAGGAGCAGTTCTTCGACACCGTGCAGCGTGTGCCCTTCATCGTGTCCGACCCGCGGCGCGAGGCCGACGCCACGCGCGGCCGCGTGGACGATCGCTTCGTCGAATGCGTGGACGTGGTGCCCACCATCCTGGACACCCTGGGCATCCCGGTGCCCGGCCACCGCGTGGAAGGTCGCAGCCTGCTGCCGCTGCTGCACGGCCAGACGCCTGCGTGGCGCGACTTCGTCTACAGCGAGCTGGACTACGCTTTCAAGGGCGCACGTCTGGCATTGGGCCGCACACCGCAGCAATCACGCGCGTTCTCCATCCGCACCGCCACGCACCGCTACGTCAACTGGCTGGACCTGCCCGAGCAGCTGTGGGATCTGCGCGCCGACCCCGACCAGTTCGACGACTTGGGGCGCGAGGCCTCGACGGAAGGCGACCGGCAGCACCTGCGAGACCGGCTGCTGGACTTCCTGGCCCGCCGCAAGCACCGCACCAGCCTCAGCGACGAGGCCGTGCAGCGCAGCACGGCCGCGCACAAGAAGGCAGGGGTGTTCTACGGGCAGTGGTGAGGGATCGGGCGGGTTCAGCGCCCCGCCCGGTAGGGCTCGTCCTCGATCACGAACCGAGCTTCGGCCAGCGCGTCTTCGATCCACGCCGACACGGCCGGCAGGGCGGTGACGCGGTCCATGTAGGCGCGTACCGTGTCCGACACGGGCAGCGCATAGGTACGCAGCCGCATGCACACCGGAGCGTAATAGGCATCGGCAATCGAGAACTCGCCAAAGAGCATTGGCCCGCCGTGCTGCTGCAGCAAGCCTTCCCACATGGACTGGATGCGCGCCACATCGGCCCGCACGCCCGGCTTGTCACGCCAGACGATGGCGCCGATCTCGGGCAGCGAGGCCTCGATGTTCATCGGGCAGTGGCTGCGCAGGTGGCTGAAGCCCGCGTGCATCTCGGCGCAGATGCTGCGCGCCCGGGCGCGCGCCGCCGGGTCGACCGGCCACAGCCGCTTCTCGGGGAATCGCTCGGCCAGCGTCTCGGCAATGGCCAGCGAGTCCCACACGGCCAGGGAGCCGTCCACCAGGACGGGCACCTTGCCCACAGGGTTCAGCGCCAGCACCTTTTGCTTGAAGGGCGAGGCGGGCTCGAAGTCGTCGAAGGGCACCATCACCTCCTCGAACGCGATGTCCGCCTGGCGCATCAGCACCCACGGCCGCATGGACCAGGAAGAGTAGTTCTTGTTGGCAATGAAGAGTTGAAGCATGGCGCGCTCCGCGATGGGCAGGTTCACAAACGTGGGCCTGATTGCACCACGGGCGAGGGCGCCAGCGCGGCCCGGGCAAGGTGTGTCAGGACCGGAGTCCGTCGTCCGTCCCGGCAATCCTTCACGCCCGCTGCCCATCCCCGTTTGGCATTTTCCAAAACTTGAGTCAGACTTTCCCCAATTGACACTTCAAGGCTGCGCTGATGACGGCGCGGCCGCGTGATGGCGGAGGCGACCTTGCTATCCCTGAACACGAACATGGTGGCCGAAAGTGCCCGACGGTACTGGGCCACCACGGAGTCCGCCCTGCAGACCACCACTGCGCGCCTGTCCTCAGGTCTGCGCATCAACACGGCCCGGGATGACCCGGCCGGGCTGGCCATTTCCGAGCGCCTGCTGGCGCAGATCCGGGGCATGGACATGGGGGTGCGCAATGCCAACGAGGGCATCTCCAGGGTGCAGGTGGGCGAAAGCGCCGTGGGCTCGATGGTGAGCGCACTTCAGCGCATGAAGGAGCTCGCCGTGCAGGCCTCCAACGGCATCCTCAGCGGTGCGGACCGGGATTTGCTGGAAGTGGAGTTCGATCAGTTGCAGGCCCAGGTCAACGATCTGGTCTCGAACACCGCCCATGGCGACGTGTCCTTGCTCGACAACGCCAACAGCGCGGCGTTCCAGGTGGGCCCCCAACCAGGTCAGACCCTGAGCATGTCCAACACCGATCTCTCAGGGCTGGCCACCACGGTCGGCGCGCTGTCCTTGGCCGATGGTACTGGGGCCCTGGCAACCGCCGCCAATGCAGCCCTGGACACGGCACTGGAGACCGCCACTTCGGCCCGGGCTTCGTGGGGGGCGATGCTCAGTCGCTTTGACAGCGTGGTGTCGAATCTGCAGTCGTCTTCCATCGCCCTGACGGCGGCCCGCGGCCGCATCGTGGATGCGGACATCGCCTTGGAGACCGCCAACCAGTCGCGCCTGTCGGTGCTGCAAGAGTCGGCCATCGCCATGCTGGCCCAAGCCAATGCCCGGCCGCAGACCGTGTTGAGACTGCTGCTGGGTTGATGGCCAGGAGCCCATACGGGTGAGAGCGGACCTGGCGGCCCGAGCTCGGCCTCCCTTCAGAGGCTTGAGACAATCCGGGTTTGCTTCCCATTTCCGGACTTGTCTCCATGAGCCAGAACATCCTGCAATCCCTGCCCGCCGGTCAGCGCGTGGGCATCGCCTTTTCCGGCGGCCTGGACACCTCCGCCGCCGTCCACTGGATGCGCGCCAAGGGTGCCATCCCCTGCGCCTACACCGCCAACCTTGGCCAGCCTGACGAGAGCGACTACGAGGAGATCCCGCGCAAGGCCCAGGCCTACGGCGCCGACATCGCGCGCCTGATCGACTGCCGCGCGCAGCTGGTGGCCGAGGGCATCGCCGCCATCCAGTGCGGTGCCTTCCACGTCACCACGGCCGGGGCCACCTACTTCAACACCACGCCGCTGGGCCGCGCCGTCACCGGCACCTCGCTGGTGGTGGCGATGAAGGACGACGGCGTCAACATCTGGGGCGACGGCAGCACCTACAAGGGCAACGACATCGAGCGCTTCTACCGCTACGGCCTGCTGGCCAATCCGGCGCTGAAGATCTACAAGCCCTGGCTGGACCAGCGCTTCATCGACGAGCTGGGCGGCCGCAAGGAGATGAGCGAGTACCTCATCGCCAACGGCTTCGACTACAAGATGAGCGTGGAAAAGGCCTACTCCACCGACAGCAACATGCTGGGCGCCACCCACGAGGCCAAGGACCTGGAGTTCCTCAACGCAGGCATCCGTATCGTCAACCCCATCATGGGCGTGGCCTTCTGGAAGGACGAGGTGGTGGTCAAGGCCGAAGAAGTGAGCGTGCGCTTCGAGGATGGCCACCCGGTGGCTCTGAACGGCCGCACCTTCGCCAATGACGTGGAGCTCTTCGAGGAAGCCAACCGCATCGGCGGCCGCCACGGCCTGGGCATGTGCGACCAGATCGAGAACCGCATCATCGAGGCCAAGAGCCGCGGCATCTACGAGGCCCCGGGCATGGCGCTGCTGCACATCGCCTACGAGCGCCTGGTCACCGGCATCCACAACGAGGACACCATCGAGCAGTACCGCAGCAACGGCCGGCGCCTGGGCAAACTGCTGTACCACGGCCGCTGGTTCGACCCGCAAAGCCTGATGCTGCGCGAAACCGCGCAGCGCTGGGTGGCGCGTGCCGTCACGGGCGAGGTGACGCTGGAACTGCGTCGCGGCAACGATTACTCCATCCTCAACACCGAAAGCCCCAACCTCACCTACGCGCCCGAGCGCCTGTCGATGGAGAAGGTGGAAGACGCCGCCTTCACGCCGGCCGACCGTATCGGCCAGCTCACCATGCGCAACCTGGACATCGCCGACACCCGCGACAAGCTGGGCATCTACACCCGCACGGGTTTGCTGGGTGCGGGCAGCGAGGGGGCGATTCCGCTGCTGGGAGAGAAGTGAGTCCGCCAGCGGGCGCACGTTTGGCTGTTCGGTTCCCGGGTCAACGATCGCGCCCGGGGAGGTGACTGCGATTTCCTGGTGCGCTGCGATCACCTTCAGGCAAAAAAAGAGCGGCCCGCAGGCCGCCTCCAAGATCCAAGCCGCGTTCAGACGCGATTACTTCGGCAACACGACGGTGTCGATCACGTGGATCACGCCGTTGCTGGCGCCGATGTCGGTCTTGATGACCTTGGCATTGTCGACCGTGACGCCACCCATGGTGGCCACCGTCAACTCGCTTCCTTGGACCGTCTTGACTTTCCCAGCCTTGACATCCTTGGCCATCACCTTGCCGGGCACGACGTGGTACGTCAGCACGGCGGTCAGCTTGGCCTTGTCCTTCAGCAGGGCGTCCAGGTCAGCCTTCGGGATCTTGGCAAATGCCTCGTCAGTTGGCGCGAACACCGTGAACGGACCCTTGCCCTTGAGAGTCTCCACCAAGCCTGCGGCTTGCAGGGCGGTCGCCAGGGTCTTGAACTGGCCGGCGGCCACAGCGGTGTCAACGATGTCCTTGCCGTGGTTGGCAGCGTTCGCTGCAAACGAGAAAACGGCGGCGGCAGACAGAGCAATCAGCTTCTTGAACATGAGAATTCCTTCAGTGGAGAGAACATTGCGGCAGTTCAAGCGGACTCGGCTTGAACTAACGAGTCTCCATTGTGAACTAATCAGTTCAATTAATGAACTGTGCAGTTCAAATTGACCTTGTCGGTAACAAGGGCGCCGCGGGTCTCCCGTCTGATGGTTGTTCGATGCTTCAAGCTGCCATTGCGGGCAGTGAGGCCTGTGCCCGGCTTTGCGCAATCGTGCCCAGCGCCTGCTCCAGAGGCTTGACGGCGCGCTCGGTCTGGCCCAGCTTATCCAGGGCGAACAGGCCGAACAGGCCGATGCGGAAGGTGCGGAAATCTGCGCCTTCGTCGCATTGCAGCGGCACGCCCGAGGCGGTCAGCGGGCCCAGGGGGGCCTGCCGTGAGGCACTCCGCACCCCGAGACTTGGTGATCCGGTCCAACGACATCGTGACCCCTCAAACGGGGATGGCGGCGGCCTGGCCGTGCTGTCAAAGTCAAGTTTGGCGGGAGGCGAGGCACGGTCTGTCGAGTCTTCCTGCAAGCCGGGCCCTGAGCAACCCGCCTGGAATTCTCATCTTGTCATGACCGCGCATTGATGGACCGAATACTGATCGTAGACGATGAACAGCAAGTGCTCGACGGCATCCGACGCGCGCTGGGCCGCCACTTCACCATCGACCCCGTTTCCTGCGCCCACGAGGCGTTGCGCCGCCTGGCCGGGGGCGAGCGCTACGCCGCGATCGTCAGCGATCTGGCCATGAGCGCCATGGACGGGGTGACCCTGCTGGAGCGTGCGCGCCAGATTGCGCCGGCTATCCCCCGGGTGATGTTGAGCGGCCATGGAGACCGGTCAGCCCTGATGGAGGCCATCAACCGTGCCGGCGTCATCGCCTTTCTGCAGAAGCCCACGCCTGCGCTGGAGTTGCTGCAGGTGCTGCGCAAGGCGATCAGCAGCGCCAAGGCCGCCGACGCGCGGCATGCGGTGCCGCTGACCCCGAGGCAGCAGTGGATTGCCTCCGAACTGGCAGACGCCGATCATGACGCGCAGTTCAGGCTGCTGCTGCAGCCACGGGTTGATGCGGCCGACGGGCGGCTCGTCGCTGCCGAAGCGCTTCTGCGCTGGCATCACCCCAAGCACGGTCCGGTATCGCCTGCCGATTTCATCCCCGTGGCCGAAGCAACTGGCCATATCGACAGGATCACGGCCTGGGTGCTGCGCGAGACCGCGAGGGTTTGGCGCGGGTTGCAGCAAGAGGGGGTCGACATGTCGATATCGGTGAACGTCTCGGCTGCCAGCATCGGCACGTACGATTTGATGGGAGCCATAAGGTCGTCGCTCGGCTTGTCAGGCATGCCCTTGGATCGTCTGGAGGTCGAAATCACCGAAAGCCGCAGGCTGGAGCAGATGGAGCCGGCCCGGGCGCTGCTGAGCGCCCTCAAGGGCCAGGGCGTACGCACTGCACTGGATGATTTCGGCACAGGCCACGCTTCGCTGGAAATGCTCAGGCAACTCGATGTCGACGTGTTGAAGATCGACCGATCGTTTGTCGCCGACTTCGGACGCAACGCCAGGCACCGCGAGATCGTGCGCTCCATCATCGACCTCTCGCGGGCGCTTCATCTGGGGGTGGTGGCCGAAGGTGTGGAGACGCTCACGCAGGCCTCGTTGCTTTATGCGTACGGCGTTCACGAGTTCCAGGGCTATCTGTACGCGCCGGCACTCACGGCGAAGGAGTTTCTGCCGCTATATCTTTCCAAAAGCGGCGGATTCGATGCCAGCAAGTGGCAGCACGTCAATCCAGCAGGAGGTAACTGAACATGTTCAAGGCAGCAAGCGCGTGCTCCGCACACGCCGACGCGGCGGCCGCTGCGCAGCAGTGCATCGCCCAGATCACGACCGCTGGCATCCTCAAGCCCGATTTCGCTGTGGTGCACGCCAACTGTGCGTTGTCGCTTCAGGAGATCGGCCGCGTTCTTCGGAATCACTGGCCCGGGGTTCGCCTGCACGCCGCAACGTCCTGTCTTGGCGGAATGACCGATGCCCTCGTCGCGATGGCGCCGGACAGTGGTCTGGCCGTGTTGGCCATCAGCGATACATCTGGCGACTACGGGCTCGCTGCGGGCGACCTTGCCCAGGGGTCTGAAGCCACGGGACGGCGTCTGGCTCAGCGGGCGCTGCTGGATGCGGGGCGGGCCGGCGAGATTCCGTCCCTGGTCATGGTCTGCGCCACGCCGGGCGATGAGGAGGCCTTTCTGGATGGCGTGAGGTCCGTTGTCGGGAGGGGCACGCCCATCATCGGAGGCTCGGCTGCGGACAACGACATCAGCGGCCACTGGCGCATCCTCGACGGTGACCAGTCCAGACCCAGCGCGGCCATGGTCAGCGTTCTGTTTCCCAGCGTGGGCGTTTACGCCGCATTCGAGAGCGCCTACGCCCCGTCGGGACATCGCGGCATCGTCACGCGCGCGGCAGACCGGCGCATCATGGAGATCGACGGGCAGCCTGCGGCCGATGTCTACGAGATTTGGAGCGAGGGTGCCATTGGCCGCCCGGCCGTTGGGAGCGTGAACATCTTGATGGCATCGGCCCTGACGCCGCTGGGCCGGCAAGTCGGGGTTTTGCGGGACATGCCTGTCTACACCTTGTCCCACCCCGAGACCATCTGTGCCGATGGCTCCCTGACGCTGTTCACGCGCATTCAGGAGGGAGACGAACTCGTGTTCATGAAGGGGACGAGCACAACGCTGGTCGATCGGGCGAGCAGCGTCCTGCGCTCGGCCAGTCGGTTTGCCGAGATCGAGCCCGCCAAGGTCAAGGCGATGGTGATGTACTACTGCGGCGGTTGCATGCTGCAAGTTCGTGACCGACTCAACGAGATCCAGGCCTCGCTCAACCGCACCGCTCCTGGCGTGCCCATGGTGGTGGGCTTCACCTTCGGCGAGCAGGGTGCTGTGTCGCACGGACCGGTGCAGCATGGCAACCTCATGATTTCCTCCATCGTGTTCGGAAGTTGATCGGGCGATTGATGCAGAAGGGCCGCGCCGACTGGCCACAGGAATCCGTGGGCGCGGCACCGACGCCGCTGACCACCGGGGCCCTTTTGGTCATCGACCTTGATGACCGGGGCATGCTGACGGGCAGCTTTTCCGGCGACGTCCGCCTGCTAGACGAGCTGGGCAGCACGCTTCCGCTCGCGCCGGGCACGGCGCTGAGCCTTCAATTGCGGCCCGGGTTCCGGCTCGCCGCAGCTGAGGCCCTTGGCGAGTGCATGAAGACGGGTCGTCCCGCTCAGCGCATGCTGGATGAGAAGGCAAGTGACGAGATCTGCCTGATGGAGTTGCGGGTCTGTCCCCGCTGGGGCGGCACCCACGGCAGCCCCGAAGGGTATTGCGTGATGGTGCGCGATATCGCCGTCGACGCCCGCAGCACACGCATGCTGGACCGGTTGGCGCAGGTGGCCAGGCGGACCTCGAATCTGGTCGTCATCACGGACGCCAGCCAGCGCATTGAGTGGGTGAACGAGGCCTTCACCCGAGCCTCGGGTTACGCGCTCGAGGAGGCGATCGGGCGGCGGCCAGGAGAACTTCTCCAGTTCGAAGGCACAGACCCGGCGACCATCGAGCACATTCGCGCTGGACTGAACGAACGACGCCAGGTTCAGGCCGAGATTCTGAACCGCAGCAGATCTGGGCGAGAGTACTGGTTGTACCTCGACATTCAACCCGTCTTGACGGCCGAAGGCCTTCTTGACGGGTTCGTCGCGGTCCAGACTGACATCACGGAGGAAAGGCGCCGCGCTCAGGAACTGAAGGACCTCGCAGCCCGGGCCGAGGAGGTCAGGGCCATGTTGCAGGCCGCCGTCCAGGCCTTGCCCGATGGCTTCGCAATGTTCAGCCCAGACAGACGCCTGACGCTTTACAACAAGGCGTATCTCGACTTGCACCCGTTGTTGGCCGACGTCCCGCATGGGGTCACCCTGGACGCATTGATGAGGCAGGAACTGAGCCGGGGCGAGTATCCGCACGCCAGGGGCCGGGAAGATGCCTGGCTGGCCGACATGCAGGTTGCGCTGGCAGACCAGGGAACGTGGTCCGCAGAGCTCGAACTCGCCGACGGCCGCTGGGTGCGCAGCGTGAAGCTTGCCACCGCTCAGGGCGGAATCATTGCGCTGCGCAGCGACATCACGCAGTTGAAGCGGGCCGAGCGGCAGGCCGTCTGGCATCGGGTGGCGGCCATGGAGGCCTCACAGGACGCGATCGCGATGGCCGATGACAGCGGCAGGCTGACCTACGTGAACCCGGCCTTCATTCGGTCATTCGGTGGAGGCCACCCCGGGGACTGGATCGGCCGTGAATGGTGGCAGATTTGCACGAAGGACGACAGAGAGGTCGTCGCCCTGGAGGCGCAGGCCGGCCTTGATGATCCGGGCCTGTGGCGCGGCTATCTGCGGGCCGTGGGCGCGGGTGCACCGATCTCCCACCAGGAGGTGTCGCTCACGAGGACGCCCGACGGTGCCCTGGTGCTCATCGCGCGAGAGGTGGGCGAGCTCAAGAAGGATTTCGATGCGGAGTCTTCGCTGCTGAATCTGTTGATGGAGATCGTGTCGCGTTACCTCAACACCCCGGTGGAACAGGTCGATACCGCGATCGTGGAAGCCCTGGGCCAGCTCGGCAGCTACATGGAGGCGGACCGAGCCTACATCTGTTCGTATGACTGGGATGCTTTCACGGCATGCAACACGCACGACTGGTACGCCGACGGCACCGCTCTGCGGCGCCACAGGAGCCAGGCTGTGCCGCTGGCCAACCTGACGGAGTGGGTGAACGTCCACCGGGCCAATCGCATCATCAGCATCCCGAACGTGGAGGCGCTGCCCGCCGCCGACGGACTGCGCAAGCTCCTGGACCCTGATGGCGTCAAGAGTCTGGTAGCGATACCCCTCATCGGGGCTGAAGGCTGCGAAGGGTTCCTGGGCTTCCATTCGTTGCGCAAGGAATACCACTACACGCCACGCGAGGAGAAGCTGCTTGGCTTCTTCTGCGACATCTCCCGCAACCTGCGCGGCCGAGCGAAGCTGGAGGTCGCGCGTCACGAGGCAACCGAGAAGCTGCGGCGGGAGGAGGAGCGTCGCCGCGTCCAGGAAGCGGTCGTGCAGCAGCAGGTGGCTTTGGAAGCCAAGCTGGCGGGCGCCCTGCTGGAGTCGCAGCGGCTGCAGGAGCGGGACCGGCAGATGCGAATGGCCAGCGAGATGTTGGTGGAAGCCCTGCGCAGCTTCAGTGAGACGCCAGACCCGGCAGACGGCCCGCTCCACCTGTTGCAGCAGCTTGCGCAGGCCATGGAGACGGACTGCGTCGGCCTGCTGCCACTGGACGACCGGGACGACATGCACTTCCTGGGCCATGCAGCCTGGTGGCAGGACGTGCGCCAGAAACCCGCGCTGGTCAGCTACCTTGCTGGGCGATCGCGCCGCCTGGTGGGAGACTTGACGTCTACGCCCATCTACAGCCAGCTCGTCGACAAGTGGCCCTCGACGCGGCTGCATTGGCTGGCCTCAGCGCGTGTGGAGTCGATGGGCGGCGCCTACCTGCTTTTGGTAGCAGGCACTGCCGTCAAGGATCTGGATCAGGGCAAGTCGCTGCTGTTCCAGCGTTTCGTCCCGCTGGTGGCGGAAGCCTTGCGTCGGCGCGACGAAGCGCTGAGGTCACGCAAGCTCGAACAAGACCTGCAACAGGCACAGAAATTCGAGGCCCTGGGCGCGCTGGCGGGAGGCATTGCGCACGAGATCAACACGCCCATGCAGTACATCAGTGACAACCTGCATTTCCTGAGGGATTCGTTCGCTGAACTGATCACCGGACTGCAGCGCCAGGGTGGCGCCGGTCCAGGCCAGCAGGCGGCCGACGCGGACCTGGAGTTTCTGCTCAAGGAGATACCGCTTGCGCTTGAGCAGTCCTTGAACGGAACCCGGCGGGTGGCTGAGATCGTGGAGGCCGTGCGTACCACGACCTATCCGGAACTGGCGCCGGATGAGCGCTTCGATCTGCGCAACGTGCTGGAACACTGCCTGGTCGTTACCCGCGGAAGCTGGAAGCACGACATCGACGTCTCGCTCCACGGCGACCGCACGGTTCCGGTCCTTCGCGGCAGCCCCGGGCAGATGGGCCAGGTGTTCATCAACCTCACGACCAACGCCTGCGACGCGGTCAGGGCTGCGCCTGACGGACGAAGGGGGGCGGTGCGCATCAGCCTGGGCATGGAGTCGGGCGCTGTGGTGGTGCACGTCGACGACAACGGTCCCGGCGTACCCGAGGCGCTGCGCAGCCGCATATTCGACCGCTACTTCACGACCAAGGATGTCGGCAAGGGCACGGGCAGAGGGCTGGACATCTGCCGCAGCATCGTCGAGCAGCACGGCGGAGAAATTGGGGTGAGCGACTCGCCGCTGGGTGGTGGACGCTTCACGGTGAGACTGCCTGTGGGGGCGTGATCCGGGCGCGCGGGCAATCGCTACGCCTGCCGGTTCCCGGCTATTGGCCGGTGTTCTTCAGCACGACCCGCACCAGATCGGCCTGACGGGTCACCCCGACCTTTTCGAACACGGTCTTCAGGTAGCTGCGCGCCGAGCTCAGCGTCCAGCCTTCGCGCTCGGCCGTGGCCTCCAGCGACAAGCCGCTGGCAAGCCCTGCCGCCAGCCTGCTTTCCGAAGGTGTCAAGCCGAACATCCCGCGTAGCAGGTGCGGATCGATGCCGGGATCGTCATCCTCGGCGAACAGGTGCAGGCACATCACTGGTCCGACATCGCTGTCTTCCTCTCCCGGTCGGACGACGATGCGCAGCGGCCCGTGCTGCTGCGTCTGCAACGTCAAGGCATCGGACAGGCCTTGGTCGCGGGCGGCACGCATGCATCTGTGCAGGCGCCGTGTGTCCTCGGGGTCGGTGGCCCGGCAGATCCCTGAACTGTCGACGATGAGGCCGTCGCGCCAGGACAGCACGCTGCCGGCGCGCTGGTTCGTGAAGAGTACCTGCCCCCGCAGCCCCAGAACGATCACCCCGGACTTCAGCAGGTCGATTGCGGCTTTGGCGGACCCACCCTGGGGGCGTGCTGAGGCCGCATGGGCCCTGCTCAGCAAGGCGGCCTTCACGGCGGACACCAGCGTTGGCGTAGGACAGGGCTTGATCAGGTATCGGAAGATGCGGCCGACGTTGATCGACGAGATCGCGACATCGAAGTCCGTCGAGCCTGAAAGCACGATGGACAGGGTCTGTGGACACGTCGTGGCGAGCCTGCCCGCCAGCGTGACCCCATTCATCTCGGGCATGCGGATGTCCAGCACCACAACGTCGACCGGAGCCTCTCGAAGCGCCGCCAGCGCCACGCTGGGGTCCTGGTAGAAGGACACTGACCAACCCAGGTTCAGCCGATGCAGGCTCCGCCTCAGGCCGTCCAGCAGATCGGGGTCGTCATCGACGAAGGCGACCTTGGCCAGGCGTGGCTGCGGCCCCTCGTCTGCCTGCGGTGGGCTTGACCATTGCTCGATGTTTTCCGAGCCCCGCGGATCTGGCGTGCTCATTCCCGCGTTGCCCGTGTGGCGACATGGCCTGAACGCCGCGTTGGGCGCCTCTGGGCCGGCGGCGCCTGCGCGGGCGTGAAGCTGCCGCAGGTCAGGCGCTGGCCGGCGCGGTAGTGCGGCGCGTAGTCGAACACGGCGTAGTGCTGCGTGGCCGCGTTGTCCCAGATGGCGATGGAGTCCTGTTCCCAGCGGAAGCGCACCATGAACTCTGGCTTCTTGATCCACTCGAACAGCATGTTCAGCAGGGCCTCAGACAAGTCCATGTGAAGGCCCAGCAGGCGCTTGGTCCAGATGCTGTTGACGAACAGCGTCTTGCGGCCGGTGACCGGGTGTGAAATGACCGCCGGGTGCACGGTGGCCGGGTTGCCCTTGATCATCTGGGCCTCCCGCTCGGCCAGCGTGGCCGCCAGCGCCTCGGCGTTCATGGGGGCCGCCGCCGACTCGCCGGCTTGCTGACGTGCCGCGGCCTGCTTCTGCACCAGCCGTTCGTAAGCGTTGATGCGGCGAAAGTGCCAGGGCAGGTCATGCTCGGCTTGCAGGCTCAGCAGCAGCTGCTGAAGAGGCCCGCCCAGCGCCTCAAAGGCCGCCCCCGCGCTCATCCACATCGTGTCGCCCCCGGCTGGGGGCAGGTCGGTGATGCGCAGGATGGACACCAGGTTGGGCTTCTTGCGAAAGGTCACGTCCGTGTGCCAGCGGTCGGTCTCGGGGGCGTCGTGTCCCTGGTGGGCGATGAGCTGGATCTGCGGGAAGTCTTGGACGTGTGGAAAGAACTCGTGCTGCTCCATCTCGCCAAACTTGCGGCCCAGGCGCAGGTAGTTCTCCGGCCGCAGGGCCTGGCGGCGCAGGAAGACCACGCCATAGAGCCAAAGGGCCTGCTGGATTTCCTCGTAGACGTCTTCGCTTCGCACGTCGTTGAGGTCCACCCCGGAGAGGTAGGCGCCGATGCAGGGTGTGATGGGATCTACCTGGAGGTGACGGAATTTCATGGGGGTTTCGCCTTCATTGCCAGTGAAGCAGCCGTTTTTCTAGCCATGTCATCAGCCGCACGATGGCCACGCCCAGCAGGGCCAGCACCAGCAGCAGCGCCATGACGCCATTGATATCGAAGGTAGAGCTGAGATAGGCCAGCCACTGGCCCAGCCCCTTTTCGCTGGCGATGATCTCGGCTCCGATGACGCCGAGCAGCGCATAGATCAGCCCCAGGCGAAGGCCCGAGAAGATCACGGGCACCGCGCCCGGCAGCGTGACCTGGAAGAACGTGGTGGCGGCGCTGGCGCCCAGCGTACGGCACAGGGTCAGGTGGTCGGCGCTCACGCCCCGAATGCCCGCCACCGTGGCCGACAGCACGATGAAGAAGGTCAGCGAGAAGCCCACCGCGATCTTGCTGCCCAGGCCCAGACCGAACCACAGAATGAACAAGGGCGCCAGCGCAATGCGGGGCATCACATTGAAGGCGTTGAAGTAGGGGTCGGCGAAGCGCTCCAGGGCGGGCCAGCGAACGAAGGTCAGCGCCACCATAAACGCGGCCGTGCTGCCGAGGGCGAAGGACGACAGCACGCCGGCCATGGTCCAGCCCAGGTCGGACCACAGCTTGGCCGATGTGGCGTGGACCCACAGGAATTTCGCCACCCCGCTGGGCTGGCCGAAGAAGGTGGGGTCCAGCCAGCGGCGCTCGGCAGCGAGCTCGCCCAAGCCGAGCAGCAAGGTGATGAACAGCAGGTGAATGGCGCCCTGACGCAGGGGACCGGACGGTCTCTTCATGTCCCGGTCAGCCCTCATGGCGTACCCACCCTGCTTCCAGATGCGACCACAGCTGTGCGTAAAGCTCGTGGAAGCGTGGGTTCTTCTGCAGTTCGCGAATCGAGCGTGGCCGCGGCAGGTCGATCGACACATCGGCCACGATGCGGCCGGGCCGGGAGGACATCACTACCACTCTGTCCGATACCGCCACGGCCTCGGCCAGATCGTGGGTGACGAACAGCACCGTGAGCTGGCGCTGTTGGCACAGGCGCAACAGCAGGTCTTCCAGCTGCAGCTTGGTCTGGGCGTCCAGCGCGCCAAAGGGCTCGTCCATCAGCAGCAACGGCGCATCCATGGCAAAGGTGCGGGCCAGCGCTGCACGTTGGCGCATGCCGTGGGACAGGGCCTTGGGCAGCGCCTGTTCGTAACCGGCAAGACCCACCTCGCCCAACAGCGCACGCGCTCGTTCGGTGCGTTGGGCGCTGGGAACCCCCCGCACTTGCAGGCCGAAGGCCGCGTTCTCCAGCGCGTTGCGCCAGGGCAGCAGGCTGTCGCGCGCCAGCATGTAGGCGATAGCCGGATGGCCCTCGCGCGGCGCCTGGCCCATCACCTGCAAGCGGCCAAGGCCCCCGTGCGGCACCAGCCCCGCGCACAGGTTCAGCAGCGTGGTTTTGCCGCAGCCGCTGGGGCCCACCAGCGAGACGAACTCGCCGGCCTCCAGGCGCAGCGACACACCGTCCAGCACGGGCGTGCGGCCATCAAAGCTCAGATGCAGGTCTTCAGCCAGAATGGCCGGGCCTGTTCCAGCGCTGGGCATGAGCTGTGCGGGGGCGTGTGTGGGAGGGTTCAGGGCCGGGATGGGCTCAGCGGATGAGCAGCTTGGTGGTGTCCACCAGCTTGTCGATCTGCTTGTTGCTGTGCAGGTACTGGGCGGCGTGCTGCAGGGCCTTGGGGTCCACGTCAGCGCCAAAGCCGGGCATGCTGTTGCGCAGGGCCACCTCCAGCACCTTCTCTCCACCGGGTGCACTGATCGGGAAGGTGTCCCTGGCGATCTTGAGCATCGCATCGAACTGGGCTGGGTTTCGCACCAGCGTCTCAGCTTCCCGCAGCACGCGGACGAAGGCCTCCACGGCCTTCGGGTTCCGGGCGGCGAACTCTCCCTTGACCGTCTGGACGCTGGCGGCGCCGCGAAGGTTCAGGATGTCTGCTGGACCCTGGCCTTTGCGCGGATCCAGCACCACACGGCAGGCCTTGCTGACCTCACAGAAGCCGTCCATGGGGGTGAACAGGACCAGGGCGTCGATCTGCTTGTTGGCAATCGCCGGAAAGGCCGTGTTGGGTGCACCTACCGCGACGATGGTCACGTCCTCGGGTTTCATCCCCGCGTCCTTGAGCATGTCGACGAGCTGGAATTCCGCGCCGCTGCCTCGGGCCGTCACCCCCACCCGCTTGCCCTTGAAGTCCTGCATCAGGGCCGGGTAGCCCTTGGCAGCGTTCGGGGTGTCCAGGCCGGCTGCCGCCATCAGAAAGAAGATGGGCTCGCGCGCGCCGCTGGCAATGACCTTGAGGTCGGCGCCCTTGTTGGCCGCTTGCACCACCACCTCGGGAGGGCCGAAGGCCACGTCAAGATCGCCTGCCAGCAGCGTTTGCAGGCCCAGCGGTGCAGCGGGAATGGTCTTGAGCTCGCACTTCAGACCTTGCTTCTCGCACAGGCCGTTGGCATTGGCTACTCGCACCAGAAAGTTGCCCAGCCCGGGGTAGTCCTGGATCCGCAGCGTGGTGGTCTGGGACCAGGCGGGCAGGGCCAGCAGGCAGGCCGCCACCCAGCCAGCCAGTCGAAGGGTCTTGAACATGGGTCATCCTTTCGTCGGGTTGCGCGCACTTGGCATGGGGGCCAGCGGACGGATTAGACGGTGGGGGGTCTTCAGAAATTGCTGCGTAGGTGACAATTTGCGGGTGAATCCCGATCCCATGGCTGCTGCCCAGGTGCGTGCGTCACCCTTCCGGGTGGACTTCTGGGAGGCCCTGCCGGTTTCTGCCGCGCAGGCCTTGCGCCGCCAGGGCAGCGTGCGGCAGCACCCTGACGGTGCCTTGCTGATGCAGCGCGGTCAGACCGTGACGGGCATGCTGGTGCTGCAGCGCGGGCGCTTGCGGGCGGTGACGGGTGGCGCCAATGGTGAGGAGCATCTCATCCGCTGGGTCGAGCCGGGCGAAGCCGTAGCTGTGGCCTCTGTGCTGACCGGATTGCCTTTTCAGACGGACCTGATTGCAAGCGGCGACAGCCAAACGCTGTGGATCGCACGCGAGGCGGTGCTGGACGTGCTGCGCAGCGACGCCGAAGCGGGGATCGCTGTGTCACGCTTCTTGGGCGCACGCCTGAGCGAGGCGGTGGACCTGCTGGCCGCCCAGTCCCAACTGCGCCTGGACGACCGACTCCAAGCCGCCTTAGAGCACTTTTCCCAACGCAACGGCGAACGGTTACCCGAGGGCGGAGTGAGACTGCGGCTGACCCAGGAGGATCTGGCCCGTGCGGTGGGGGCCTCGCGCCAGAGGGTCAACGAAGCATTGAAGCGGCTTCAGTCGCAGGGCAGGATCGAATTGGGGTACCGGCGCATCGTCGTCCTCTCCATGGCGGTCTGAGCGCGCGCCTGCTCACCAAGGGGCCTGGATTGGTGACCTGACTGGTCAGCGGCGCCGCCGCCGCCCAGTTCCTCGCAGACTACGCTGCTTCAAGCCGCCTTGGCCGGCGCAATCGCCGCTACCCGCACCTGTGCGATGGCCTTCAGCGCCTGCTCCAGGGGCCGCAGCGTGCGCTCGGTCTGGCCCAGCTTGTCCAGGCCGAACAGGCCGATGCGGAAGGTGCGGAAGTCGGCGCCTTCGTCGCATTGCAGCGGCACGCCCGAGGCCGTCTGTAGGCCCAGGCCGAGGAAGGCCTTGCTGCTTTGCATCTCAGCGTCGTCGGTGTAGCTGACCACCACGCCCGGGGCGCGGAAACCGTCGGCGGCCACGCTGGGGTAGCCGTGGCGCTGCATCAGCGTGCGCACGGCTTCGCCCAGCTCCTGTTGCTGCTGGCGCAGCCGCTCGAAGCCGCGTTCGCGCGTCTCTTCCATGGCCTTGCGCGTGGCTTCCAGCGCGTCGGTGGGCATGGTGGTGTGGTAAACGTGGCCACCACCCTCGTAGGTCTCCATCACCTGCAACCATTTCTTCAGGTCCAGCGCGAAGCTGGAACTGGTGGTGGCGTCGATGCGTTCACGCGCCAGGTCCGACAGCATGACGAAGGCGCAGCAGGGCGAGCCGCTCCAGCCCTTCTGCGGCGCGCTGACCAACACGTCCACCCCGCAGGCTTTCATGTCCACCCAGATGGCGCCGGAAGCGATGCAGTCCAGCACGAACAGGCCGCCCACCTCATGCACGGCGTCGGCCACGGCACGCAGGTAGGCGTCGGGCAGGATCAAGCCGGCGGAGGTTTCCACGTGCGGTGCGAACACCACGGCGGGCTTCTCCTTGCGGATGGTCTGTACCACTTCGTCCAGCGGAGCCGGGGCAAACGGCTCGCGTGGCCCGGGACGCTGGCGTCGCGCTTTGAGGACGGTGCACGATGAAGGGATGCGCCCGGCGTCGAACACCTGCGACCAGCGGAAGCTGAACCAGCCGTTGCGCAGCACCAGCACGTGCTGGTCGTGTGCGAACTGGCGCGCCACGGCCTCCATGCCGAAACTGCCACTGCCGGGCACCACGATGGCCGAGCGGGCGGCGTACGCCTCCTTCAGGATGCCGGAGATCCCGCACATGGTGCGCTGGAACTTCTTCGACATGTGGTTGACCGCGCGGTCGGTGTAGACCACCGAGTATTCGAGCAGGCCATCGGGATCAACGTGGGGAAGCAAGCCGGGCATGAGGCACTCCGAGGCGGCACAAGCCGCCGACAAGGGTGCCGAGCCTACCACCGGCGCCTAAAGTCCGCGCAGCGCATCCGCAGCGCGCAGCCGGCCCACCTCGATGCCGTTCCAGTTCTTCATCGACACGTCGCTCAGGCTGTTCATGAAGCCAGCGTCCGATTCGCCCAGGGCCAGCAGCGCCTCGATCACGCCCGCCATCACCACCTCGCAGGCGCGCGCGGTGTTGCCGTCGTCCATCTTCAGCGCCACGCCCAGGCCCAGTTCCGGCAGGGCCGCGCAATACACGCCTTCCGCGCCCACCTTGCAGAACACGCGCTCGCCCAGGCGTTCCATCACGCGGGTGTCGAAGCGCCCGGTGCCGGCCACCATGTAGGGTGCGCGGGACACGGCTTCGCGCAGTCGGCGGGCCGCACGCGCGTGCCCTTCGCGCATTCCCACCCCTGTGGCCACGCGGGCGAAGGCATGCGCCAGGTGGCGCAGCGGGATGGCGTAGGTGGGGATGGAGCAGCCGTCGGTGCCGCGCGCGGCGGTGGACAAGTCAAAGCCCGTGCTGTCCTGTAACGCGGCGGTGACCTCGCGCATCACGGGGTGCTCGGGCTTCACGTAGCCGCGCAGAAAGCCAGCCAGGTCGCGCCCGTCGGCCAGCATGCAGCCCAGGCAGACGAAGCCCGAGTGCTTGCCCGAGCAGTTGTTGTTCAGGGCGGTGGGCTGGGTGCCCGCGGCGGCTATCGCCTTCACGGCCGCGTCGTTGTAGGGCCAGTGCGCGCCGCATTCCAGAGCGCTCACGTCCACGCCGGCCTTGGCGAGCATGGCCGCGGCCGTGCGCGCGTGGCGCTCCTCGCCGCCGTGCGAGGCGCAGGCGATGGCCAGTTCCTCATCCGTCAGGCCCAGGCGGTCTGCCGCCCCGCTTTCCACCAGGGGCAGGGCCTGCAGCACCTTCACGGCAGAGCGCGGAAAGATCGGCCGTTCAATGTCGCCCATCGCCGTGTGGACGGAACCATCGGCATCCACGATGGCGAGTGCGCCGCGGTGGAAGGATTCGACGATGCCGCCGCGGGTGGCTTCGGCGAGGACGGGGTGGGTGTTCAGCGGAGAGGGGGTTTGGGCGTGCATGCCGGCACTGTAGCGCCGGTGAACCGGCCGCTGGGTGCTGGGTACGGCGTGCTGGTCACTGGTTACGGAAAGGATTTGCGCATCAGGCTGCCGGCGGACAATTGAGCGATGTCCCTTTCGACCTTTGACCCCCCCGCACTGCTGGGCGTGGATTTCACCAGCGCGCCGTCGCGCCGCAAGCCCATCACCGTGGCCCGGGGCCGCCTTCAAGGATCGGTGCTGCGCTTCGAACGCCTGGACGTGTGCACGGACTTCAGCGCCTTCGAGGCAGCGCTGGCCGAACCCGGCCCCTGGCTGGGGGCGTTCGACTTTCCTTTTGGCCTGCCCAGGGCCTTTGTGGAGCATCTGGCGCTGGGGGCTTCTGCGCAGGGCGTGATGGCCGAGTTGCGGCGGCGCTGCACCACGCGCATGGACTTCCGCGCCCTGGTCGATGCCTGGGGCAACACCCGGCCCGCCGGCCAGCGCCTGCTGCACCGGCGCACCGACGGTGCGCTGCCCGGCATCAGCTCCACCAGCCCGCTGCAGACCCGCTACGTGCCGGTGGGCTTCATGTACTTCGAGGGGCTGTCGCGCCTGCTGGCCGCCGGCCTGAGCCTGCCCGGCCTGCATGCAGGCGACGAGGCTCGCGTGGGCCTGGAGGGCTACCCCGGTTGGCTGGCGTACGAGTTGATCGGCAACCGCTCGTACAAGAACCAGGACAGCGCCGACCGGCTGATCGCCCGCAAGGACATCGTGGACGCCCTGGAGCAGGGCCGCACCCGGCTGGGGCTGCGGCTGAAGCTCACGCATGCGCAGCGTGAGAGCCTGGTGGACGACGCCTCGGGGGACCGGCTGGACGCTGTGTTGTGCCTGGTGCAGGCGGCTTGGGCGGCGTCGCAGCCCGGTTACGGCATGCCGGCAGACATGGACCCGGTGGAGGGCTGGATCGTCACGGCATGATCCTGGTTTCGTGTCGGCAAAGGTCCGGGTATTTTCTCTACTAATTGAAAAAACTCGCGAGTTTTTTGTGGTCACTCATACAATGTCTGCATGATCGAGAAGTCGCACATCGCTTCATTGAGAGGTTCTGATCGTCCTCGCTACCTGGCCGCACAGGTGGCGGAAGATCTGCAGGCGAAGATGGTCTTCATCGGAGGTCCGCGTCAGGTCGGCAAGACATCGCTGGCCCGGTCGCTGCTCCCGGACCCGAAGTGTGAGCTGAACTATGACGTCGCAGCTCATCGCCAGGCCATTCTCAAGCGGGAGTTGTCCGCGGGCGACTTCTGGTTCTTCGACGAGATCCACAAGTTTCGCGGGTGGCGCAACTACTTGAAGGGCCTCTTCGACGAGCATGGTCGAACGCACCGCATCCTCGTGACGGGCTCGGCGCGGCTGGACCTGTACCGCTTTGGCGGGGATTCATTGCAGGGACGGTACTTTCACCTTCGCCTGCACCCCTTCAGCCTGGCGGAACTGGGCGGACACGCCGACCTGCTGTCTGATCTGCTGACGCTCGGCGGTTTCCCGGAACCGCTGATGTCTGGTAGCCAGCGCTTTGCCAGGCGCTGGGCACTCGCCTACCGCGAGCGTTTGATTCGTGAGGAAGTCACGAGCCTCGAGTCTGTCAGTGATCTCGGACGCCTTGAACTTCTTGCCTTGACCCTTCCGGAGCGTGTGGGCAGCCCGTTGTCGATCAACAGCTTGCGCGAGGACCTGGGCGTGTCCCATCAGACGCTGGCCCGATGGACCGACATTCTGGAGCGTGTGTACGGGATCTTTCGCCTGCCGCCCTTCGGTGCGCCGCGGCTGCGCGCGGTGAAGAAAGAGCGCAAGCATTACCACTACGACTGGTCGGTCGTGCCCTCGCCTGGCGCCCGTTTCGAGAACCTGATTGCCAGTCACCTGCTGAAGTGGGTGGAGTTCCAGGTTGACACCGAGGGCCGATCCCTGGAACTGCGCTACTTCCGCGACATCGATGGCCGCGAGGTTGACTTTGTGGTGACCGAGGGGGCAGTGCCCATCGCGTTCATCGAGTGCAAACTGGGAGACGATGCCGTATCGCCGGGCTTGCGGTATCTGAAGGCTCGGTTTCCTGGTGTCGCCGCCTGGCAGGTCAGCGCTCAAGGGCACCGAGACTACCTCAGTGCCGATGGCGTGCGGGTGGCGCCGGCCTGGCGCCTGCTCAGCGAACTGGTGTGATCGGCGTCAGGCGTCGTGCGGACAGGGCGGTCGGTTCGCCTACCCCCTGGCCTGGGAATCACGCGGGCTCCATCCCCTGACGGCGCTTGGCCTCAGCCGCCGCGGGTGAGGCCATGTACGCCAGCAGCGCGCGGGCGGTCTCGGGCTGCCGGCAGGTGGCAGCCAGCGCTGCTGAGAAGGTGGTCATGATCTGCACGCCCGGCGGCAAGGGGCCGACGATGGCGATGCCTGGCACATGCAGCAGTTCGCTCAACTGCTGAAAGCCCAGCGCCACCTCACCTTGCGCGACCAGCCGGGCCACCGGCACGCCCGGTGGCGCCTGGACGATGCGCGGGCGCACCGTTTCCAGAACGCCCCAGCGCTCGAAGGTCTTCAGCAGGTGCGTGCCGCTGGGGCCGGTGGAATAGCCCAGCGTCGGCGCCGCCAGCACGGCGGCTTTCAGCGCCTCTTCCGTGCGGATGTCGGGCTGCGGCGTCCCTTCGGGCACGGCCACTGACACGCCCGAGCGCACCAGGGCCACGGTGCTCCCGGCCACGGTCTTGCCGGCACTCTCCAGGGCTGCCAGGGCGTTGGCGGCCAGCACCAGGAGGTCGAAGACTTCGCCTTCGTGCACGCGCCGGGCCGCGTCTACCCCCCCCACCGCCTCCAGCACCATGGGCGTACCGCCAGCCTGCTCATGGGCGGCGATCAGCGCGGCCAGCACCTGGCGGGTGGCCATGGAGGAAATCATGCGCAAGGGTGTCATGGCGGTCTCGCGCGGACACCTCAAGCCGCATTCAAGTAGGTCTCGGCCAGCTTGACCCAGTAGCTCGCCCCGGTGGACAGGCAGGCGTCGTTGAAGTCGTAGCCCGGGTTGTGCACCATGCATCCGCCCTCGGAGCCCACGCCGTTGCCGATGAAGATGTAGCAGCCCGGCACCTTCTCCAGGAAGAAGGCGAAGTCCTCGCTGCCCGTCACGGGCTCGGCGGGCAGCAGGCCGTCTTCGCCCAGCCAATCGCGTACCACCTGCGTGCAGAAGGCGGTCTCCTTGAGGTGGTTGTGCAGCACCGGGTATCGGCGCTGGTACTCCACCTCGGCCGTGCAGCCGTGCACCGCGGCCTGGGCGTGGGCGATTTCGGTGATGCGCTGCTGCAGCAGGTCGCGCACGTCGGGGTGGAAGGCCCGCACGGTCAGACGAAGCTCCGCCTCACCGGGGATGACGTTGGGCGCGTCGCCCGCCAGAAAGGCGCCCACGGTGACGATGCCCACCTGCAGCGGTGGCACGTTGCGCGACACGATGGTCTGCAGCGCCATGACCAGGCTGCTGGCCGCCACCACGCAGTCGGTGGAATGCTGCGGCATGGCGCCGTGGCCGCCGCGCCCCCGCACCTTGATGATGGCCGTGTCGGAGCTGGCCAGGGCAAAACCCGGCATAGCGGCGAACTTGCCCGCCGGCAGGCCCGGCGCGTTGTGCATGCCGAACATCGCTTCGCAGGGGAACAGGTCCAGGAAGCCGTCCTCCAGCATCTTGCGTGCCCCGGCCTGGCCTTCCTCGGCCGGCTGGAACACCACGTGCAGGATGCCGTCGAAGCGCTGCGTGGCGGCGAGGTGGCGCGCGGCGCTCAGCAGCATGGCGGTGTGGCCGTCGTGGCCGCAGGCGTGCATCTTGCCGAAGACCTTGCTGGCCCAGGGCTTGCCGCTGTCCTCCTGGATGGGCAGGGCGTCCATGTCCGCGCGCAGGCCGATGCGCCGCGTGCTGGCGCCCACCTTCAGCGTGCCCACCACACCTGTCACGCCCAGGCCCCGGTGCACCTCGTAGCCCCAGCGCTGCAGGCACTCGGCCACCAGATCGGCGGTGGCGTTCTCCTGGTAGGCGAGCTCGGGGTTTGCGTGGATGCGGTGCCGGATGGCGATCATCTCGGCTTCGTGGGCACGGACTTCGTCCAGGGCGGGCAGGGGCAGGGGAGCGTTCATGGCGTGCGTGGCGTGCGTGGCGCGGGCAGGTTCGACAGCCTGCATTCTGCGCGTCTCGCGCGACACTTCAGCCTTCAACCGCTGGCCAGACCCCTTTGGGAGCCCCTCATGAAAACCTATCGCATCGCCACCATCCCGGGGGATGGCATTGGCAAGGAAGTGATCCCCGCCGGGCAGCAGGTGCTGCAGACCCTGGCCGATCGGCTGGGCACCTTTGGCCTGGAGTTCACGAACTTCGGATGGGGCGGGGACTGGTACCGCGCCCACGGCCAGATGATGCCCGCTGATGGCCTGGAGGCGCTGCGCGGCCAGGACGCCATCCTCTTCGGCTCCGCCGGTGACCCGCAGATCCCCGACCACATCACGCTGTGGGGACTGCGCCTGAAGATCTGCCAGGGCTTCGACCAGTACGCCAATGTGCGGCCCACGCGCATCCTGCCGGGCATCGATGCGCCGCTCAAGCGCTGCCTGCCCGAAGACCTGGATTGGGTGATCGTGCGCGAGAACTCCGAGGGCGAGTACGCCGGCG
>JBILSM010000163.1:0-5511 GCA_044372085.1 Rubrivivax sp.
GCAGCTCCGCAGCCAGTGGCCCAGCAGCCAGTGACCGCGCCGCGGGTGGCTTTGCGACCCTCTGGCAGGCCACCCTCGGACAGGGACGCGGATCCGAAACCGCAACCCCCCGTGCGGCCCGGGATGCCGGTGGTGCCGCAGGCTTCCCCCCCGGCGGACCTCCGGCCGTCACAACAGGTACCCTTACAAAGCCCGGAGCAGACGCTGGCCCGCGCACGGGAGCAGGCGCTTGCCGCCGCACGGCAGGCGGAAGTGGCACGTCGCGCCGCGGCCCAAGGGGTCTCTGAACGCGCGGCGCGACCGGCCGGCCCGATCAGTTCCGCCGGCGCTCAGCCAGAAGTCTCGGCTCGCGTGGCCACGGGCGCTGCGCCTTCGCCGCGTTCCCCTATCTCGGCCCCAGAGATGGACACCCGCAAGACGGTGCCGGCTTTCAACGTGGCCTGGGCGGACCTGGATGCCGCCGTGCAGGCGGGGTGGATTCGCGAGGAGGCGGCCCGTGCGCTATGGGCTCGCTGGCTGGCGCGCAAGCCGCTGACCCATACGGAGGACGATGGATCACCCGTGGCGCCGTTGCCGCCCTTGCCCTCTGCGATGCTTGAGTCGGGCGCAGAAGCGTCGGCCGGGGCGGCGGTGGCCCCGCAGGCCCTTTCGCCTCAACCGGCCCCGTCCCGCTCACGCGAAGAGTCTCCGCCTCCGGCCATCGCTCCTCCTGCAACCACTCCCCCTCAAGTCGCTCCTCTTGCGACGGGAGCGGCGGCGGCTCAGGCTGATGTTGCCCCCTTGTCTGCACCCCCCCCGCCGGCGCTGACTGATCCTGCAGGGGTGCAAGCGCCTGCGCCGTCCACGTCTTCCTCCGCCCCGCCGCCTCCTCAATCTTCCGGGCCCTCTGAAGCCCCTCAGCCGGCCCAACCTTCCGGGCCAGCGTCACAGGCCTCAGCAGCGCCCGAGATGCCGCCCGAAGCCGCTGCAGCGCCGACGCCTGACAGCACGGCTCCTGCGCAGTCTCCGCCCGAGCAGCCCGAGGTCATCGACGTCGAAGTGCTGGAGCCCCTTGCGGAAGCCGAGGCGCGCCGCGCAGCAGAGCGGGCGGCACGGCCGCCTCCGATCATCCAAGTCACCGATGTGATCCATGCCCAGCCGCAGAAGGCTGCACCCTTGCCGCCCCCGCGCTGGGTTGTCGGGCAGACCCTCATCGCGGTGTTGGCTGGGGCGGTGGCGGCCGTTTCCGCGGGCATGGGCCACGTGCTGTTCGGCCCTGTAGGCGCATGCGTGGCGGCCCTGTTCTGGACGGTCGTCGTGTGGCGGAAGACGGCACGCTTTGAGGCCGAAGGGCAGGGCGTACGGGCTTTGCTCGGGGCGCATCTGGTCTTGCCGCTGTTGGCCCTGGCGGTATGGCAATTGCAGGAGGCCGCGGGCTGGTGGCCTCCTGCCAAGCCCCTGGATATGTTTGCCGATCCGCCGCTGGACACCCTGGCGCGCGCCGCGCCCGGCCTGCGTCTGGACTGGCGCTGGATGGCCCTGGCGGGCGTGCCTCTGGCTGCTGCCGTGTACTGGCTCATCCGCCTGCGTCGCCCGGCCATGTTGGCCGTGGTGATCACCTTGCTTTGGTTGGTCACCTTTCAGGCCGTGGCCGGGGTCTTGCAGGCCATGGGCCTGGCCTTCCATGGCATGACGGTGTTCATGCTGCTGCTGGGCGGCATGACGCTGCTGGGCGGCTTCTACATCGACCTGAAGGCCCGGCCGGCTGGCCTGGCGGACTTCGCTCGCTGGCCGTACCTGTGCGGCGCGGCGTTGCTGGGCGCGGGCTGGCTGTCGCTCTCCGTCGTGCCAGGGCCTCTGGCCTTGGCACGCTACGCCGCCTGGCTGTTCTTCCTGGTTGCATCCCTTTCCGTGTCCAGGCCCTCGCTGGTGGCGCTGGCTCTGGCCATCGCGGGGCTTGAGGTGGCGCTGGTGGTGGGAGCCATGGCCGGCTCCAGCCTGGTCACCGGGGGGGTGTGGCTGGTCTGGTTGACCCTGGTGGCTGGCCTGCTGGTCTGGATGCTCCCCCGCGCGCACGGCTGGTCGCGCCGCTGGCAGTTCTGGATGCCACGAGCATGGCGCGAAGCCCTGGCCCAGCCCCCAGGATGACCGCCGTCCCCTGATTCAACGGTCGATCCACCGGCTTTCGCCTGCTTTCATTGTTCCCTTCATCCCTCACTCTTCAACCCGCACATGTTCAGCACCACCATCGCCGGCAGCCTGCCCAAACCCGCCTGGCTGGCGGAAACCGAGAAGCTCTGGCCCCAGTGGAAGGCGCAGGGTGCTGAGCTGGCGCAGGCCAAGCTGGACGCCACGCTGCTGTGGATCAAGGCCCAGGAGGACGCTGGGCTGGACGTCATCGGTGATGGCGAACAGTCGCGCCAGCACTTCGTGCACGGCTTTCTCGAACAGGTCGAGGGCATCGACTTCGAGCACAAGGTGGAGATGGGTATCCGCAACGACCGCTACAAGGCCATGGTGCCGCAGGTGGTGGCGCCGCTGAAGCTCAAGGGCCGTGTGCACGCCACCGAGGCACGCTTCCTGCGCGCCCACACCACGCGCCGCATCAAGTTCACCTTGCCAGGGCCCATGACCATCGTGGACACCGTGGCCGACCGTTTCTACGGCGACCGCGTGAAGATGGCCATGGCCTTTGCCGAATTGCTCAACGAGGAGGCGCTGGCGCTCCAGGCCGACGGCGTGGACGTCATCCAGTTCGACGAGCCGGCCTTCAATGTCTACATGGCCGAGGCGGCGGATTGGGGCGTGCGTGCGCTGGAGCGGGCAGTCCAGGGCCTGACCTGCACCACAGCCGTGCACATCTGCTACGGCTATGGCATCCAGGCCAACATCGACTGGAAGAAGACGCTTGGCACCCAGTGGCGCCAGTACGAACAGGTGTTCCCGGCGCTGGCGGCCAGCTCCATCGACCAGGTGAGCCTGGAGTGCATCCACTCCCAAGTGCCGGCCGAACTGATGGCGCTGCTCAAGGGCAAAGATGTGATGGTGGGGGTGATCGATGTGGCCAGCGACCAAGTGGAGACGCCCGAAGAGGTGGCCGACACCATCGGCCGCGCCTTGCAGTTCGTGCCTCGGCAGCACCTGATCGCCTGCACCAACTGCGGCCTGGCGCCCATGACGCGGGCGGCCGCTGAAGGCAAGCTGCAGGCCCTGGCCGCCGGTGCTGCCCTGGCGCGCGAGCGCTACGCTGCCGCATGACGCCCCCGCCGCCACTGACCGCGCTGGCGGACCTGCAGCCGCAGCTGGCCTCGGCCGGCTTTGCCGTGCTGGATGCGGCCTCCCTCAGCCGTTGGACGGGTGCTCCGCTGCCCGATCTGCTGGCCCTCCAGTCGTTCTGGGAAGATCTTCCGCCCGACGCGCACTTGCGCGATGGTGGCCGCTACCGGCGCCGCCGCCACAGCTGCTTGGTGGTGGAGAACGGGCAGGTGGCCCAGATGCCGCACCGTGCCCACTGGCAGCCCGTGGAATACAACGCCCTGCACGGCGGCATCGAGCGCTGGTTCGAGCCCATTGCCCCGGCGATGGCCCAGGCGCCGGGCTTTCGGGCGCTTTTGCAGGCCCTGTCCGCTTGTGCCAGTGCGCTTCGTCCCGGCGTCACGCGCTGGTTCTGCGAGGCCCACCCCTTTCGCATCGACTGCACCGACGGCATCGGCCGCCCCACGCCCGAAGGCGCCCACCGCGACGGGGTGGACCTGGTGGCGGTGGTGCTGGTGGCGCGCCACAACGTCAAGGGTGCGGAGACCCGCGTCTTTGACGCCCGCAGCCCGCAGGGCATGCGTTTCACGCTCACTGAGCCCTGGAGCGTGCTGCTGCTGGATGACGAACGGGTGATCCACGAGAGCACGCCGATCCAGCCTCTGGACCCGGCGCAAGGGGCCTACCGCGACACGCTGGTCCTGACGCTGCGTCAGCAAGGCTTCCAGGGGCCTGAGGCAAGACCCTGACACCCGCAGCCGTTGAAGCTCCCAGTCATCCTTCGGGCTGAGCCCGGTGAACCCTTCTGAACCGACATGACGCTTGCCATCACCTTTGACGACGTGGCTGCCGCCGCGCAACGCCTGGCCGGCCACGCCCACCGCACTCCCGTGCTGACCTCGCGCACGGCCGACGAGCTCACCGGCGCTCGCGTCTTCTTCAAGGCTGAGAACTTCCAGCGCATGGGGGCCTTCAAGTTCCGCGGGGCTTTCAACGCGCTGGCCCGGTTCAGCCCGGCGCAGCGCGAGCGCGGGGTGATCGCCTTTTCTTCGGGCAACCACGCCCAGGCCACAGCGCTGGCGGCTCGCATCCTGGGCATGCCCAGCGTGATCGTGATGCCGCAGGACGCCCCAGCCGCCAAGCTGGCGGCCACGCGCGGCTACCAGGCCGGGCAAGCCGGTAGCGAGGTGGTGCTGTACGACCGCTACACCGAAGACCGCGAGGCCATCGGCCGCAGGCTTGCCGAAGAGCGTGGCATGACGCTCGTGCCGCCCTACGACCACGCCGACGTGATGGCGGGGCAGGGCACGGCGGCGCTCGAGTTGGTGCAGCAGGTGGCTGAGCTGGACGGCGGCGGCCTGGACGCCCTGCTGGTGTGCGTGGGCGGCGGTGGGCTGATTTCCGGCTGCGCCGTGGCGGCCACGCACCTGCTGCCCGGCATCGAGGTTTGGGGCGTGGAGCCCGAGGCGGGCAACGACACGCAACGCAGCCTGGCCGAAGGCCGCATCGTGCACATTGATACGCCCAAGACCATCGCTGACGGAGCGCAAACCCAGCACAGCGGCGCGCTGACCTTCCCGGTGATCCAGGCTTTGGTCAAGAGCATCGTCACGGCCAGTGACGAAGAACTGGTGCAGGCGATGCGCTTCTTTGCCGAGCGCATGAAGATCGTGGTGGAACCCACGGGCTGCCTGGGCGCTGCCGCGCTGCTGTCGCGCGTGGCCGGCTTGCCGGACCTGAGAGGGCGCCGCGTGGGCGTCATCCTCTCAGGGGGCAATGTGGATGTTCGGCGTTACGCCGAATTGTTGGCGTCCTGAGGGCCCCCAGGGTCCGAGCGGTGCCCGGCCCGGCCCCCCGAGGGGGCGCAAGAAAACTTGGGAGCGGCCCGGCGTTTTCTTGATCTGCCCTCAGGCCACGCGCACGCGCAGCTCGCCCAGGCCCGCCACCGAGCCCACCATCAGGTCGCCGCTGACCACAGCAGCCACGCCTTCGGGGGTGCCGGTGTAGATCAGGTCGCCGGCTTGCAGTTCCCAGGCGGCCGACAGGTGTTCGATGGTCTCTTGCAGGTTCCAGATCAGCTTGGAGACATTGCTGCGCTGGCGGTCGGCGCCGTTCACCTGCAGGGCGATGTCGGCGTTCAGCACGTCGCCGGCCTGATCGGCCGGGGTGATGGGGCCGATGGGCGCGCTCTGGTCAAAGCCCTTGCCGATGCACCAGGGGCGGCCCTGCTTCTTCATCTCGTTCTGCAGGTCGCGGCGCGTCATGTCCAGGCCCACG
>JBILSM010000065.1:0-16771 GCA_044372085.1 Rubrivivax sp.
ATCACCCGGCTGCAGGTTGTCTCGTATGGCCGCCGCCATCAGGACGCGCTCGCGCACCAGGCTGTCCAGCGTCTGTTGCTTGAGTTCCGGCGAATCCAGCAACTTGGCGTCAATGCCCGGCATCTGCTGGCGCATGCGTTCAATCGCCCGCTGATGCGCTTGGTCCCATTCGCCGCGCGTGATGGGTTTGCCGCCCACTTCCGCCACGGGTCTTGCCCCCTCCTCGCTGAAGCGCGAGTACCCCTGCACCCCGAAAAACACGAACGAGGGAAAGATCAGCAGCACCAGCACGAACTGGAGCACTTTCTGGTGAGAGCGTACGAAGTCAAACATATGCCGAGAAACAACGAAGGCGAACCGGAGTTCGCCTCGTGGACAGGTTGTGGTGGGTGCTGACGGGATCGAACCGCCGACCTACGCCTTGTAAGGGCGCCGCTCTGCCAGCTGAGCTAAGCACCCGGTTTCTCACCGGGACAGGCGACGAGCGCCTGACCTGGCGGTCAATTCAGATGATCCTTCAAAGCCTTGCCGGGCCTGAACTTGGGCACCTTGGCAGCCTTGATCTTGATGGCGGTGCCCGTTCGCGGGTTGCGGCCCGTTCTCGATGCACGCTTGCTGACGGCAAAAGTGCCAAAACCCACGATGGACACGCTGCCATTCTTCTTGAGGGTCGCCTTGACGCCACCAATCAGCGCCTCCAGAGCACGCCCGGCAGCCGCCTTGGAAATGTCAGCCTGCGTGGCAATGTGTTCAATCAATTCGGTCTTGTTCAATTTGGTCCCCTGTATGCTCTTTGACCTGGCTGGCGCAGCCCTCATGCCTTGCTCACCCGGCCTGCCTGGGGATGACAGAGGTGGCACATCTGAGAGCAAGCTCCACGCGCCACCCGGTCGGTCAGACAGGGGCCGGATTCTATGCCCAGCGCCGCGGGATCAGGCAGGGGGGCACAACCCCTACAAGTCCCATTGACAAACCCGCGCGTCCAGGATTACGGCTCTCGGGCCAGCGGCAGTGAGCGTCTGCCGCGGCGTCAGCGGGAGGAGGCAACCACCTGCGCGATAGCCTGTCCAACCTCTGTCGTGCCCGCGCGGCCGCCCAGGTCCGCGGTACGCGGCGCGTGGGGGTCCGCCAGGGCCGATTCGATGGCCGCAAGGATCGCATCATGCGCCGCGCGGTGGCCCAGGAAATCCAGCATCAGCGCAGCCGACCAGATCTGGCCGATGGGGTTGGCCACGCCCTTGCCCGCGATGTCCGGCGCCGATCCGTGCACCGGCTCGAACAGGCTGGGCCAGACACGGGTGGGGTTGAGATTGGCCGATGGCGCGATGCCGATGGTGCCCGTGCAGGCAGGGCCCAGGTCGGACAGGATGTCGCCGAACAGGTTGCTGGCCACCACAACGTCGAAGTGCTGCGGTCGCTGCACGAAGTGCGCCGTCAGGATGTCGATGTGGAACCGGTCCACCGCCACCTCCGGATACTGGCGCGACATCGCTTCCACCCGCTCGTCCCAGTACGGCATGGTGATGGCAATGCCGTTGCTTTTGGTGGCCGAGGTGAGCTTCTTGCGTGGGCGCTTCATGGCGGCGTCGAAGGCGAAGTTCAGCACGCGGTCCACGCCCTGGCGCGACATGATGGTCTGCTGCATCACGATCTCACGGTCGGTGCCCTCGTACATCCTGCCGCCCACGGCAGAGTACTCACCCTCGGTGTTCTCCCGCACGATCAGCATGTCGATGGCCCCAGGCGCCAGGGGCTGCCCCTGGCGATCCACCAGCGGGGACCGGATGCCGGGCATCAGGCGGGCCGGACGCAGGTTGACGTATTGGTCGAAGTCGCGGCGGAACTTCAGCAGCGAGCCCCACAGCGACACGTGATCAGGCACCGTGGCAGGCCAGCCGACGGCACCGAAGAAGATGGCGTCATGGCCTCCGATCTGGTCTTTCCAGTCGTCCGGCATCATCTGGCCGTGCCGGGCGAAATAGGCGCAGTTCGCAAAGTCGAACTCATCGATCTGGACTGCAATGCCAAAGCGGCGACAGGCCGCATCCAGGGCGCGCAGTCCTTCAGGCATCACCTCGGTGCCGATGCCGTCGCCGGCGATGGCTGCAATGCGGTGGGGGGCGTTCATTCAGGTACTCCAATCGAAGGCGTCATTGTGAGACCGCGCGCGGGGGCACGGGCCTGGCGGCGGAAGTGTCACGCACCACGAGCCAGACGCCTGCCGCCGTCAAGACCATGCCCGCCAGGACGACTGGCGTCAGGGCCTCGTCAAAGAGGATCCAGGCCAGCACAGCGGTGCAGGGGGGCACCAGGTACATCAGGCTGGTCACCTGAGTGGCGGCGCCGCGCTGGATGAGCATCACCAGCAGCGAACTGCCCCCCAGCGTCAGGGCCAGCACGGACCACGCCAGGGCCGCCGAGGACTGCGCGTTCCAGTGAAAGGACTCCGATTCGAACAGCGCGAAAGGCAGGCACAGCAGGAAGGCCGCCATCAACTGAACCGTGTTGGCCGTGCGCACGTCACAAGGCCGCACATGGTGCTTTTGCCACAACGTACCGGCTGTGATGCTCAGCAGCGCCAGCACCGCCAGGGCCACCGTGGCAGCGCTGGCCTCCCCCAGGCCCAGCTTGCGCCAGACCACCAGCACCAGACCCGCCAAGCCCAAGGCCAGACCCGCCCATTGGCGCGAGGAGGCGCGCTGCGCGTGGCCCCAGCCTGACATCCACAAGGCCGTGAGCAGAGGTTGCAGACCCACGATCAGCGCTGCAGTGCCCGCGCTCATGCCTCCTTTCACCGCCGCCCAGACGCCGCCCAGGTAGCCCCCATGCAGCAGCACGCCCACCACGGCCAGGTGCATCCACTGACCGCGACCCTGCGGCCAGCGAGCCCCGGACAGGCGGATCCACAGCAGAAAGGCCGCCACAGACAAGGCAAAGCGCCAGGTGAGGAAGGTCATGGGTGGTGCGTGCGGCATGCCGAACCGCGCCACCACGAACCCGGTGCTCCAGATGAGCACGAAGACGCTGGGCATCCAGGGCAGCCACCAGGGCCGCGAGCCAGCCTCGGACAGGGCCAAGGCGCCCGGGGGGTCCTGCTGCACTCAGCGGACCTTCGCGCGGATCTCGGGCAAGGCCTTGCGCAGGTAGTAAACCATGGACCAGATGGTGAGCACCGCTGCGAGGTAGATCAGTACGGTGCCCCAGAGGCGGGTGTCGATCAGGCCGAACAAGGATCCGTCGAACAGCAGGAAGGGGATGGCCACCATCTGCACCACGGTCTTGAGCTTGCCGAGCATGTGCACCGCCACGCTGCGTGAAGCCCCGATCTGCGCCATCCATTCACGCAAGGCCGAGATGGCGATCTCACGGCCAATGATCACCAAGGCCAGGAAGGCATTGACCCGGTCCAGCTGGAGCAGGACCAGCAAGGCGGCACAGACCAGAAACTTGTCCGCCACCGGGTCGAGGAAAGCGCCGAAGGAAGACGTCTGGTTCAACTTCCGGGCCAGGTAACCGTCGAGCCAGTCCGTCAGTGCCACCACCACGAAGAGCACCGTGGCCGCCAGGTTACGCGTGGCCGGCTCCACCGGGAGGTAGAAGAGGCCGACGATCAAGGGGATGGCGACGATGCGCGCCCAGGTCAGCAGTGTCGGCAGGGTGAGGAACATGGAACCCATTTTGCACGGGAGCCCTCAGCGCAGGGCCTTGTAGATGTCTTCGGCCAGCGCAACGGAGATCCCTTCCACGCTGGCGAGTTCCTCAGCAGTGGCCTGCGCCACACCCCGAATGCCCCCAAAGCGTTGCAGCAAACGCGCCCGCTTGCGAGGGCCGACACCCGGAATCTCCTCCAGCCGGCTGCCTCCCGTGCGCACGCTGGCGCGCCGGGCCCGCATGCCGGTGATGGCGAAGCGGTGCGCCTCGTCGCGGATCTGGGCCACCAGCATCAAGGCCGCGGAGTCTGCGCCCAGGTAGACCTTCTCGCGCCCATCGGCAAACACCAACTCTTCCAAGCCCACCTTGCGCTTGTCACCCTTTTCCACCCCCACGATCAGAGAGAGGTCCAGGCCCAGTTCCGCGAACACCTCACGCGCCATGGCCACCTGGCCACGCCCCCCGTCCACCAGCACGAGGTCTGGCAGCCGCGGACCGCTGCGCCCGGTAGGGGAGCCGCTGCCCTGTGCAGAGGGAACGCCCGCACTGTCGGGGTCCAACACGCTGGCATCGCCCGCCTCAACGGAAGAGGCTCCCTCGTGCCGGCGCTGCGCCACCGCCTCGGCCAGCCGCGCGTAGCGGCGGGACAGGACCTGTCGCATGGCGGCATAGTCGTCACCACCCGTCACGCCTTCGACATTGAAGCGCCGGTACTGATCCGATCGCATCGCATGGCCTTCGTAGACCACGCAGGAAGCCTGGGTAGCCTCGCCTGCGGTGTGGCTGACGTCAAAACACTCCACCCTGAAGCGGTCCAGATCGGACACGTCCAGGTCCAGCGCCTCCACCAGCGCGCGCGTGCGCTCGCGCTGAGACCCCTCTTCTGCCAACAGCCTCGCCAGGGCGAGACCGCAACCCTGGCGCGCCATCTCCAACCAGACCTTGCGCTGGCCCCGCGGCTGATGCTGCACCTGGACGCGGCGACCAGCCAGCGCTGACAAGGCCTCGATCACGCAGGCGTCCACCGGTTCGCTCAGCAACAACAGCGCCGGTGGCGACTGGCCCGCGTAATGCTGGAGCAGGAAGGCTTGCAGCACCTGCTGCTCGGGGCTGATCGGGCTGGGAGGACTGATCGGGCTGGTCGGGCGGGGGGTCCGGGAGTCCTGGTCCTCCGCCCCGCCCTGCCCTTCGACCGCTGCTTCCACCTCTGCCTCGCCTTCGTCCAAGGCAGCAGCATTCCACGCGGTGGCGTCTTCCAGATGCTGCGGAAAGTGGGCCCTGTCGCCGAGGTGGCGCCCCCCACGCACCATGGCGAGGTTCACACAGGCCCGCCCGCCCTGGACCTTCACGGCCAGGACATCCACCTCCTGGTCGTCATCGCCCAGGCTGCTGCGGTCCACGCTTTGCTGGTGCAGCACACGTGACAGGGCGGAGATCTGGTTGCGGATCTCTGCGGCCTTCTCGAACTCCAGCACCTCGGCGTGGGCCATCATGCGCTGCTGCAGGCCGTCGAGCACCTCCTGCGAGCGGCCGAGCAAAAAGGTTTCCGCGTCGGCCACATCGCGGGCGTAGGTCTTGGCGTCCACCAGGCCCACGCAGGGGCCGGAACAGCGGCGGATCTGGTACAGCAGGCAGGGCCGTGTGCGGTTGGCAAAGACCGTGTCCTCGCAGGTGCGCAGCCGGAAGGCTTTCTGGATGAGTTGGATGGTTTCCTTGACCGCCCAGGCCCCAGGATATGGGCCGAAGTAGCGATGTCTGCGGTCCACGGAACCCCGGTAGTACGCCACACGCGCAAAGCGCTGCGGCGCGCCCGGTTCCTGGTCTACCCATCCAGCAGACTCGGTGCCGGCAGCGCTGCCGGAAGGGCCGGTGATCTTCAGATAGGGGTAGCTCTTGTCGTCCCGAAAGAGGATGTTGAACCTCGGGCTCAGGGCCTTGATGAGGTTGTTCTCCAGCAGCAAGGCTTCGGCCTCGTTGCGGACGACCGTGGTCTCCAGGCGGTGGATGCGCGCCACCATGACGCCAATGCGCGTGCCGCCGTGGTCCTTCTGGAAGTAGCTGGAAACGCGCTTGCGGAGATTGCGCGCCTTGCCGACGTAGAGCACTGCACCCTGGACGTCAAAGTAGCGGTACACACCGGGCAGGCTGGGCAGGGCGGACACCTCTTCCAGCAGGCGTTGGCGCGATGCTGCTTCGGGCAATGAGGGCGAGGTGTCGGTCAGGGCGGACAAGGCTGGGGGGGCACGCTGGCGTGAAGGACCACGGACCGCCCTCGAGCGCGATGCCGAGAGGGCCTGTTCTGGATTGTCCATCTTCGTATCATGACGCCGTGAACCTTTCCCCTTCCACGGCTCCCACGACCCCAGACGATGCCAATGGCAGCTTGGTGGACACGGGCGCTCATTCCAAGCCAGCCTTGTGGGACCTCTTTTGCAGGGTCGTCGACAACTTCGGCGATGTGGGCGTGTGCTGGCGACTTGCGGCGGATCTGTCCACCCGCGGCCAGCGCGTGCGGCTGTGGTGCGACGACCCCAGCGCGCTGGCGTGGATGGCGCCTGGTGGTTCGCCGCAGGTGCAGGTGATGCCCTGGCCTGAACGCTTGTCCCACGTGGAGCCCGGCGAGGTGGTGATCGAGGCCTTTGCCTGCGATCCACCCGCTGACTTCGTCCGGGCGATGGCCGCCGCGCCCAGGCCCCCGGTGTGGATCAATCTCGAGTACCTGAGCGCGGAAGACTGGGTGGAGCGCTGCCACGGGTTGCCCTCGCCTCAGTCCAGCGGGCCCGGCGCAGGGCTGACGAAGTGGTTCTTTCATCCGGGTTTCTCGCCCGCCACGGGCGGATTGATCAGGGAGGCCGGACTGCTGGAGGCGCAAGGCCGGTTCGACCGGGAGGCCTGGCCGCGGCACCTGGGAGTCCACCTACGGCAGCGGGAGCGCCTGGTCGTGCTGTTCTGCTACGCCAACCCCGCCTTGCCGCAACTGGTCCAGCTGCTGGCCGGCCAGCCCACGACGCTGGCCCTCACACCCGGACACGCCCGGGCGCAGGTCCACCGAATGGCGCTGCCCCCCGGCGTGCGCACGCTCGACCTGCCCTTCCTGAGCCAGCACGATTTCGACCGCCTGTTGTGGAGCGCCGATCTCAACCTGGTACGTGGCGAGGATTCGCTGGTGCGCGCCCTCTGGGCCGGACGACCCTTCCTGTGGCAGCTCTACCCCCAGGACGATGACGCTCACATCGTCAAGGCCGGCGCCTTCCTGGACCGCTGGCTGGGTACCGACACGGCCGGCCAGGCACCTTGGAAGGCTGACTTGCGGGACTTGTGGATGGCCTGGAACCTCGCAAGCCGGCCGGAGGACCCGAGACCCGCTGGCAGCCGGCCCCTGGTACTGCCAGACGCCAGCAACTGGACCGCCGGCGTCCAGGCCCTGCGCCAGGACCTTCTGCGGCAGGACGACCTGACCACGCAGTTGATGCGCTTCGTGGCCTGCCGCGGGCAGGTTGCCGGTACGGGCGAATCGTTGGCGTAGAGACGCCGCTGAGGCGCCCCAAAGCCGGCCCAAAGCCGGCATAAAGCCCGGCCCGCGCTAGAATTAAAGGCTTTACGTGGTGCCATGGAAGCACCGTGCACAGGCCTTCCACGCGGTCCGGCAGCCCTTCGGGCGACAGCGCCCTGCGGCCGAAGACACCCGCCCAACCCCATGCTTGCGCCCCGTGGGCGCCACACGACATGAAACTCGCTCAAGAAATCCGCGCCGGCAACGTCATCATGCAGGGCAAGGACCCGATGGTCGTCCTGAAGACTGAATACAGCCGCGGCGGCCGGGGTGCGGCCACGGTCCGCATCAAGATGAAGAACCTGCTGAACGGCGGCGGCGCCGAAGTGGTCTTCAAGGCTGACGACAAGATGGACCAGATCATCCTGGACAAGAAGGAGTGCACCTACTCCTACTTTGCCGATCCGATGTACGTGTTCATGGACACCGAGTACAACCAGTACGAGGTGGAAGCCGAGAACATGGGCGACGCCATCCAGTACCTGGAAGACTCCATGGGCGTGGAAGTGACCTTCTACGACGGCAAGGCCATCTCTGTGGAGTTGCCCACCACCGTGGTGCGCGAGATCAACACCGAGCCCGGCGTCAAGGGCGACACCTCCGGCAAGGTGATGAAGCCTGCCCGGCTGGTCGGCACGGGCTTCGAGATCTCCGTGCCCTTGTTCGTGGAAGACGGCGACAAGATCGAGATCGACACCCGCACGCACGAGTACCGCAAGCGCGTCTGATCTTGGCGCGTCGGCGCACCGGAAGCTGGCCGGCAAGCACGGTGCAGCGTTCACTTCAAGGGCACCCGAGGGTGCCCTTGTGCATTCCTGGAGGCCTGATGCTGGGCCGGCCTTCGAACTTGGGCATGATCCACGCATGAGCTTCGACTACGCAGCCGCCGTGGTGGCGCCGTTTCGCATGCAGCCCGGGTTGCGCAGGCTGGCCCCGGGAGCGCCCCACTTCACACCGCTGGCCCCAGGCGGGCGGCATCAGCGCGAAAAGCTGGCCGTGTTGAGCGCCTTCGCGTCACAGGCACTGATCAGCACACCAGGTTTCGACGCAACACTCGCCCTGGTGCGGGTGTGCGAGCAGGCCGCCCTGGAGCACCCCGAGGCCTTCGCGTGGGACGGCCGCACCGCCACCTCCCGGACGCTGGGTGTGTCGGTCAATCAGGAGCGGGTGCTGCAGATCGGCACCGGTGCCTTCGGGCTGGGCGACGAGATCGGCCGGTGTCTGCTGGGCCTGCCGCCTGCGTGGCGCTTGACGGGCTTGTTGGCGCTGAGCTTCGCACAGGACCTGGCCATCGTGCACGGCAACACCGGGCTGGTGCCCTGGATGGCGGTGGCCCTGCCCTCCCACTGGGACCCTGCTGAAAAGGTGGGGCGGCACTTCAACGAGATACACGCCCCGGTGGCCGACCCCCAGTTGCTGCTGGCCGCGGGAGAGCGGCTCATGCAAATGGTGTGCGGTCCGCAGAGTTTTGAGCGTTTCGTCTGGAACGTCACCGGCCATCCGCGGCTGCATGCCCACCCTGAGCGTGTGGACCCGGACCGCTGGCCCGCGGGCGGCCAGACCGACTTCGCGGCACAGGCCTGGTGGCGCACGGAAAGGCAGACCTTCCTGCCCATGCCGCAGGCGCGGCTGGCGGTGTTCACCATCGAAGTGGAGGTCCAGCCGCTGTGCCAGGCCGTCACCAACAGCGAGCACGCACGGGCTTTGCGCGACGCTGTGGGCACCATGAGCGAGGCCGTCCTGGAATACCGCAGCTTGAAGCCGGTCAAGCAGGCGCTGCTGCAATGGTTGTCCCAGGTGCCGCATTGAGCGGTCCAGCCCTGCGCCCTGCGCGCATTGATTTCTCGGGCGGCGTGCCACGGTCGCTGGACCATGACGACATCTACCACCCGAAGGAAGGCGCCCACGCACAGGCGCGCCACGTCTTTCTGCAAGGCAACGGGCTGCCGCAGCGCTGGCAGGGCAGGCGGCAGTTCTGCATCCTGGAAACGGGCTTCGGCCTGGGTCACAACTTTCTGGCGACCTGGGCAGCCTGGCAAGCCGACCCGCACCGCTGCGACGAACTGCACTACGTCTGTCTGGAACTCCACCCGCCTTGCCCCGAAGACCTGTTGAGGGCGCACCAGCTCACCGCAGGGGAACCGGATGGCCCGCCGGGGCACGAGGCGCGTTCCCGTGCGCTGGTGACCGCCTGGCCCCCCCCGTTGAGCGGGCTGCATGCGCTGGAGTTCACAGGCAATGGCGCATCCGCGGACCCTGGCCCGGGGCGCGTACACCTCACCCTGGCTTTCGGCGACGCCAGACAGTTGCTGCCCAAGATCGTCGGTCGTTTCGACGCCTTTTATCTCGACGGCTTTGCGCCCAAAGCCCACCCGGAACTGTGGGACCCGTGGCTGCTGCGCGTGATGGCGCGGCTGGCGGTGCCAGACGCCACGGCGGCCACCTGGAGCGTGGCCCAACCCGTGCGGGAGGGGCTGCAGGCGGCGGGCTTCGCTGTGGAACGCGTACCCGGCTTCGGCGCCAAGCGCGAGATGACCATCGCCCGCTTCGCGTCCCGGGGCCCGCGCCGCACGCCCGCAGGCCGTCCGCAAGGGCCGTGGCGCGGCGAGCAGCGCGCCGTGATCGTGGGTGCAGGGCTGGCGGGCGCCCTGGCCGCCCAGGCCCTGGCGCAGCGGGGCTGGGCCTGCACGGTGCTGGACAGCGCCGGCACGCCAGCCCAGGGTGCGTCCGGCAACCCAGCGGGGTTATTCCACGGCGTGCTGCATCGCGATGACGGTGCGCACGCCCGCCTGCACCGCCACGCCGCTCTGGCCGCTGCCAGGCACTATGGCCCGCTGATACGCAGCGGCACTGTGCTTGGCGGCCTTGACGGCCTGTTGGCCGTTCGAGGCGAAGGGTCAACGGCAAACGAAACAGACCGCCTGGAATCGCAAGGATTGCCCGGCTACGCCGAGGGCCTGACCCAAGGCGAGGCAAGCCGGCTCGCCCAGGCCTCGCTCTGCGGGCCAGCGCTGCACTTCCTGCAAGGCGGCTGGGTGGACCCCGCTGCCATCGTCCGGCACGCCCTGGCCAGCCCGGGCGTGCACTTCCAGGGCAACGCGCGGGTGAAGGCCCTGCAGGCGCCTGTGGAAGGCGACCCGGCGTGGAGCCTGGTTGACGAAGCAGGCCGGCCCCTGGCCCGGGCGCCTCTGGTCGTGCTGGCCGCTGGCGCGGGCCTGCCCGTGCTGGCCGAAGACATGGGCCGCGAGCTGTCAGCCTTGGGCCCCCAGGAAGTGACCCGGGGCCAGCTGACCTGGTTCGCGTGCCATTCGACGCTGCGAACCCCGGTGACCGGGCACGGTTACGCCGTGTCGCTGCCCGATGGCCGCCTGCTGTGCGGTGCCAGCCAGCGGCCGGTGCAGGCGCGGGATCAAGACGACCGTCTGCTGCAGGAGAACCAGGCCTGGAACCTCGCCCGGCTGCACACGCTCACAGGGCTTTGTCCGGCAGAGGGCTCGGCGTTGGGTGGGCGGGCGTCCCGGCGTGTGCACACACCCGACCGTCTTCCCCTGATCGGCCCGGCCCCGCGCGCCGATCTCGCACCGCACGCCCGACGTGATCAGCCCCGGTTCATCCCGAGACACCCAGGTCTGTTCATCATCGGAGCCCTGGGGTCCAGGGGCTTGATCTGGGCACCGCTGGCAGCACGCCTGCTTTGTGGCTGGCTGGACGCCTCGCCCATGCCCTTGGAAGCCGATCTGCTGGACGCGCTGGACCCTTGCAGGTGGTGGGTGCGTCAGTCACGCCGGGTGGCTTCCACTGATCGGCAGCTCAGTACGCGAAGCTCTACAGAGAACCCGCCCTGAACACGGCTGTGGGCTCAGGCCGCAGGCCGAGCCGGGGTGGCCTGCGCTGGCAAGCTAGTCCCAACGGCCTCGGTTGGGGCCGCTTCTGCGGTGGCGTCGCCTTCAGCCGCCGCGTCCTCGGCGCCGGGGCCGGCGTCGTCCACCTTGCCGTGTGCCTTGCGCGCGGCCTTCTCTTCCTTCTTTTTCTTCTTCGCAAGTTCGCGCTGGCGCTTCTCGTAGGAATAGTTCGGTTTCGCCACGGCGGTCCTCGGGGTGTTGGTGGTGGATGGCCGTATCAGAACACAAGCGTGCGCACGCCAGAGGCCGTGCCGAGCAGGCAGGTATGCGCGCGATGACGGGCAAAGATGCCCACCGTGACGACCCCGGGCCACTGATTGACTTCAGACTCCATCCCCAGTGGATCCACGATGCGCAAGCCACGCACGTCCAGGATGGGATGGCCGTTGTCGGTCAGCACGCCCGGCCGCAGCGTGGCCTGTCCGCCCAGCGCCGCAAACCGCCGCGCCACCTGGGCCGCCGCCATCGGGATCACTTCCACGGGCAGCGGGAACGCACCCAGGACCTCCACCCGCTTGGACTCGTCGGCGATGCAGATGAAACGTTCGGCCAGATCAGCGACGATCTTCTCGCGCGTGAGCGCAGCGCCGCCGCCCTTGATCATGAAGCCCCGACCGTCGATCTCGTCGGCGCCATCCACATAGACCCCCAGGCGCTCTACCGAGCGGGCCTCCAGCACCGCGATGCCCAGCGCCTTGAGCCGCTGCGTGCTCTGCTCGGAACTGCTGACCGCGCCGGCCACCGGAATGCCGGCCTGCGCCAAGGCATCGATGAACTTGTTGACGGTGGAACCGGTGCCCACGCCAACCACGGAACCTGGGGTCACGTGGGCCACGGCGGCGCGGCCGACGGCGGCCTTGAGTTCGTCCTGGGTCATGGGTACGGAAGCGCCCGCGTGGCAGAGCCGGCAAAGCGTGGTTTGCGAGAATCAAAAGATTATGGCCTTGCTCCCCTACGCGCTGACCCGCCCCTTCCTCTTCGGGCTGGACCCGGAACAGGCCCACGACCTGACGCTGGGCGCCATCGCCGCCTTGCAGAACACACCGGCGCAGTGCCTGTGGCAGCAGACACGCGTGAGCGATCCCGTCACCGTTGCCGGCCTGCGCTTTCCCAACCGGCTGGGGCTGGCCGCGGGGCTGGACAAGAACGGCCGCTGCATCGACGGCCTGGGCGCCCTGGGCTTCGGCTTCATCGAGGTGGGAACGGTCACGCCTGTGGCCCAGACCGGGAACCCCAAGCCACGCATCTTCCGATTGGTGGAACACCAGGCGCTGATCAACCGCCTGGGATTCAACAACGAGGGCCTGGCCGCTTTCATCGCCCATGTGCGGCGCAGCCGCAGTTTTCGCGCGGGGGGCGGCATCCTGGGCCTGAACATCGGCAAGAACGCGGCCACGCCCATCGAGCGGGCCACCGACGACTACCTTGCCTGCCTGGATGGCGTGTACCCGCACGCCGACTACGTCACCGTCAACATCTCCAGTCCCAACACCCAGAACCTGCGCTCACTGCAGAGCGACGAAGCCCTGGACGGTCTGCTGGGCGCGTTGCAGTCGCGTCGCGAGGCCCTGCGCCAGACCCATGGGCGCCAGGTGCCCATGTTCCTGAAGATCGCGCCGGATCTGGACGATACGCAGGTCCAGATCATTGCCGCGACCCTGCAGCGACACGGCATTGACGGGGTGATTGCCACCAACACGACGCTGTCGCGCGAGGCGGTGGCCGGCCACACCCACGCGGGCGAAGCCGGAGGCCTTTCGGGGGCGCCTGTCCTGCAGGCCAGCAACCGCGTGATCCGCACCCTTCGCCAGGCGCTGGGCCCGGGCTACCCCATCATTGGCGTGGGCGGCGTGATGTCCGGCGCTGACGCCCGCGCCAAGCTCGAGGCGGGGGCGGACCTGGTGCAGATCTACACCGGTTTCATCTACGGCGGTCCACCGCTCGTGACCGAGGCGGCTCGGGCCATGGCCGCGACCGGACGCTGAAGGCCGCAGATGCAGCCGCATCTTCTGGCCCAGGTCCTGCAACTGGCGGAGTCCGAGCGCAGCGCAGGCCGCCCCGGCCAGGCGGAGGATCTGTGCCGGCGGCTGCTGGATGAGATGCCGGATTGCGCCGACGCCTGGAACCTGATGGCCCTGCTATATGCCGATGCCGGGCGCGATCTGCAGGCCGCCGCCTGCCTGGAGCGCGCCATGCAGGCCGCGCCCCGCCATCCCGGTTACCCCGCCAACCTGGGCGAATTGATGCGCCGTGCAGGTCTGCCCGAGCGGGCCGTGGAACTGGGCACGCGCGCCGTCCAGTTGAACCCTGACCATCTCGTCGCCCAGCTGAACCTGGGCTTTGCACTGCTCGACCTGGGCCGCGCGGTGCAAGCCCTGATGCACTTCGCCGCGGTGACGAGCGCCCAGCCTGACCAGCCCCAGGCCTGGTTCGGCACCGGACGGGCCCACCTGATGCTGCAGCGCATCGCGCCGGCCTGCGAGGCGCTGGAGCATTGCCAACGCCTGGCACCCGGCGATCCCGAAGGCCGCCTGGCCTTGGCGCAGGCACGACGCCTGCTGGGCGACCGCGCAGCAGCGCAAGAGCATCTTCAGGTGGCCGCGCGCGCCTTGCCCGGCCACCCGGGCGTGGTGGCCCTGCAAGCCGATCTGCTGCTGGAGGCGGGCCGGCTGGATGCCGCGGAGCAACTGGTGCGCACCCACGTGGTGCCGGGCCAGCCGGCGGCCCCTGGCCTGCTCTACCGCCTGTCGCTGTGCCGCCTGAGCCGAGGGGACTACCGCGACGGCTTCGCGCTGTACGAATCACGGTTGAACCTGGGACCGGCCGATGTCTCCAACCGCATCCGCCAGCCGGTGCTGCCCATGCCCTTGTGGCAGGGCCAGGACCTGCGCGGAAAAAGGGTGCTGGTGCTGACCGAACAGGGCTACGGCGACCACATCCAGTTCTGCCGCTTCGTGCCCCGGCTGACGGCCCTGGGAGCCGAGGTGGTGATGGGCGTGGCGCCGCCCCTGGAAGGCCTGATGCGCTCCCTGCCCGGCTGCGCCCAGGTGTTGACGCGCCTGGACGACTCGCGCAACGCCGGCTGCGACTACTGGGTGTTCGTGGGCAGCCTGGCGCAACGCCTGCAGATCGACCGCTCGCAGCTGGACACCGGGGGACCCTACCTGCGGGCGCGGGACGACCTGCGCGCGCGCTGGCGTGACCTGCTGGAACGCCGCGTGGCACCGAAAGGCACCGCCAGGCGCGTAGGCCTGGTCTGGGGCGGCAGACCGGAGAACGAATACGAGCGGCGGCGCGCCCTGCCCTTCGAGGCCCTGCTGCCGCTGGGCCAGGTGGACGGCGTGCGCCTCGTCAGCTTGCAGATGGGCCCGCGTGCGCAGGACTTGCTGCGCCATCCCGGGGCCCTGCCCATCGAGGTGCTGAGCGCCGAAGAACTGGGGACCTTCGAGGACACGGCCGCACTCATGGCCGAGTTGGACGCCGTGGTCACCATCGACACCGCGTTCTCGCACCTGGCGGGCGCGCTGGGCGTGCCCACCTTGCTGCTGCTGCCCGAGGCTCCTGACTGGCGCTGGTGGCTGCAACCGGAGACCTCGCCCTGGTACCCCTCGGTGCGCCTGTTCCGGCAGGCCAGTGCCCCACGGTGGGACGACGCCGTGGCACGCGCCGCGCGGGCGCTCAGTCTCCTTTGACCACCCCCTCGCGTCGGGGGTCGGCGCCACCGAACCATCCGCCGGCCTGGCGCTGAATGGCCTGCAGTCCGCTGGTCATCTCGATCTCCTGCACCACATGGCCACGCCCCTTCAGCGCCTCCACCGTGGCAGGGTCGAACAGGCCTTTCTCCAGCACCGTGGGGCCGTTGAAACTGCCGAAGTTGGGCAGGTCGATGGCGCGCTGGGCGTCCAGGCCGAAGGCCAACGTGCCCAGCAGCGCCTTGGCGGTGAAGTGGATGATGGCGGCGCCGCCGGGCGAGCCCAGGCTCATGAGCAAGCGACCGTCGCGGCGGTCGAACACCAGGGTCGGGCTCATGCTGGATCGCGGGCGTTTCCCCGGCTCCACACGGTTGGCGATGGGCTTGCCCTGCGCTTGCGCCGGGGCAAAAGAGAAGTCGGTCAGCTGGTTGTTGAGCAAAAAGCCGCCTTGCAGACCCGTGCCGCCATCAGAGAGGATGCGCGAGCCCCAAGCCGATTCAATGGTGGTGGTCATGGCCAGCGCCCGGCCCTGTCCATCCACGATGCTGAGGTGACTGGTTCCGAACTCGGGCTGAGGCGGTTGCGGGGCATGGGACAAACGCTCGACGCCCGGCGGCAACCCCGGGCTCGCCGTCTTCATGCTCTGCTCGCCAATCAGCGCGGCGCGCGCGCGCAGGTAGTCCGGATCGAGGAGGGAACTCCAGTTCCCTCCGGGCGCCCGGATGAACTGAGGGTCGGCCACGTACTGCGCGCGGTCCGCAAACGCCAGACGAGCGGCCTCGGTGTAGCGGTGCAGGAAGGCTGCGCTGCTCGGGCCGTCTGGGCCCGGGCCGGGGGCCGCAGGACCCAGGGCCTCGAGCAAGCCCAGGATCTGCATCATCGCCAGGTGCCCGGAAGACGGCGGCGGAAATCCACAGACACGGTAGGCACGCCATGCGGTGCAGAGCGCCTCCCTCACCACCGGTTGGTAGCCCGCCAGATCGGCAAGGCTCAGCCGCCCCGGGTTGGTGGGGTGGGCACGAACGCGGCGCGCGATGTCTTCGGCCACGGGCCCCGTCAGCAAGGCGTTGCTTCCTTCGACTGCCACGCGTTTCAGCACCTGGGCCAGCGCCGGGTTTCGCAGGCGGTGTCCCACGGGGTGGGGTTCCCGATCCGGGCCGTAGAAGTAGGCCTGTGCGTTGGGCACGGAACGCAGTGCTTGTTCCTCCTTGAGCAGGAGGTGCATGCGGGGGCTGACGGGGAACCCCTCTTCAGCCAGGCGAATGGCCGGCTGCAGCAAACGCGCCCACGGCAGCTTGCCGTGCACACGGTGGGCCTGCTCCAGCATGCGCACCACGCCCGGCACCCCTACCGAGCGCCCGCCTACCACGGCCTGCGGAAACGGCATGGGCTTGCCGTCGGGCAGCAGAAACAGGCGTTCATCGGCCGCCGCCGGCGCGGTCTCGCGCCCGTCCCAGGCCTGGACGGCGCGCCCGTCCCAGTGCAAGAGGAAAGCGCCGCCCCCGATGCCGCTGGACTGCGGCTCCACCAGCGTCAGCACCATCTGCACCGCCACCGCAGCGTCCACGGCCGTGCCCCCGGCCTTGAGCATCTGGTAGCCGGCTTCGGCGGCCAGGGGATTCGCGGCCGCCACCATGAAGCGTTGGCTGGTCCAGCCGGGCTTGGCCGTGAGTCCGGAAGGTCCCTCGGGCATGGGCGCGGGGGCGGGCGCTGCAGCATCGGGCGGCGCAGCGCAGCCCGCCAGGCCGATGATCGCGGCGGCACCAAAGAAACGGGCCGCTTTCGCGGCCCGGAACATTCCAATGTCCATCGACTGCTCCTGTGCAGGAGCGCAGCTTACTGCAGCGGCACGCCCGTCTTGGACTGCAGTTCCTCGCGGGTGACGCCCGGCGCCATCTCCACCACCTTGAGGCCGTGCGGGGTGACGTCCAGCACGGCCAGGTCGGTGATGATGCGGTCCACCACACCCACGC
>JBILSM010000164.1:0-5468 GCA_044372085.1 Rubrivivax sp.
GACACGCTGCCCGCCGGCCCACTGCAGGGCCACGGCCAGGGCTTCGGTGGAGGTGTCGAAGGCCAGCAGCACCGGGTTCATCCGGTCGAGTGTAGCCATGCGATCATCTCCGGCATGGGTGGCAGACGATGGGGCGTGACGGGGGCTGAGGTGCTGTGGCGATGGGCGCGCGGCCTGGTCCTGGGGGTGGCGCTGGCGTCGGCCTTCGCCGCCGGTTGGCCCGTCGCATGGGCCAGCGAACTCCCCCCCGAAGTGCGCAGCGCGCTGCAGCGCGCGCGGGTACCCGAGGCAGCACTGTCCGTGGTGGTGCAGGAAGCTGGCACCGGCCGCAACCTCATCAGCCACCAGGCGCGGCAGTCCGTCAATCCAGCGTCGCTTGTGAAGTTGGTGACCACTTACGCATCGCTGGACTTGCTCGGGCCTGCCTGGGTCTGGACGACCCCCGTGGGCTGGAGCGGCCCCTTGCGGGACGGTGTTCTGGAGGGGGATCTCTTCATCCGGGGCAGTGGCGATCCGAAGCTGGTGCTCGAACGGGTGTGGCAGGGGCTGCGCCGCCTGCAGCAGGCGGGCGTGCGGGAGATCCGCGGCGACATCGTGCTGGACCGCAGCGCCTTCGCTCCGGCCGAGGGCTCGCCTGCGGACTTCGACGGCGATCCGATGCGCCCGTACAACGTGCAGCCCGACGCCTTGCTGGTCAACTTCCACGCCCTGACGTGGTCGGTCACACCGGATCCGGTGCGCGGCGTGGCGCGCATCGTGGCCGAGACCGACCCTCCGGGCGCCCCGGTGCGCACCGTCCCGCTGGTGGGTGGCCCTTGCGAAGACTGGCGTGCGGGCCTGAAGCCGGTGCTGGCCGAAGGTGCCGTGCGTTTTGCCGGCAGCTATCCCGCAGCCTGCGCCGAACAGACCTGGCCGATGGCCGACCCCGAACCCGCCGGCCATGGTGCCCGCTTGATCGGCACGCTGTGGAAAGAGTTGGGCGGAACGCTGACGGGCCGGGTGCGCGACGGACGCTGGCCGGCAGGGCTGCGCGCTCAGCACGAATGGCGCTCGCCGCCGCTGGCCGAGGTGGTGCGCGACATCAACAAGTTCAGCAACAACGTGATGGCGCAGCAGTTGTTCCTCACCCTCGCCGCGCAACGCCTGCCTGGCCAACCCGCCACGCCCGAGGCCGCGCGCGAGACGCTGCGCCGCTGGGTGGCCGAACGCATTGGCGAGGGTGCTGCGGGCGAACTGGTGCTGGACAACGGCTCCGGCCTGTCGCGCCACACCCGCGTGACGGCACAGTGGCTGGTGCATCTTCTGCAGCACGCCTGGTCCAGCCCGGTGATGCCCGAACTGATGGCTTCGCTGCCCGTCAACGGCCTGGACGGCACGATGCGCCGCTCGCGCGCCCCGGCGGGCCGGGCGCACTTGAAGACCGGCTCGTTGCGGGACGTGGCCGGGCTGGCCGGCTACGTGCTGGACGATGCCGGTCGGCGTCGCGTGCTGGTGGCCGTCATCCAGCACCCCAACGCCAATGCCGCCCGCCCCGCCCTTGACGCCCTCGTGCAGTGGGCGCTGAAAGCCCCATGATGCCCAGCTCACCTGAACTCTTCGACTGGATCGGCTACGCGGCGGCCGTGCTGACCACCTGCTCCTTCGTCCCGCAAGCCGTGCTCACCCTGCGCACCCGCGATGTCAGCGGCATTTCCAGCGGCATGTACGCCAGCTTCACGCTGGGCGTGGGCCTGTGGTTCGTCTACGGCCTGAGCCTAGGGGCTTGGCCGATCATTCTGGCCAACGCCGTCACGCTGGCGCTGGCGTCCACCATCCTGATCACCAAGCTGGTGGTGCAGAGAGCAGGAAAAGACGTTGAGAGGCGCTGACAGACGCTGTTAGACGCTGTTATGCGCTGAGCTTGCAGCCTGCCGTGCGACAGGCTGCCATGCCCGATCAGGAGCACCGACACAGCTCTCGGGATCTGAGGCTGTCCCGACCGGGTCAACGCGTGGCCGCGCGCAGCAGACGATCACGCACGCCCTCCCATTCCGCGCCTTCGGGCGGCGTCTGCACCCAGATCTGGCGCACCCCGCGGGCATCGAACTGCCGCAGCACCGCGAACAGTTCGTGCGCCACCTGCGCGGGGTGGGCCGGCATGGTGCGATGCAGGACGCCGGGTTGGGCGGGTGGTGCGGTGCGTGAGTACACGCCGATGATCGCGCCGGCAGCGGTCTGTGCGAGACCCTCGCCCTGCGGTCTGGCGACGCCGGGCATCGACAGTTGCTGCGCTATCTCCACCTCGGACATCAGCCTGACCAGGGCGTCGGGGGCGTAGTGCGAGGCGAGCGTGCCCGAAGCGCGCGGCGAGGCTTCGTCACGCTCCACGAGTGCGAACCCGAGTTCCTGACGAAGAACCCCTTCGATGACGGCGCGCGGCGTGGTGCCCGGGCGCAGCAGGGCGGGGTGGGCCCGGGTGCAATCGATGATGGTGGACTCGATGCCTTCCCGGCAGGTGCCGCCGTCCAGCACCGGCAGCTCAGGCCCGAACTCGTCGAGCACGTGCGCCGCCGTGGTCGGGCTGACCCGGCCGAAGCGGTTGGCGCTGGGCCCGGCCACGCCCAGCACTCCAAGGGCCCGGGCGCGCGCCAGCAGGTCCAGGGCAACCGGATGGTCCGGGCAACGCAGGCCGATGCTGGCGTGCCCGCCCGCGGCCGCCGTGCCCACGCCCGGCCGGCGCGGCACGATCAGCGTCAGCGGTCCGGGCCAGAAGTGTTGCGCCAGCACCTGCGCCGCTGGAGGCCAGTGGGCGGCGAAGGCTTGCGCTGCAGATGCATCGGTGACGTGCACGATCAGCGGGTGGTCTGCGGGACGGCCCTTGGCGGCGAAGATCTGCGCCGCCGCGGCGTCGTCATCGGCCCGTGCGCCCAGCCCGTAGACGGTTTCGGTGGGGAAGGCGAGCAGCCCGCCGTCGGCCAGCACGTGCGCGGCCTGCGCCAGGGCTTGAGGGTCTTGGCCAGACAGCAGCGGCATGGGGCTCAGAACGCTTGCAGCCCCAGCAGGGCCACGGCCTGAAGCGCCACGGCCCGCGCCTGCGCCGGTGTGGCCGCCGTCACCGTCAGGTGACCCATCTTGCGCCCGCGCCGCGGTTCGGCCTTGCCGTACAGGTGCAGGTGCGTGCCGGGCAGGGCCAGCACCTCGCTCCAGGGTGGCGTCACCGGCAAAGCGTCGCCTGCGGCCCACCACAGGTCGCCCAGCAGGTTGAGCATCACCGCGGGCGAATGCTGGCGCGGCATCACCAGCGGCAGGCCGGCCGTGGTGCGCACCTGCAGATCGAACTGCGACAGGTCACAGGCGTCGATGCTGTAGTGCCCCGAGTTGTGGGGCCGCGGGGCCATCTCGTTGGCCAGCAGCGTCCCGTCCTTCAGCAGGAAGAACTCCACGCACAGCACGCCCACGTAGCCGAGTGACTCGGCCACGGTGCCGGCCCGCTGCACCGCCTGTGCGGCCACCTCGGCCGGCACGTCGGGCGCCGGCACCACGGTCACGGCCAGGATGCCGTCGCGATGCAGGTTCTGCTGCACCGGCAGGTGCACCACCTGGCCCGCCGCATCGCGTGCCACCACCACGCTCAGCTCGGCGGCCAGCGCCACGCGTTTTTCCAGCAGGCAGGGCACCTCGCGCAGGCTCGCCCAGGCGGCGGCCAGGTCGGGCTGGCGCTCCACGCGTACCTGCCCCTTGCCGTCGTAGCCCAGGGTGGAGGTCTTGAGGATGGCGGGAAACAGGTCGTGGCCTGGCGCTCCCAACAAGGCGTCCAGGTCGGCCGCCGTCTCCAGCCGGGCATGGGGCACGCAGGGCACGCCGCAGGCCGTGAAGTGCGCCTTCTCCAGCGCACGGTGCTGGCACACGGCCACGGCCTGCGCCGAGGGTGCCACGGGGCGGTGCTGCGCCAGCACGCGCAGCGCCTGCGCCGGCACGTTCTCAAACTCCGTGGTCACGGCGTCGCAAGCCTGGGCCATCTCGGCCAGCGCGGCTTCGTCTGTGTAGGCCGCCTGCAGGTGCAGGTGGGACACGTGGCCGGCAGGACTGTCCGGGTCCGGGTCCAGCACCGCGGTGCGAAACCCCAGCGCCTGCGCGGCATGCACGAACATCCGGCCCAACTGGCCACCGCCCAAGACACCCAGCACGCCCAGGGGCGTTGGCTGGCCGTCGGGCCGCAGGGTAGAGGGTTGCAGCATCACAGACTCAAGATCCCCTGCATGAGCTCATCCGTGACGTCCCCCAAGGAGGACCCTGCGGCCGAGGCACGGTCTGCCTCATCAGCGGGGCAGCGCGGCCGTCATGGCCGTAGCGGCGGCCGTCTGGTCGGCGCGGAAGGCCGCGAGCTTGGCGCGCAACGACGGGTCCTCGGGCGCCAGCATCGCCACGGCGAAGAGGGCTGCATTGGCCGCCCCGGCCGGCCCGATGGCGAAGGTGGCCACCGGCACGCCCTTGGGCATCTGCACGATGGAATACAGCGAGTCCAGCCCCTGCAGATGCTTGCTGGCCACAGGAACGCCCAGCACCGGTACCGTGGTCTTGGCGGCCAGCATGCCCGGCAGGTGGGCGGCACCCCCGGCGCCGGCGATGATGGCCCGCACGCCGCGCCCGGCCGCCGCCTCGGCAAAGCGGAACATGGCATCGGGCATGCGGTGGGCCGACACCACCTGCACCTCGTGCTGCACACCGAAGTCCAGCAGCACGGTCACCGCATGCTGCAACGTGTCCCAATCACTCGAGGAGCCCATCACGACGCTGATGAGCGGCACGCGGACAGGGGTCTCAACGCTTGTGTTCATGCGGCGATTGTCGCCGGGGCCAGACCAGCGAGCGCGGGCCCCGCAGCCTCTGAAACCCTGCAGCCCTGCCGGCCCCAGCAGGGCGCGGCGGCGCTCCAGGCTCGGGCCCGGTTCCTCAGTTCACCACCTGCGCCAGATCGCCCCGGGCGTACTTGGCCGCCACCACCTGCAGGCTCTCGGCCTGGATCTTGCCCGCCTGGCCTTCGCAGCCGAACTCCAGGTAGCGCTGCTTGCACACCGCCTTGGCCGCCTCGCGCGCGGGCTTGAGCCACTCGCGGGCGTCGAACTTGTCGGGGTTCTCGGCCAGGAACTTGCGCACCGCGCCCGTCATCGCCAGGCGGATGTCGGTGTCGATGTTGATCTTGCGCACGCCGTGCTTGATGGCTTCCTGGATCTCGGAGATGGGCACGCCATAGGTCTGCTTCATCTTGCCGCCGTACTGGTTGATGATGTCCAGCAAGGCTTGCGGTACCGAGGACGAGCCATGCATCACCAGATGGGTGTTGGGGATGCGGGCGTGGATCTCCTTGACGCGCGAGATGGCCAGGATGTCGCCCGTGGGCGGGCGGCTGAACTTGTAGGCGCCGTGGCTGGTGCCGATGGCAATCGCCAGGGCGTCCAGTTGCGTGGCCTTGACGAACTGCGCGGCCT
>JBILSM010000009.1:0-50470 GCA_044372085.1 Rubrivivax sp.
CCACGCCGGGTTCGCCGATCAGAACAGGGTTTTTCTAGCTGCGGCGATGCAGCACCTGGATGGCGCGGCGGATCTCGTCATCGCGGCCGATCACCGGGTCCAGCTTGCCCTGGCGGGCGCGCTCGGTGAGGTCCAGGGTGTACTTTTTCAAGGCCTCGCGCTGGCCTTCGGCCTCTGCTGAATCCACCTTTTGGCCGCCCCGCACGGCCTCGATGGCGGCCTCCAGCGACTTGCGCGTCAGGCCGTGGCCGCGCACCACGCCACCCAGGTCGGTCTTGGCATCGGCCAGGGCGAGGAGAAACATCTCACTGGCGATGAACTGGTCGCCGCGCTTGCCGCCTTCCTTGTCGGCCGCCTGCAGCAGTTGGATCAGATCCCGTCCAGCCTGCACCTGTCCGCCGCCCTGCACGCTGGGCAGGCCGTTCAACGCCGTCTCCATGGCCGTCTTCAGTGCCGCGGAGTTGGCGCCGGCGCGGTCCAGCAAGGCCTTGGGGCCATCGGGTTGCTGCAGCATGGCCAGCAGCAAGTGAGAGGGCTCGATGTAGGGGTTGTCGCGCGCCACAGCCAAGCTCTGCGCCTCTCCCAGGGCTTGCTGGAAGGCGGTGGTCAATTTGTCGAGTCGCATCGGGTGTTCCTGCTGGATCGTGCAAGTGATGGGCTGGACTTGAGGGACTGTGCGGCTTTTTCAAGTCATGCAGCCCCATGACCAGCCTTTCTAGAATCAATCAATGGACATTCATCAGATCCAGGTCAAGTTCGACCCCGTGGCCGATCGCCTGCTGCTGCAGATTCGCACCCGGGACGATTCGCTGTTCCCGATCTGGCTGACCCGGCGGATGGTGATGCGCCTGTGGCCGCACCTGCGGGGCATGGTGTCGGGCCTGGCAGTGACGCGCTCGGCACCGACCGCGCTGGCCGTGCCCGAAGCACGCGACATGCTGGCCGATGCCGCACGCGAGCGCGCGCTGAAGTCGACCGACTTCAAGACGGAGTTCAATGCATCGACGGCGAAGCAGCCCCTGGGGCCCGAACCCGTGCTGCCCATCGCCATCGACCTGCGCCCGGCCCAGGGCCAGGCGGTGGCGCTGGTGGTACGCGACGCCCACGGGCGCAGCCTGGAGTTGGCCTTCGGGGAAGACCTGGCCCATGGCCTGCTGAAGCTGGTGGAAAGCGCCCTGGCGGGTTCGGAGTGGGGCCTGGTCACGCCTGCCGCCGCGCAGCCGGCAGAGCCGGGTACGCCACCGGAACGGGTGTTGAACTGAGAGCTTGCGAAAAACCCCCACACACCCGCTCGTCCGCCCCAAACGGCGCCGCTCGGGAGTGCCGGAATGCTTCACAAGCTCTGAGCCCGCGTTGCGCCGGGCTGGAGGACATCCTCAGCCCTGGGCCAGTGATTCGGCCAGCTCCTGCGCCAGTTGTGGCTTGCGCACCTTGCCCAGCGCGGTGCGGGGCAACTCCTGGCGGATGACGATGCGACGAGGATGCTTGTAGCGGGCCAGCCGCTGAACGAACAGCGCCTGCAGCCCCGGCAGGTCCACGGCCTGCCCCCGCAGGGGCACCAGGGCCAGCGCTGGCACCTCGCCCCACTGCGCGTCCGGCAAGCCCACCACTGCGCACTCGGCCACACCGGGGAAGGATTCCACCAGCGCCTCGATCTCGGCCGGGAAAACCTTCTCCCCGCCGGAATTGATCATGTCCTTCGAGCGCCCCACTACCTCGTAAGCGCCGTCGGGGCGCTGGCGCGCCAGGTCGCCCGTGCAGAACCAGCCGTCCACGAAGCCGCTGCCCACTGGCTCGCCCAGGTAGCCCCGCATGACATTGGGGCCCCGCAGTTGGATCTCACCCACTTCACCGGCCGGCACGTCGGCCCCGTCAGCGCTGGCCAAGCGCACCTGCACCCCTGGCGCGGGCCAGCCGGCCAGGCTGGGACAGGACGCGGCCTGGTCCGGGGTGGTGGCGATGCTGAAGGGGCCGGTCTCGGTGGCACCGTACACCTGGGCGACCGGCACGCCGCGCTGCTGGAATCGTTCGATCAAGGCCAGCGGCACCACCGAAGAGCCGCTGTTGATGAATTGCAGGCTCGACAGGTCGGTGTTCGTCCACTGGGGATGCTCCAGGGTGGCGCGCATGGTGGCCGGCACCAGCAGCGAGGTCTGTGGGCGCCAGGCCGCCACGTCCTGCAGCCACAGGCCGGGGTCGAAGCGGGCATGCAGGCGCACGGCGCCGCCGGCCAGCAGCGCCGGCATCACCTGGATGCACAGGCCCCCCACGTGGAACAGCGGTAGCAGCCCGAGCACGCGCGTGTGCGGCCCGAAGCCCTGCACAGCCGCCGCCGCGCGGGCGTTGGCCAGCACCTGCGCATGGGTGTGCACGGCCCCCCTGGGCAGCCCAGTGGTGCCCGAGGTGTAGACCAGCATCAGGTCGCCCGGCTGCACACCCTGGTGGGCTTGCGATGTGCGGGCCAGCTCAGCGGTCTGGTCCAGATGCGCCACCCGGTCCTGCATGTCGGCCGTGCCTGTGACGCAGCGCGCCTTTGCGTGGCGCAACACCTGCCGCAACTCCTCGTCGGTCAGGCGCCAGTTCAGCGGCAGAAACACCGCACCCAGTCGCCCGCAGGCAAACAGGGCAGCCAGCATCTGCGGCGTGTTCAAGCCCAGCCAAGCCACCACGTCGCCGCTGCCCACCCCTTGGGCGGCCCAGGCGGCCCCCTGCGCCTGGATCGCCTGCTCGAAATCCCGGCGGCTCCATTCCAGGGCGCCTGCGGACAGGCACAGCGCCTGCGGATCGTCCGCCAGCAGCCGCTGCCAGACCGCGTCCAGCGTGGCCTCGCCGGGCTGCGGCCCAGCGATTGGCTGGGTCACTCGCTCACCTCGTCGCGCTCGCCCGGCTCGTAAAGGCATTCGCGGCCCAGGCGGTCCACGCACAGCTCGGCCGTCCAGGGCAGCATGAGCGAACCGCAGCGGGAATCGCGATAGATGCGCTCCAGCGGCAGGCTCTTGAGCATGGACTGCCCGCCGCAGGTGCGGATGGCCAGCCGCGCGATGTCGTTGGCGCTCTCCATGATGCTGTGGTGGGCGGCGTACAGGCGCATCCGCGTGTCACGATCGGGGTCGATGCGGGCGTCGCGCGCGTTCTGCAGGAACAGGGCCCGGGTCTGCTCCAGCTGAATGCGCATCTGCGCCACCGCCACCTGCTTGGTGGCGTACATGCGGCGCTTGACCGGGGGCATGCCGGGCACCTCGCCGCGCAGGTACTGCACCGTGAAGTCGTAAGCCGCCTGCGCCAGGCCCATGTAGGTGGGCGACAGCGTGGCGAACATGTGCGGGTAGCGCATGGCGGCCTGGAAGTACAGGCCCTCGGGCATCATGCGCGCTTCCTCGGGCACAAACACTTCCGTGAACTCCAGGTTGCGCGACACCGTGCCACGCATGCCCAGCGGGTCCCAGTCGCCGAACACGCGCACACCGGGCGCGTCTGCTGGCACGGCCAGGTACATGGAATCGCGCTGCGTGGCGCCGGGTCGGTCCAGGGTGCACAGCACGCCGTAGTAGTCGGCCGCGCCCGACAGGGACGCGAAGATCTTGCGCCCGTTGACCACATAGCCCCCATCCACCTTGCGCGCCAGCGTGCCGAACGGCACCTTGCCCGCTGCCGCCGCCCCACCCTCGGAGAAGGGCTGGGCGTAGACCTTGCCTTGGCGCACCACGCGCTCGAAGTGCAGGGCCCGGATGCGCTCGTGATCGGCCCGTTGCTCGGGGGTCATGTCCAGATCGTCGGCAATGAAGCCGGCCCACATCGTGGAGCACACGTGCATGTTCCACGTCAGCGCCGTGGCACCGCAATGCCGGCCGATCTCGGCCGCCACCATCACGTACGTGCTGAAGTCCGCCCCCAGGCCGCCTGCCGAGCGGGGCACGCAGATGCCCAGCAGTCCGGCTTCGCGCAGGTCGGCGTAGTTCTCGAACGGGAAGACGGCTTCCCGGTCGATCGCGGCAGCCCGCGGGGCAAAGCGCTCGCGGCCCAGCGTGGCCGCCAGGTCGATGAGTTCGCGCTGCTGCGCGCTGAGGTGGGCAGCGGAGCCGGCGATGTGGGCCGTGGCGGGCATCGGGTGGGCCTCCTCGTCAATCGTTATATGCGCGGATGTGGGGGGAAGTGTTGCCGCAGGAAGGCCAGCACCGTGGCGTTGAAAGCATCGGGCTGCTCCACGTTGGCGATATGCCCTGCCCCCTGCAGGCACTCGTACTGCGCTCCGGGAATGTGCCCAGCCATGCGCTGCATCACGTCAGGCGGCGCGGTGCGGTCGTGGGCGGCAGCCAGGCACAGCGTGGGCACCCGGATCGCCGGCAGGCCAGCGCGGCGGTCGAAGCAGACCAGGGCGTGCAGGGCCGCCCGGTAGGTGGCCTCGGGCACGGCGGACATGATGCCCCGCGCGGCCTCACGGGCGGCTTCGGGGACTTCGGGCGCCACCATGGCGGGCACCAGGCGTTCGGCCACCGCGGCCATGCCCTGACCGGCGTCCAGCAGGGCCAGGCGGTCGCGCAGGAAGGCCTGCTGCCAGTCGCCCCCTGGCTTGCCAAAGGCCGGCGAGGTGCACGCCAGCACCAGCGCGGCCACCCGGTCCGGGTGCTGGGCGGCCAGTTCCTGCGCCACCATGCCGCCCATGCTGTGGCCCAGCAGCACGGCCTGCTGCAAGCCCAATGCGCTCAAGGTGTCGGCCACGGCCTGGGCCATGGAGGCGATGCTGAGCCCGGCCGGAAGCGGCGAGTCGCCGTAGCCGGGCAGGTCCAGCGCCAGGGCGGTGAAACCGGCCTGGGCCAGGGCGCGGGCCGTACCGGACACGGGGTCGGACCAGATGCGGCGCGAGCCCCCCACGCCATGCAGCAAGGCCACGGCCACCGGGCCGTCACCTTGGCGCTCGTGGGCGAGCGTCACAGCAGCCGGCCCTGTTCCACCACCGGCTGCCCGTCCAGGGTGACGGTGCAGCCGCGCAAGGGCAGGTCGAAGTGGCCCGCAGTGTGCCGCCCCGCCACCTCGTTGGCGCCAGTGGAGTACAGAAAGTTGCCGGCGAAGGCGCGCAGCTCTGTGCCGTTGAAGTCGGCCTTGTCGTAGAAGGCCATGGCATCCCAGCGTGCCCTGCGGTTCAACCCCCAACCCACGTGCGACACGGCATAGGCCTGCGGGTCTTGCCAGGCTTCGAAGTAGCCGCGCATCAGGTCACCGTCCACGTGACGCCCCTGCACCTCCACCACGCGGTCGTTCTCGATGAGCAGCGTCACCGGGTCCTGCAGGTAGCGCTTGAAGGTGAGGTTGACGTCGCCGCGGTCCAGCACCAGACGCCCCCGCACCTGCTGCACCGCCGGGAAGGCCAGCACCAGACCAGCGGGCCAGTGCGACAGGGTGCCCGGGCGGGACGTGAAGCCCCACACGCCCCCGATGCGGGCGCCCTCCAGGCCGATGTGCAGATCGGTGCCCGCCTCAGAGGTCACCCGCATGTCCCGCGCGCCCTTCAGGCGGCGCATGGCCTCCCGCACGGGGGCCTCGTCCTCGGCACGCGGCTCGCAGCGCTCCAGGATTTCCGGATGCTCGTGGCTGATGGCCAGCACCCGCGCACCGCCCTTGAGGATGGCGGGCAGTTCGGCGGCGTGTTGCAGGCCTTCCACGGTGCAGTCAGCAATGAACACGCTGCCGGCCAGGGCGGCCACCACGGGCGAGAGCCCGCCAATGGCCTCTGAAGCGCCCGTGGAACGCACCGGCACCGGGGCGCTCAGCGGCCGCGCCGGCATCACCAGGTGAAAAGGCCGCGCGCCAATGCGCGCCAGGGCCAGTTCCGACAGCAGCGGCAGTTCAGGCCGGGTCTGGGTTTCGGCCAGCACGGCGCAGGCGTCGCCCGGCTGCACACCGCACAGGCGGAACACGCGCTCGAAACAATCGATCCAGCTGGATTCCAGAGGTCTCATCGCTTGGTGTCCTGACACCGAGAAAGGGGCTTCAGGGAGCAGAAGGGGTGGGCAGCGGCGCGGCGCCGGCGTCGGCCGCATTGCCGGCGCTGATCCCCCAGCGCTGAAGCGCCTGGTCGTCGCTGACGCGGGCGTCCACCCAGCGCGCTCCTTCGGGGGTCGTCTCCTTTTTCCAGAATGGCGCCTGCGTCTTCAGGTAGTCCATCAGGAACTCGCAGGCCTGGAAGGCTTCGCCGCGATGGGCCGAAGCCACCAGCACCAGCACGATCTGGTCCAGCGGCTGCAGCAGCCCCACCCGGTGCAGCACTCTTGCGCTGCGGATGTCAAAGCGCTGGAAGGCCTGGTCGATCATGGCCTCGATGCTGGCCTCGGTCATGCCGGGGTAGTGCTCCAGTTCCAGGCTGGAGATGCCGTGCCGGTCGCCCTGCCGGTCCCGTACCGTACCGAGAAATGCCACCACCGCGCCCACGCCGCCATCGCCCGCACGCAGCTGGGCGATCTGGTCCGACACCTCGAAGTCTTCCTGTCCGATCCAGACGCGTGCCATGTTCAAGCTCCCGACTCCGCCTCTTCAGCCGCCTCAGCCACCGGTCACTGGCGGGAAGAATGCCACCTCGGCGCCGTCGGTCAGCGCTTCGTCCTCGCTGCACATGCGCTGGTTCATGGCACAGCGCACGGCCCGGCTGCGGGCCAGGGCCTGGCGGTGACCGTCGCTCAAGCTGAGCAGGTGGTCGCGCAGCGAACCCACCGTGCCACCATGGTCCAGGACGACCCGCTCTTCGGCGCCGAGCACCTCGCGCAGTGAGGCGAAGTAGCGGACTTGGATCTTCATGCCGGGATCATGCCGCAAGGACAGGCACGCCGTGCCACCGCATGAGGACGGCCTTCATCCCAGCAGCGACTGAAGGGGCATAAAGCGGACCATCTCACCCCGTGCGATGGGCTGGCTGGCCGGCACGTCCACCAAGCCATCGGCCCAAACCGTGGAGGTGAGCACGCCGGAGCTCTGGTTAGGGAACAGGTCCAGGCCGCCCTGGTCGTTCAGCTTCGCGCGCAAGAACTCCCGACGGCGGTCGGGCCGCGACCAGTCGAAGTCAGCGCGCATCTGATAGGCCACGGGTGCCCCTGCTGGTCGGCCTTGCAGCGCACGCAGCAACGGGGCGACGGTGAGCAGGAAGGTCACGAAGCTCGACACCGGGTTGCCGGGCATGCCGACGAACAAGGCCTCGCTGCCATCGACCCGGCGCACGGCGCCGAAGGCCAGCGGCTTGCCGGGCTTCATGGCCACCTGCCAGAGATCGAGCCGGCCTTCCAGCTGCATGGCGGGCTTCAGGTGGTCTTCTTCGCCCACCGACACGCCACCGGAGGTGAGGATGAGGTCCACCCCTTGCGCCGCGCTGCGCAGGGCCTCACGCGTGGCCTCCAACCGGTCGGGCACGATGCCCAGCTCCTTCACCTCGCAGCCGCTGGCCTGCAGCAGGCCCGTGAGCGTGAAGCGGTTGGAGTTGTAGATGCCGCCGGGCTTGAGTGGTTCACCTGGCATGGCCAGTTCATCACCCGTGGAGAACAAGGCCACGCGGGGCCGGCGCAGCACCTGCAGCGCGGCGCGGCCGACTGAAGCTGCAAGCCCCATGGCTTGGGGGGTGAGCAGCGCACCGCGCGACAGCACTGTGGCGCCGACCTGGATGTCCTCTCCACGGCGGCGGATCCATTGGCCCAGGGCAGGCACCGCATCCACGCGCACGGACGACTGCGCAGCGGACTGCACAGACGGGTCGCCCACGGGAACGCACTGCTCCTGCATCACCACGGCGTCCGCGCCGGCCGGGATCTGGGCGCCCGTGAAGATGCGGGCGGCGCTGCCCGGGGTGAGCGGCCCGCCCACCACGCCCGCAGGGATGCGCTGGGACACGGGCAGGACCGTGCCCGCAGCGGGCACATCGGCCACGCGCAGGGCGTAGCCATCCATGGAACTGTTGTCGGCCGGGGGCACGTCCAGGCCCGAATGCACGTCCTCGGCCAAGACCCGACCCAAAGACAGGAGGGTGGGCACCTCTTCAGTCTGGGCGATGACCCGCTCGCTCGCCACAGCCAGCAGGCGCGCCACGGCCTCGTCCAGGCTCAGCAGGCCGGGACGGGCTGCACCAGAGGCGCCGGCGGGAGTGGCCGCAGCCGCGCTGACGGAGTGGGCGGTGGCGGTCATCGAGAGCCGAAGTTCGTGTGCAGCGCCCGTCAGGCCGGCACGTGGCGAACGATGAAGTCTTTCACCTGCTGCGCATCCACCGGCATCACCGTGAAGCGCTTGGGCAACGATTCGATGTCACGCAGCGCGGCGGGGCGGTCAGGCTCGCGGCCGAGCGCCTCCTCGATGGTGGCGGCGAATTTGGCCGGCAGCGCCGTCTCCAGCACCAGCATGGGCACCCCGGGCTGCTGGTGCTCGCGCGCCACCTTCAGGCCGTCGGCCGTGTGGGTGTCGACCATCGTGCCGAAGCGCGCCCAGGTGTCGCGGATGGTGGCCAGACGGTCGGCGTGGGTGCTGCGACCAGAGACAAAGCCGAAGCCGGCGATGCGCTCACGCTCCTGCGCCGTCAGGGTGAACCCGCCGTCGTGTGCAATCGCCGGGCCGAAGAGCTCGGCCGTGCGCGCACCGTCGCGGCCCAGCAGGTCGAACACGAAGCGCTCGAAGTTGCTGGCCTTGCTGATGTCCATCGAGGGGCTGGAGGTCTCGAAGGTCTCCGCGCTCTTGCGCACGCGGTAGGTGCCGGTGCGGAAGAACTCGTCCAGGACGTCGTTCTCGTTCGTGGCCAGCACCAGGCGCTCGATCGGCAGGCCCATCCTGCGCGCCACGTGGCCGGCACAGATGTTGCCGAAGTTGCCCGAGGGCACGGCGAACGACACCTTCTGGCCGTTGTGCGCCGTGGCCTGGAAGTAGCCCGCGAAGTAGTACACCACCTGCGCCAGCATGCGGGCCCAGTTGATGGAGTTGACGGTACCGATGCGGTAGGCCCGCTTGAAGGCCAGGTCCGCGCTCACCGCCTTGACGATGTCCTGGCAGTCGTCGAACACGCCTTCGACGGCGATGTTGTGGATGTTGGCGTCCTGCAGGCTGAACATCTGCGCCTGCTGGAACGGGCTCATGCGGCCGTGGGGTGACAGCATGAACACGTTCACGCCGCGCTTGCCCCGCATGGCGTATTCCGCCGCGCTGCCGGTGTCGCCCGACGTGGCACCCAGGATGTTCAGCGTCTGTCCGCGCCGCGCCAGTTCGTACTCGAACAGTGCGCCCAGCAGCTGCATGGCCATGTCCTTGAAGGCCAGCGTGGGGCCGTTGGACAGGGCCTGCAGCCACACACCGGGCTCCAGCGGGCGGATGGGCACGATCTGCGGCGTGCCGAACACGGCTTCGATGTAGGTGGCCGACACCAGACGCTTCAAGTCCGCCGCCGGAATGTCGTCGATGTAGAGCGACAGTATCTCGAACGCCAGGTCGGCGTAGCTCAAGCCTCGCCAGCGTTGCAGCGTGTCGCCATCCACCTGTGGGTAGCTGACCGGCAGGTACAGGCCGCCGTCCGGCGCCAGACCTTCCAGCAGGATCTCGCTGAAACCGCGCTCGGCGCGGTCGCCTCGGGTGCTGATGTATTTCATGAGAAAACCTCCCCAACCTCTTGTCAGGCAAGCTCTTCTTTGCGTAGTCTGACGATGGGCGCCAGCACCGTAGGCAGCGCCTGCATGGCCGTGATGGCCTCGCGCATGCGGCCTTCCACGGTGTTGTGCGTGAGGATAATGACGTCCGTCTGGCTCTCGCCCTCCCCGCTCTCGCGCTGCAGCAGGGCGTCGATGGAGATGCCACGCTCGGCCAGGATGCTGGTCACCTGGGCCAGCACGCCGGCCTCGTCGGCCACGCGCAAGCGCAGATAGAAGGAGGTCACCACCTCGGCGATGGGCAGGATGGGCGTGTCGGCCACGGCACCCGGCTGGAATGCCAGCGAGGGCACGCGGTGTTCCGGGTCGGCGGTGTGCAGGCGGGCGATGTCCACCAGATCGGCAATCACCGCGCTGGCCGTCGGCTCCGAGCCGGCGCCCTTGCCGTAGTAAAGCGTGGTGCCCACAGCGTCGCCCTGCACCATCACTGCGTTCATGGCGCCTTCCACGTTGGCGATCAACCGTGTGGCCGGCACCAGTGTGGGGTGGACGCGCAACTCAATGCCCTCGGGGCGGCGCCGTGTCAGACCCAGCAGCTTGATGCGGTAGCCGAGTTGCTCGGCGTAGCGGATGTCGGCGGCCTGGAGCTGCGTGATGCCTTCCACATGCGCCTGGGCGAACTGCACCGGCGTGCCGAAGGCGATGGCGCTCATGATCGTGGCCTTGTGCGCTGCGTCCACGCCTTCAATGTCGAAAGTGGGGTCGGCCTCGGCGTAGCCCAGGCGCTGCGCTTCCTTCAGCACCACGCCGAAGTCCAAGCCCTTGCTGCGCATCTCCGACAGGATGAAGTTGGTGGTGCCGTTGATGATGCCGGCGATCCACTCGATGCGGTTGGCTGTCAGGCCCTCGCGCAAGGCCTTGATGATGGGGATACCACCCGCCACCGCGGCCTCGAAGGCCACGACCACACCCTTGTTGCGGGCCGCCGCGAAGATTTCCGTGCCGTGCACGGCCAGCAAGGCCTTGTTGGCCGTGACCACATGCTTGCCCGCGGCAATCGCCTCCAGCACCAGAGCCTTGGCGATGCCGTAGCCTCCGATCAGTTCCACCACCACGTCGATGGAAGGATCGGAAATCACTTGGCGGGCGTCGCCCACCACCCGCACCCCGTCCCCCACGATGGAGCGGGCCCGCGCCACGTCCAGATCGGCCACCATGGCAATCTCGATGCCGCAGCCTGCGCGACGCTGGATCTCGTGCTGGTTGCGCTGCAGCACCTTGAAGGTGCCGCTGCCGACGGTGCCGATACCCAGAAGGCCGACCTGGATGGGTTTCATAGGGTGTCTCTTGAGCGTCAGGCTGGCACGGCACGCGCGCCAGCGTCAGGAAAAAGTCAGTGGGCGTGGCGCCTGCGGTACTGGGCGAGGAAGCGCTCGATGCGGCCGAACGCCTCGTTCAGGTCGTCGGAGTTGGGCAGGAACACCACCCGGAAATGGTCTGGTGCACTCCAGTTGAAGCCGGTGCCCTGCACGATCAGCACCTTCTCCTCGGCCAGCAGTTCATAGGCGAAGGCCTGATCGTCGGTGATGGGGTACATCTTCGGGTCCAGCCGGGGGAACATGTACAGCGCGCCCTGGGGCTTGACCACGCTCACCCCCGGGATGGCCGACAGGAGCTCATAGGCCAAGTCGCGCTGACGGCGCAGGCGCCCGCCTGGCGCCACCAGATCCTTGATGCTCTGGTAGCCGCCCAGGGCCGTCTGGATGGCCAGCTGGCCCGGCGTGTTGGCGCACAGGCGCATGGAGGCCAGCATGTTCAGGCCTTCGATGTAGTCGCGGGCATGGCGCTTGTCGCCCGACACCACCATCCAGCCGGCCCGGTAGCCGCAGGAGCGGTAGTTCTTGGACAGGCCGTTGAAGGTGACGAAGAGCACGTCATCGGCCAGCGAGGCGATGCTGGTGTGCATGGCGCCTTCGTACAGCGTCTTGTCGTAGATCTCGTCGGCGAAGACGATCAACTGGTGCTTGCGGGCGATCTCCACGATGTCGCGCAGCAGATCGACCGGGTACAGGGCGCCTGTCGGGTTGTTCGGGTTGATCACCACGACCGCCTTGGTGCGAGGCGTCACTTTGGACGCCAGGTCCTGCAGGTCGGGCAACCAGCCCGAGCCCTCGTCACAGCGGTAGTGCACCGGTGTGCCGCCCGACAGCGACACCACGGCCGTGTGCAACGGGTAGTCGGGTGACGGGATGAGCACCTCGTCGCCTGCATCCAGCAAGGCGTTCATGCTCATGGCGATGAGCTCCGAGGCCCCATTGCCCAGGTAGACGTCATCCACCGTCACGCCGGCGATGTGCTTTTCCTGGGTGTAGTGCACCACCGACTTGCGAGGCGCGAACAACCCTTTGCTGTCGGTGTAGCCCGCCGCCACCTGGGACGGCAGGTTGCGGATCATGTCCTGCACGATTTCATCGGGCGGCATCAAGCCGAAGGCGGCGACGTTGCCGATGTTGAGCTTGATGATCTTGTGGCCCTCTTCCTCCATCTGCCGCGCCTTGTCGAGAACGGGCCCGCGGATGTCGTACCCGACGTTGGCGAGCTTCGAGGACTTGACAATGGGCTTCAAGGCGGACTCCAGAACGCTGCAGGCGATGCTGCACTGCAAAACCTAGAATTTGACCACATGAAGTTTCAACCGGATCGCGCCGAAGGCGTCAATGTCATCACCCGCCATGAGCCCGGACGGGTATGGGTGGGCACCGTCTGCTTCGAGGGCAGCGTGATCGTGCCGTGGAAGGGCGACCCCGTGCCCTGGTCAGCAGGCGGACCGGATGCGTTGAATGAAGCCAGCTTCTCGGCACTGCTGGAATTCCAGCCCGAACTTGTGATCTTCGGCAGCGGAAACCGAATCCGCTTTCCCAGTCCCTCGTGGCTGCGCGGGTTGATTCAGGCCCGCGTCGGTCTGGAGACCATGGACACCGCTGCAGCATGCCGCACGTACAACGTACTGGCCTCGGAGCGGCGCTGCGTGGTGGCTGCCCTCATGCTCCAGGCCTAGCGCTTTCGCTCAGACTGCCGGTCGCCCGTCAACAGGTGCGCTCCGTCAGTGGGGAGGTAGGGGGAGTGGGAAGGGGAAGCCCAGGGCAACGATGTCCTTATAATCCCGGGGTTTTGCCGCCAAGAGCTTCACCCTGGTGGGGGATCGAAGCCATCGGCGGCGTCAGCTTCGAGACCAGCACGCCCATGACACCTTCCGTCAACAAAGCTCTTCCTGATTTCGAAGCACCCGCCACCGGCGGCGTCAAGTTCACGCCCCATGCATTTCTGGGCAAGACCGTGGTGCTGTACTTCTATCCCAAGGACGCCACACCCGGCTGCACCACGGAAGCCATGCAGTTCCGTGACAAGCACAAAGAATTCGTGAAGGCGGGCGCCGTGGTGTTCGGTGTGTCGCGCGACAACATGGCCTCGCACGACAAGTTCAAGCAGAACCTGGAGCTGCCTTTTCAACTGGTGGCTGACACCGAAGAGAAGCTCTGCCACATGTTTGGCGTGGTCAAGAACAAGATCATGTACGGCAAGAAAGTGAAGGGCATCGAGCGCAGCACGTTCCTGATCGATGCGCAAGGCGTTCTGCGCCAGGAATGGCGTGGCATCAAGGTGGCCGGCCACGTCGACGAGGTTTTGAAGGCGGTCAAGGCACTCAAGCAGGCTTGACCCGGCCGAAAGTCCAGGGGCGTCCTCCTCCGCCGGGGGGGCGCCCTTGTTCATTTGAGGGGCCCGCCTTGCGATGAGAGTGCCTCACGTTATGCTGGCCTGACGGCCGTTCGCTTAGCCCTGAACCCGACTCTCACTTCGCACACCATGCCTCTGCCCACCCCCCCCACCAGAAAGGCCGCGATCCTCGACTTGGCCGCGTATGCCGCGCAAGCCACGTCGACCTCGTCACCAGGAGCGCCCCAGAGGGATGCGGCGGGCCAGGCTGAGGCTGCGGCCTCATCGACATCACCAGGATCATTGCCTTCAACCGGATCGGTCAGTTCCGGTTCGCGCAAGGCTTCCGCACCGGCCGCCGACGCCGCCGGCCGCACGGGGAAGAAGATCCCTGGCGAACAGGTTGCCGTGAGGGCCAAGCGGCCGGCCGGTACCGCGCAGGAAACGCTGCCCTCCAAGGCGGTGAGCACCCCGTCGGAACCTGCCGCCGCCGCTGTGCCGCGGGGCCAGCGAAGGCCAGCCCCGGCCAAGGTGCGCAAGCCCGCCGGGCCGCCAAAACTGTTCGTGCTGGACACCAATGTCCTGATGCACGACCCGATGAGCCTGTTCCGCTTCGAGGAACACGACATCTTCCTGCCGATGATCACGCTGGAGGAGTTGGACGGCCACAAGAAAGGCATGAGCGAGGTGGCTCGGAACGCCCGCCAGGTCAGCCGCGATCTGGACGCCCTGGCCACGGACGGCGCGCTGGATCCCAAGGAGGGCATTCCGCTGGCCAAGACCGGCCATCGCGAGGCCAGTGGCCGCTTGTTCTTCCAGACCACCTTGCTGGACATCCGCCTGCCAGCGGGCCTGCCGCAGGGAAAGGCCGACAACCAGATCCTGGGCGTGGTGCAGGCGCTGCGCGACGCGCAGCCAGGCCGAGATGTGGTGCTGGTGTCCAAGGACATCAACATGCGGGTCAAGGCCCGCGCGCTGGGCCTGCCGGCAGAGGACTACTTCAACGACAAGACGTTGGAGGATGGTGACCTCCTCTACACGGGCGTGCTGCATCTTCCCGGGGATTTCTGGGAAAAGCATGGCAAGACCATGGAGAGCTGGCAGCAGGGTGGCCACACGCTGTACCGCATCAGCGGCCCCTTGGTGCCCTCGCTCCTGATCAACCAGTTCGTGTACTTCGAGGTCCCCGGTGCCACGCCCTTGCATGCAAGGGTCATCGAGATCACCGGCAAGACGGCGGTGCTCAAGACCTTGCGCGACTACTCCCACGCCAAGAACGCTGTGTGGGGCGTGAATGCCCGGAACCGGGAACAGAACTTCGCCCTGAACCTGCTGATGGACCCGGACTGCGACTTCATCACGCTCACGGGCACGGCCGGCACCGGCAAGACGCTGATGACGCTGGCCGCCGCGCTCAGCCAGGTGCTGGATGAGCGCCGCTACACCGAGATCATCGTGACCCGCGTCACTGTGCCTGTGGGCGAGGACATCGGTTTCCTGCCGGGTACCGAGGAAGAAAAGATGAGCCCCTGGATGGGCGCCCTGGACGACAACCTGGAAGTGCTTGCGCGCAGCGATGGTGCAGCCGGCGAGTGGGGCCGGGCCGCCACCAACGACCTGGTGCGCAGCAAGATCCGCATCAAGAGCCTGAACTTCATGCGCGGACGCACTTTCTTGAACAAGTTCGTCCTCATCGACGAGGCACAGAACCTCACGCCCAAGCAGATGAAGACGCTGATCACACGCGCCGGGCCCGGCACGAAGATCGTATGCCTGGGCAACCTGGCCCAGATCGACACGCCTTACCTCACCGAAGGCTCCTCGGGCCTGACCTATGCGGTGGACCGCTTCAAGGGCTGGCCGCATTCGGGCCACGTCACCCTGGCGCGGGGTGAACGCTCGCGCCTGGCGGATTTCGCCTCCGAGGTGCTCTGATCCCCATGCGGCCTGCACGGCCGTGCAGGGGCTCCAGGGCCGTCAGACCGAGCGCACCCGCAGGAAGCTGGCAAATCGCGGGACGCCCTGGGCCGTGGTGCCCTGGTAGGTGAAGGTCACCACCGTCCCCACCGCAGGTGGCTGATCGCGCTGCTCGTCGGTGAAACCGGTGCCAAGCAGGAATTCCCGGCCCTCCTGGGTGCGTACCTTCAATGCACCGAGTCGACCAGCGTGCCTGCCCTGGCCAGGCTGGTGGCCCACCACCACCGCATCAGCATCCTGCAGCGGTTTCAGTTTGAGCAGCGCCGGGCTGCGGCCGGTTTCGTACAAGGCGTCTGCACGGTGCAGCATCAGGCCTTCACCCCCGGCGTTCACCACCTCGTGCAATCGCGCCTTCAGCGCAGCGGCGCTGGGCAACTCGAACTGCTCCACGGCCCTCCAGGGTGAGGACGCAGGCTGCTGGGCCGACAACTGCTGGATCCGGGCGGCGCGCTGCGCAAAGGTGCCCCCTGCACCCGGCAGTTCGAACACCAGCAGGCGCACCCGGCGCCAATCGGCATCCACCGGCTGTTGTCGCCTGACGATGCCCGAGAGTTCCTCGAACCGGCCGCGCGCAAGCCAGAGTTCGCCGTCCAGCGCCTGCGCCGGCAGCGCGGCGGTGAACCAGGCCGGCGCCATGATGGGCAGGCCGCTTCTGAAGCGCAGGCGGCTCCCGTCCCACCAGGCACGGGAGCCGTCGAATTTCTCACTGACCAGCCAGCCCTGGGGATCCAGGTCTGGCGGCGCTTCGGTGGCCAGGATCAAGGGCGCGCTGTCGCGCCGGGGCTGCGCCAGTCCAGGGCCGGCGGCCAGCGCCAGCGCAGACCCCAGAAAGGCGCGGCGGGGCAGCATCGCATTGGTTGTGTAAGACAGGCAGCAGGTCATTGCAGGCTCCCGGAACATCAAGAGCCCGCAGTGTGGCCGCCACCCCACTGCCCGACCACCCCCTTTGGCGGGGTGGTACCGGCCCTCTCAGCGGGGGGCGACCAGATCCCTGACCTGCTGCAGCGCCGTGGGGTCTTCGATGGTGGTGAGGTCGCCCGGGTCGCGCTGCTCGCACACGGCCTGGATGGCGCGGCGCAGGAGCTTGCCCGAGCGCGTCTTGGGCAGCGCGGTGACAAAGCGCACACGAGCCGGGCGCGCAACGGCTCCCAGCTGCGAGTCCACCACCTTCATGATCTCGCCTTCCAGCTTGAGGGCCGAGGCCTCGTCCGCGGCGCGGCTCACGTCCTTGAGGATGGCAAAGGCCATAGCCACCTGACCCTTGAGTTGGTCGGCCACGCCCACCACGGCCACTTCGGCCACGTTCGGGTGGCTGGAGATGCTCTCCTCAATCTCACGCGTGCCCAGGCGGTGCCCGGCCACGTTGATCACGTCATCCGTCCGGCCCAGGATGAAGATGTAGCCATCCTTGTCGCGGATGCCCCAGTCGAAGGTGCTGTAGACCTGCCGGCCGGGGATGCTGGACCAATAGGTCTTGACGAAACGCTCGTCGTCGCGCCACACCGTCTGCATGCAGCCCGGGGGCAAGGGCCCCTCGATGACCACCACGCCCTTCTGGTCCGGCCCTTCCAGGTCTTGCCCGGTGTTCTCGTCCACCAGCTTGACGTCGTAGCCGTACACCGCTTTGCCCGGCGAGCCGAACTTGCTCTGCGCGGGCTCCACCCCGTTGCACAGCGACAGGATGGGCCAGCCTGTCTCGGTCTGCCAGTAGTTGTCGATGATGGGCTTGCCCAGGGCCTCGGCGATCCACTTGGCCGTGGGTTCGTCCAGCGGCTCACCCGCCAGGAACAAGGCGCGCAGCGAGCTCAGGTCGTGCCGGCGCAGGGCTTCCGGATCCTGCTTCTTCAGCACGCGCACGGCGGTCGGCGCGCTGAACATCGAGGTCACGCGGTACTTCTCGACCAGGCTCCACCACACCGCCGCGTCAGGGCGCGTGGGCAGGCCCTCGTACATGAGGGCGGCCATGCCGGCGATCAGCGGGCCGTAGATGATGTAGCTGTGGCCCACCACCCAGCCGATGTCGCTGGTGGAGAAGTAGGTCTCTCCCGGCTGGCCCAGGAAGATGTGCTTCATGCTGGCGGCCAGGGCCACGGCATAACCGCCCGTGTCGCGCTGCACGCCCTTGGGCTTGCCGGTGGTGCCGCTGGTGTAGAGGGTGTAGCTCGGGTGAGTGGACTCCAGCCACTCGCAGGGCACGCGGGCGTTCAGGTGGGCCTCGCGCAACTCGGCGTAGTCCACGTCGCGGCCAGTCTGCATGGGCATGTCGCTCAGGCCGCGGTTGACCATCAGCACGTGCGCGGGCTTGTGAGCGGACAGGCGGATGGCCTCATCCAGCAGCCCCTTGTAAGGCACCACCTTGCCACTGCGGCTGCCGGCGTCGGCGCTTACCACCACCGTGGGCTGGGCGTCATCGATGCGGCTGGCCAGGCTGACGCTGGCGAACCCGCCGAAGACCACGGAGTGCAAGGCGCCGATCCGGGCGCAGGCCAGCATGGCAAAGGCCGCCTCGGGAATCATGGGCATGTAGACCAGCACCCGATCGCCCTTCTTGACCCCCAGCGACAGCAGGATGGCCGCCATGCGCTCCACCTCCGCCTGCAACTGGGAAAAGGTGTAGACGATCTCCTTGTCAACTTCGGTCGACACCCAGATGAGCGCCTGCCGATCCGAATGCGTGGCCGCATGACGGTCCACCGCGTTGTGGCACAGATTGGTAGTGCCGCCCACGAACCAGCGGGCGAACGGCGGATTGCGGTAATCGCAGACCTCGGTGAACGGGGCTTTCCAGTCGATCAAGGCCGCCTGTTCGGCCCAGAACCCGTCGCGATCCTGCAGCGAACGGCGGTGAAAGTCCTCGAATCCCATGCGCGTCTCCTTTGTGGCCTGAAGGACCAGTCTGGAGCGGAATTGTCGACGCCGGACTTGCTATGCCCTGACGTTCGACCGGGCGCCGTCAATCGGGAATGCGAACCACCAGGCGCCCGACCACCTCACCCGCCATCAGGCGACGCGCGCCGTCCAAGGCTTCCGACAGGCCGATCTCGGTCGTCAGGCTGTCCAGCGCGGCCAAGTCCAGGTCTCGCGCCAGCCGGGCCCAGGCTTGGCGTCTGAGGGCCTGCGGCGCCATCACACTGTCCACGCCCAGCAAGCTGACGCCGCGCAGGATGAACGGCATGACAGTGGCAGGCAGGTCATGGCCTTGCGCCAGGCCGCAGGCGGCCACCGCCCCTCCATAGCGCACCTGCGCGCAGGCATTGGCCAGGGTGTGGCTGCCCACGGCGTCGACCACACCGGCCCAGCGCTCCTTCTGCAGTGGCTTGCCCGGCGCGGCCAGCTCGCTGCGGTCCATCACCGCCTGCGCACCCAGGCGAGTGAGGTAGTCCGCCTGCGCGGCCTTGCCCGTGACGGCCACCACGCGGTAGCCCAGCCGGGACAACAGCAGCACCGCCACCGAGCCCACCCCGCCGGTGGCGCCGGTGACCAGGACCTCGCCGTCGCCGGGCTTCAGCCCATGACGCTCCAAGGCCATCACACACAGCATGGCCGTGTAGCCGGCCGTGCCAATGGCCATGGCCCGACGGGGGCTTAGACCTGTGGGCAAAGGCACTAGCCACTCACCCTTGAGACGGGCCCGCTGCGCCAGGCAGCCCCAGTGCGTTTCACCTACACCAAACCCGTTCAGGATGAAGGCATCGCCCGCCTTCCAATCGGGATGATCGCTTTGCAGCACCTCGCCTGCGCCGTCGATGCCGGGCACCATCGGCCACAAGCGCACCACTGGCGAGCGGTTCGTCAGCGCCAGGCCGTCCTTGTAGTTCAGGGTGGAGTAATGCGGCCGCACCAGGACGCCCCCCTCGGGAACCATGGGCAGCCGGCTGTCGTCCAGTTCGGCGATGCTCGCGCGAAAGCCCGTTTCGTCCTTCTCGAGCCACAATGCCTTGAACATTTGATTTCCTCTTTGGTGAAAGCCGGTTGATCCTGATACGCGGCGCAGTTCGGTGGATGCGTTGCAGGGTCCGTTGACAGCCTTCTCCCGCCGTTCTATTTTGCCGCTCTCCATGCCCAGCACCGTCTACCGTGCCCCACGCCTGAGCGCCCTGGCCGCCGTGCTGTTGGCTGCTTGGGCGTGGATGGGCCAAGAGGCCTGGGCGGCGCCCCTTGACCCCCCGGCCACCGATCCGGTGCTGCAGTTGCTGCAGGACAAAGGCCTGGTGAGCAAGGAGTCCGCGGCAGAGGGCAACACCCTGGTTCGTCAAGTGCGGGACGTGGCCTCTGAGCTTGTGCTGTCGGCCATGAATTTCCTGGGCGTGCCCTACAAGCGTGGTGGTGACTCGGCTGACGACGGCTTCGACTGCAGCGGCTTCACCCGCCATATCTTCGAGATGAGTCTGGGGTTGGTGCTGCCTCGCCGCGTGGATGACCAAGCCAGCGCATCCGGTCTGGTGCGCATCCGCCGCGAGGAACTGCGTCCCGGTGACCTGGTCTTCTTCAACACCTTGAGGCGCACCTTCTCCCATGTGGGCATCTACATTGGCGAGGGAAAGTTCATACACGCGCCGCGCACCGGCTCCGAGGTCAGGATCGAGGACATGCGCCAGGCCTACTGGGATAGGCGGTTCACTGGCGCCCGGCGCGCCGAGACCACCGGCTCTGCGGTGCAAGGGGCAACTCCGGGGCCCGAGAAGGCCGAGCGCAAGGCTGCGCCTGCGCGATAGGACGTCTTTGCGAGGGCCGAGGAAGGCGTGATGCCCTCGAACCACGATGCAGAAGGCGGCGGGGCACAATTCGGGAATGGGCGACAACGTCATTCCTCTGGCCGATCTGCGCTATGCCGCGGCCATTCCCGAGGTGCCTGCGCAGTTTCCCGAACCCACAGGGCTGCTGTCTGACCGCCTGGGCCGGCCCCTGCGAGACCTGCGCATCTCGGTCACCGATCGCTGCAACTTCCGCTGCAGCTACTGTATGCCCAAGGAGGTGTTCGACCGGGACTACCGTTTCCTGCCGCAACCTTCGCTGCTGACGTTCGAGGAGATCGAGCGGCTCTCTCGGGCTTTCATTCGCCATGGTGTGCGCAAGCTGCGGTTGACGGGCGGAGAGCCGCTGCTGAGAAAGCATCTGGAAGTGCTGGTGGCCAAGCTGGCGGCGCTGCGCACGCCCGAAGGCGAGCTGCTGGACCTGACGCTCACGACCAACGGGTCGCTGCTGGAGCGCAAGGCCCAGGCTCTGGCCCAGGCCGGGCTCAAGCGTGTGACTGTGAGCCTGGATGCCCTGGACGATGCGGTGTTCCGTCGCATGAACGATGTGGACTTCCCTGTGGCCGACGTGCTGCGCGGCATCGACGCGGCACTGGCAGCGGGGTTGACGCCGCTCAAGGTGAACATGGTGGTCAAGCGCGGCACCAACGACCAGGAAATCGTACCCATGGCCCGCTACTTTCGGGACACCCACGGCAAGCAGGTGATCCTGCGCTTCATCGAGTACATGGACGTTGGCGCCACCAACGGCTGGCGCATGGACGAGGTCTTGCCATCTGCCAACGTGATCGAGCGGATTTCCGCAGTGTTTCCGTTGGAGCCGCTGCCTGCCAGCAGCGCGGGCGAAACGGCCCAGCGCTGGCGATATCGGGACGGCATGGGCGAAGTCGGTGTGATTTCATCGGTGACCCAGGCCTTTTGCGGGGAGTGCAACCGCGCGCGCCTGTCCACCGAAGGCAAGCTGTTCATGTGCCTGTTTGCCAGCCACGGCCATGACCTGCGCGCCCTGCTGCGCGGTGCGGGCGAGCACGCACCGGGGCGCAGCGACCACGAAGTTACCGCGGCCATCGGGGCCCTGTGGCAAGACCGGCAGGACCGCTACTCTGAGCTGCGCAGCGCTGAAGTGGCCGCACCTTCAAGCGGTCAGCGCCGCATCGAGATGCACTACATCGGCGGCTGAACGCGCGCCCCTGCCCGCGCACCGGCTCGAATCACCTCGGCTGCAAATCAGTCCGAAGTGCCCTTGAACATGTGGCGGCGGGCGCGGCGCATAGCCATATAGAACAGCAGTGCGACCACCGGTACCGATACGCCGACGGCGATGTCCGGGTCCAGTTCCCACCATCCTGCAGACCGCAAGCCCTTGGCGGCATATCCCACGAGACCGGCCACGTAATACGAAATGGCGGCCACCGACAAGCCCTCCACCGTTTGCTGCAGCCGCAGTTGCAACCGAGCCCGGCGGTCCATCGAGGCCAGCAATTGCTGGTTCTGACGTTCGCGCGCAATTTCCACCCGGGTGCGCAACAGGCCGCTAGCCTGGGCCACGCGCTCGGACAAGTCGTGCAGGCGCTGGCTGACGGTCTGACAGGTGGCCACTGCGGGTTGGAAACGCCGCGACATGAACTCCTCCAGGGTCTGCAGCCCGGGGGCACGTCGCTCGCGAAGCTCCTGGATACGGCGGCTGACCAGGTCGGCATAGGCACGACAGGCACCAAAGCGGAACTGGCTGGCCGACAACCCGCTCTCGATCTCTGCGGCCAGCCGGGTCAGCTGCTGAAGAAGGGCTTCGTCGCTGGCAGCGTCATGCTCGCCCGACGCGATGCCGTCGGTCAACGCCGCGAGTGAGCGTTCGATGTCCAGGATGCGGGGCGACTGTCGCCGTGCGATGGGCAAGGCCAGCAGCGCCATCATCCGGTAGGCCTCGATCTCGAACAGGCGCTGCAGTATGCGGCCCGTCTGGTAAGGCGTGAGGTTTCGGTCCAGCAGCACCACGCGGGTGAAGCCGTCGTCGCGGGTGCGAAAGTCGGTGCAGGCAAAGGCCGCACCCTCAGCCACTTCGGAGCCTGCCACCGCGCTGTCCCCAAACCAAGCTGCAAGTTCCTCCTGCGACGGTACCGCGGCCTGGTGCTGCTTCCAGACCTGTGCCGACAGCGCAGCCACCGTGCGGCCCGGCACCGACTGCAGCCATCCTGGCAGCAGGTCTGTCACCGCCGTCTGCCCCAGCTCCTGCCCCGCTCCGGCGGCGTAGAAGGTATAGCCGGAGAACTCGCCATGGCGCTCCCACTTCACCCGCAGGCTTGGGTGCAGCTCGCCACTGAAGTGCGTGGCCCCCTCCGCAGGCGGCGTCACGCCAAAGTGGACACACAGTGCGCGCAGATGGGCGCTTTCCTGGGCCCGCTGGGCGGGGTCGATCAGGACAGCGAGGTAGGTCACACGCGCCGGCCCGACCACCGGCATGGGAGGTCTGGCGTGGACCTCCGCGGCCAGTGCAGGCCTGTCCGGATGGTCTGGCGGCAACGACGGCTGGTTCATGACGGCGTGCAGTGAAGACGTCAATCAGCGCCCGGCTGCGGGGCGAGCCTGGGCTGCCCGGCGGGCGCCTCATGCGCATCGGGAGCTGCGTCACTCTGTTCGTCAGGGGCCCGAACCTCACCGGGGACAGCCTTGCGGGCGAACAGGGTGTACACCGTGGGCACCACGAAGATGGTCAGCAAGGTGCCCAGGGACATGCCGCCCACGATCACCCAGCCGATCTGCTGGCGGCTCTCGGCTCCAGCGCCCGTGGCCCACGCCAAGGGCAACGCTCCCAACACCATGGCCCCGGTGGTCATCAGGATGGGGCGCAGGCGCAGGCTGGACGCCTCGATGGTGGCCTCCTTCAACGCCTTGCCCTCTTGCCGCAGTTGGTTGGAGAACTCCACGATCAGGATGCCGTGCTTCGTGATCAGGCCCACCAGTGTGACCAGACCGATCTGGGAGTACACGTTCAGCGTACCGCCGGCCCACTGCAAGGCCCCCAGGGCTCCCACCATCGACAGAGGCACCGACAGCAGGATGACAAACGGGTCCACAAAGCTCTCGAACTGGGCCGCGAGCACCAGAAAGATGAACAGCAGGGCCAGCACGAACACCACCGCGAGGGCGCCACTGGAGGCTTTGAACTCGCGGCTGACCCCGTTCAATTCTGTCGTGTAACCGGGCTTGAGCACCTTGCCCGCAGTGGCCTCCATGAAGGCCAGCGCCTCGCCGAGCGAATAATCCGCAGACAGGTTGGCCGTGATCGTGACCGAACGCCGCTGGTTGAAGTGGTTGAGCTCTCGCGGACTGACGGATTCCTTGAGCTTGACCAGCGACGACAGCGGCACCATCACATCGCCTCGGCCACGCACGAACAGCCGCTCGATGTCGTCGGGCGTGGCACGTCCACTGGGTGCGATCTGTACCAGCACGTCGTACTGCTCTGCATCGCGCTTGTAACGCGTCACGGCGCGTCCGCCCAGCATGGTCTCCACCATCCGGGCCACCTGGTCCACGCTCACGCCGGCATCCGCTGCACGTTCGCGGTCCACCTCCAGGAAGATCTCCGGCTTGTTCAGGCGCAGGTCGATCTCCGAAGCCACGAGGCCCGGGTTCTTGCCCATCTCGCCCAGGAAGGCCTGGGCCACACGTGACAGGTTCTCGTAGCTGTCGTTGGTGACGATCACAAAATTCACCGGCCGATCCCGGAAGCCCTGACCCAGGCTCGGCGGCGTGATGGGGAAGGCCGTGACGCCTGGCAGTCCGCCCACCTTGCCCTGCAGCTCGCGCGCGATCTGCAGCGTGGTCTTGTCTCGCTGATCCCAATCCACAGCTCGCAGGATGGCCGAGCCTTGCGCCACGGTCGGATTACCCGCCACGATGAAGGTCCGGTCGAACTCCTTGTACTCGCTGGTGATGCGCTCGATGGCCCGTAGGTAGCGGCCCGTGTACTCCAGGGTGGAACCATCGGGCGCCGTGACGTTGACGATGATGACCCCTCGGTCCTCCAGCGGCGAGAGTTCGCTCTTGGCGTTCGTGAACAGCCACCAGCTGCCCGCACCTGATGCCAGCATCACCAACACCACGACCCACCGTTGGCCCAACACCCAACGCAGCACCACAGCGTAGCTGTTGGTCATGCCCACGAGCACGCGCTCCATGCCCCGGTCGAACCACGAAGGATTCGGCTGGTGCTTCAGCAGCTTGCTGCACATCATGGGCGTGAGCGTCAGGGCCACGAAGCCCGACACCAGCACGGCACCCGCCAAGGTCAGGGCGAACTCCACGAACAGCCTGCCCGTGCGTCCTGGCGTGAAGGCCAGGGGCGCGAACACCGCCGCCAAGGTGAGCGTCATCGCCACCACGGCAAACGTGATCTCGCGCGCGCCCTTCAAAGCCGCCTTGAAAGGTGTCAGACCTTCCTCGATGTGGCGGAAGATGTTCTCCAGCACCACGATGGAGTCGTCCACCACCAGGCCGATGGCCAGCACGAGCGACAGCAGGGTGAGGGTGTTGACGCTGAAGCCCGCCAGAGCCATCAGCGAGAACACCCCGATCAAGCTGACCGGAATCGTGATCAGCGGGATGATCGAAGCCCGCAACGTACGCAGAAACAGAAACACCACCAGGGCCACCAGCGCGACAGCCTCAGCCGTGGTCTTGTAGACCGCCTTGATGGAGCGGTCGATGAACACCGAGTTGTCGTTGGCGATCAGGAAAGTGACGCCGGGCGGCAGGTCCTGCTGGATCAGCGGCATCGCTTCGCGAACCCCGGCCGAGATGCTCAGAGGATTGGCTGTGGCATTGCGGATGACACCAGCCGACACCGCCGACAAGCCGTTCAAGCGGACGATGGAGCGCTCATCCGCAGGGCCCTGCTCGATCTTGGCCACGTCGCGCAAGCGCACCGTATGCCCCGCCGCCACCTTCAGCGCGATCTCCCCGAACTGCCTCTCGGTGTTCAAGTCGGTACGCGCCGTGACGTTGAACTCTCGCTGCTGGCTCTCGATCCGCCCGGCAGGTACCTCCAGGTTCTGCCGCCGAAGCGCATCTTCGACATCCTGAACGGTGAGGCGATAGGCAGCCAAGCGGTCCTGGTCCAGCCACACGCGCATCGCGAACTTGCGCTCACCATTGATCTGCACATCGGCCACCCCCGGAATGGTCTGCAGCCTGGGCTTGACGATGCGGTTGATCAGGTCGGTGATCTCCAGCGGAGAGCGGTTCTCACTGGTGAAGGCGAGCCAGATGACCGGGAAGGCATCCGCCTCCACCTTGGCAATGATGGGTTCCTCAATGCTGGCGGGCAACCGGCCCCGTACCCGGGAAACCCGGTCACGCACGTCGGCGGCCGCAGAGTCCGGGTCCTTGCTCAACTTGAAGCGTGCCGTGATCTGGCTGCGCTCCGCTCTGGAGATGGAGGTCAGGATGTCAATGCCATCGATCCCGGCGATGGAGTCTTCCAGGGGCTTGGTGACCTGGGACTCGATGACTTCTGACGATGCGCCCAGCAGACGCGTGTTGACCGTGACAACCGGCTCGTCGATGCGCGGGTACTCCCGCACCGACAGCTTGGAAAAAGAGACGACACCCAGCAGCACCAGCATCATCGACATCACCGTCGCGAAGACGGGACGGCGGATCGAGATCTCGGACAAGGTCATGGCAAGGGCCTCTCCAGGGCTGGGGGCTCAGGGCTTGCTGGGCGGACCAGCGGGGCGGGAAGCGGCGGCGCCCGGCGGGGCGCTGGCCGCAGCCCCTGGGCGCCCGGCCCCCGGTCCGCCAGGACCGCCGGGCCCGCCGGGACCCCGCGGGCGATTCAGGTCCACCACCCGCACGGCAAGGTTCTCGCCGCGCATCAACCGGGCCTGTCCTGCGATGACCAGCACCTCGCCAGCCGTGACACCTTCCAGGATCTCCACGCGACCGGGCACCCGCATGCCGATCTTCACCTCGGCCCGCTGTGCGACCTTGCCACCGCCGGGTGCATCGGTCACCTTGAAGACCACCTGGCGGTTGCCCAGCGGTACCAGGGCCTCCTCCGGCACCACCAGTGCCTTGTCCCGGACGTCGAACACCGCCCGCACCCGGGCGAACATGCCACCCCGAAGCCGACCGTCGGCGTTGGCCATGCGTGCCCGAACCAGCACTGAGCGGCCATTGGCGTCCAGCTGCGCATCAATGGCCTCCACTTGCGCCTTGAACTTGCGGCTCGGGATGGCGTCCAGCACCACCTCGACGCCCTGCCCCGTCTTCAGACGGCTCAGGTAACGCTCCGGCAGCCGGAAGTCCACCCACAAGGACGACACATCCTCGATCATCACCAGATCGGCGCCGTCCTTGACGTAATCCCCGACACTGACCGAGCGGATGCCAGTGATGCCGTCGAACGGCGCCACGATCTTCATGCGGCTGATCTGGGCCTGCGCCAGGGCGACCTGGGCCTGCGCCACCTCCAGGGCAGCCGCATTCTGGTCGACCGCGCTTTGGCTGACGAAGTTCTGAGCAGCCAGTTCGCGGCTGCGCTGCAGGTTGGTTCGGGCGATGGCCGCCGAGGCTTCGGCCTGCTTCAGTTGCGCCTGCTGCAGGGTGTCATCCAGTTGGACCATCAACTGGCCCTTCTGGATGCGCTGGCCGTCACCGAAGCTCAGGGTCTGGATCCTGCCGCTGACCTCCGGCTTGAGCACCACGCCCTGGCGAGCTCTCAGCGAACCGACGGCCTGTGAGTCGTCCTCCAGGCGGACAACCTCCACCTTCGCCACTTCTACAGCCGGCGGGCCCCCTGCCCCACCCGGGCCGCGTGGACCTGCGGGCCCTCCTGCACCGGGGCCCGCGCCGCCGGCGCCGGGCTTGGCCGCTGCGTCAGGCCCCCCAGGGGGCTTGGCATCGCCCGTGCCAGCCTTGTTCTGGTACCACCAGGCACCACCACTGATCAGGGCCAGCCCAAGGACGGCTACCGCGAGGTGAATCTTCTTGCCTGCCATGTGCTGCATTGCCCCTTGTGTGCATCCGGGAATGTAACGCCCGGACCGCGCCTTGCCGGCCGCTTGTTGAATGACCGATCAACGCACTCGCCCCTCACCTGCCGCGGATGTCCTCCACGCCCCGGTTGGCCAGGGCATCAGCTCGCTCGTTGCCCTCGTCGCCCGCGTGCCCCCGCACCCAGCGCCAATCGATCTGATGCGCTTGCGTCAAGTCATCCAAGCGCTGCCACAGATCGACATTCTTCACGGCCTGATTGCTGGCGGTGCGCCAGCCTCGCCGCTTCCAGTTGTGTATCCAGGACGTGATGCCATTGCGCACGTACTCGCTGTCAAGATGCAGCGTCACCCGGCTTGGAGCCTTCAGGGCTGCGAGCGACTCGATCACGGCGGTCAACTCCATGCGGTTGTTGGTGGTCTGGGCCTCCCCGCCCCAGATTTCCCGCTCATGGCCCCCGCTGCGCAACCAGGCGCCCCAGCCCCCGGGGCCTGGGTTCCCCTTGCAGGCGCCGTCGGTGTAGATCACGACGTCATTCAATGCTCAACTCCTTCGAGAGCCACGTTGACTAGGTTCCTGGTGGGTGCTGACCAGGGCGGGCCGCGGCGCGCTGGCGTAGCGCGCCTGCCGCTTGGCCAACCCCACGAGCCGCATACCCCTGACCCGCTTGACCGCCGTGAGTCCGTAGACAGCGCCCAGGACAGGCCACCAGCGCTGCCCGACCGGTTCAATGAAGGACCAGCGTTGCTGCCACGCCAGCGTGTCTACCCGCGGGCCGAAGCAACCAAACCGTGCCGTCTCAACCTCAAAACTCAACAGGCGCAGCCAATCCCGCAACCTTCGAAATCCGATCATTTCTGCCCGCTGAGGCCACAGACCCAAGGGACGCCCGGCGCCATCCACTGCGCCACCGCGATGCTGGCGGGAACGCAAGGCCCACTGGCTGGCGGGATTGAAGGCCGTGATCATCAAGCGCCCCTCGGGCACCAGCACACGCTCGACCTCCCGCAAGGTCAAATGGGGGTCTCGGGTCATCTCCAGGGCATGCGGCATCACGACCAGATCCAAGCTCTGGCTGGCGAAGGGCAAGGCATCAAACTCGCACTGCAAATGGACCGCCCTGACCTGCTCGGGCACACCCGATTCGGCATCCTCGGCCAGGGCCTGCGCAGCGCATGCCAGCCAGCGATGGGGCATACGGTTCGTCTGCAGGGCATCCACGGCCGGCAGCCCCATCTGCAGAGCGTGAAAGCCGAAGACATCGGCCACTCCAGAGTCGAACCATTGACGCTCCCAAGCCAGTACATGCCGACCAGAGGGGGTGCGCCACCAGGGCGTCGAGCCGATAAACTCAGGTGCTGTGGTCATGACACTCCATCCCATACCCGCTTTCGCGGACAACTACATCTGGATGGTTCACGACGGGCAGAACGCCTTGGTCGTGGACCCAGGGGATGAGGGCCCCGTGATCGAGGCGCTGGACCGGCTGGGCCTGGCGCTTCAGTCCATTTTAGTGACGCATCACCATGCAGACCACATAGGTGGCATCCAGGGGTTGCGCGAGCGTTTGCAAGGCCCCGTGCTGGGCCCGGCCGCAGAGCTCATCCCCCAGCCCTTCGTGCCGCTGGTGGGCGGCGATGAAGTGCGGGCGCTGGGCCTGCGGTTCCAGGTGATGGAGGTGCCGGGCCATACCGCGGGGCACATTGCGTTCTTCTGTGAGGAACTGGGCGACGATACGGAACATGATCAGGGCGGCGGGCCTTTGCTCTTCTGCGGCGACACGCTCTTCTCGGGCGGTTGCGGCCGCCTGTTCGAGGGCAGCGCCGTGCAGTTGCACGCCTCACTGCAAGCCCTGGCGGCCCTGCCGCAGGCCACCAGGGTGTGCTGCGCGCACGAATACACCTTGTCCAACCTTCGATTCGCCGCAGCGGTGGAGCCGGGCAACGCCGCAGTGCAGGCCTACGCCCTGAAGTGCCAAAGGCAACGTGTGGTGGGTCTGCCGACCCTGCCATCGACCATCGGCACGGAGTTGTCCATCAACCCGTTTCTTCGCTGTGCACAGTCGGAAGTGATCGAATCCGCCAGGCGCCATGGATGCATGGATGCCGGACCGGCGGAGGTCTTTGCCGCCCTGCGGGCGTGGAAGAACGAGTTCCGATGAATGCGAGCATTGACCAGAGCATCTGCGTGAGCACTGATGCAAGTTCTTGCGCCCTGCGAACGGCAGCCTTGACCCTGCTGCTGGCAGCCGTGATGGCCCTGGGGGCCTGCACGTCGATACCCGCAGGCTCCACAGCGTCCGATCAGGGCTCCGCAATCCGCACCGGGGTTCCCGTGGCCTCCAGCGACTCCCTTGGCGCTGCGTCCAGCACCGCAGGTCGAGGCGCAGTCGCAGCGGCTGGCAACTTGCCCGTTGCGGCGGCCATTCCTGCTCCCGGCGTCGCCACGACAACGACTCCACCAAGTCCGAACACGGAACGCGTCTCAGCCACCTTGCCAGGCGCCGTGTCAGAACCCGTTACGGCCACCACAGCCGCCACCGTCGCACTGCGCACCATGCCAGGCATGGAGGAGAACAACCCGGGTGACCGGTCCGATCTCTGGGAACGGGTACGTCGGGGATTCGCCATGCCCGACCTGGATTCAGACCTGGTGCGCAAATGGGAACAGTGGTACGCCACGCGCCCGGACTACGTGCAGCGCATGACCGAGCGAGGCGGGCGGTATCTGTTCCACGTGGTGGAAGAGGTTCACAAGCGCGGGCTGCCCATGGAGCTTGCCTTGCTGCCCTTCATCGAGAGCGCGTTCAATCCGCAGGCTCTGTCGGTGGCCAGTGCGTCGGGAATGTGGCAGTTCATGCCCGCCACGGGCCGGCAGTTCGAACTGAAGCAGAACCTGTTCCGGGACGACAGGCGTGACGTCCTGGCCTCCACGCGTGCGGCGCTCGACTACCTGCAGATGCTGTACCAGAAGTTCGGCGATTGGCACCTGGCACTGGCCGCCTACAACTGGGGGCAGGGCAACGTCCAACGGGCCCTCGAGCGCAACCGCAAGGCGCGCGAAGACACCGTCTACACCGCTTTGAGGATGCCCGACGAAACGCGTAACTACGTGCCCAAGCTGCAGGCTGTGAAGAACATCATTTCTTCTCCCGGCAACTTCGGTCTGGTGTTGCCGCGTCTGGAGAACCACCCCTTCTTCCTCACCGTCAGCATCGAACGCGACATGGATGTCGCCCTGGTGGCGCGCCTGGCAGGCCTGTCACTGGATGAATTCCAGGCGCTGAATCCGCAGCTGAACAAACCCGTGCTCCTGGCCGCAGGCACTCCCCAGGTGCTGCTGCCCTATGACAACGCGAACCGGTTCCTGAAGGAACTGGCCCAACACACCGGACCCCTGGCCTCGTTGACCGCGTGGGTCACGCCGCGCACATTGCGTCCGGCCGAAGCAGCCAGGCTCGCAGGGGTGCCGGAAGCCCGCCTGCGAGAGTTGAACCGTATACCCGAAGGCATGCTGATCAAGACCGGATCAACGCTTATCGTGCCGCGTCGTGCGGACCAGGCACTGGACGTGACCGAACAGGTGGCCGACGCGGCCGCCATGCAACTCACGCCTGACGGCCCGAAGCTGGTACGTCGTACCTTGAAAGCCCACCCCAACGGTGAGTCACTCGTCAGCTTCGCACGCCGTCATCGGGTGGAGGCCGCAGACCTGGCCCGCTGGAACCAACTGACCGTGCAGGCGGCCTTGCGTCCCGGTCAGACCATGACGGTGATGACACCTGCACGCCCAGGCGCTTCCAAGGGCCAGGCCCGCAAGCCAACCGCCAAGGCAGGTGCCAAGAGGGATGCGCAGACTGTGAAGGGTGGCAAGACGGGCGACGCCAGGCCGCAGGCGCGCACCGCCGCATCAGTGCAGAAACGGTGAAGCGCCACCCGGGGCTGGAGGGCCTGCACGTACGACCGGGCCCCGATCATGCCCACACGGGCGAGACCATCAGCGCGATGGACACCGCCATCCCCGCTGACCACACCAGCGTGCGCGCGGTAGCGCGGTTGGTCACATAAAGCACAAGGTAGACCACCCGCAGCAGCACGAAGGCCACAGACAGGCCATCGATGAGTGCCTGCTGCACCTGCAACTGCTGGGCCGTGAGCACCGCAGCGATGAACAAGGGCAGCGCCTCGAAACTGTTCGCCTGGGCCGCATTTGCACGTGCCCTGCGGCCACTCTGCAGCGCCAGCCAGGCACGCGGGTCTTCGTTGTCGTAACCGCCCTCGCGAGCGGGCCGCGAGAACGTACCCCACTTGGCCACGCCAGCGGCCACGATGGGCAGCATGCACGCCAGCAAGACACACCAGTAGCTCAATGCCATGCTGCCCTCCCCTCAGGCGACTTCAGCGCCGATCGGCCAGCGCGTGCGCGATGGTCCCCAGATCCACAAACTCGATATCGCTGCCAACGGGCACGCCGCGGGCCAGCCGCGTCACCTTGAGGCCGCGGTGCTTCAGGGCCTCGGACAACGCATGCGCGGTCACCTCCCCTTCCGCCGTGAAGCCCAGGGCCAGGATCACCTCGCCCACCTGACCATCGCAGGCCCTGAGAAGCAGGGCTTGCGCGCCGATGGATTCAATCCCCACCCCGTCCAAGGGACTGAGTCGGCCCTGCAACACGAAGTACAGGCCTCGGTAGCTGCCCGAGCGCTCCATGGCCGACTGATCGGCCGGCGTTTCCACCACACACAGCACAGCCGCATCGCGAGCGGGGTCGCTGCACAGGGAGCAGACGCGCTCCTCGGTGAAGGCGTGACAGCGCTCGCAATGGCCTACACGCTCCACTGCCGCATCCAGGGCGCGGGCGAGAAGCGTGGCGCCCGCACGGTCGTGTTGCAGCAGGTGATGCGCCATGCGCTGCGCCGAGCGCATCCCTACGCCAGGCAATCGCTTGAGCGCATCGGTCAGGGCCTGCAGGCTCTTGCCGGACACTGCTTCGATGCCGTTCAGAACGGGAACTTCATCCCGGGCGGCAAAGGCATCCCGGCCGTGACCTTGGACATCTTCTCGGAGGAGGTCTGTTCCACACGCCGCACCGCATCGTTGATCGCGGCGGCCACCAGGTCTTCCAACATGTCCCGGTCTTCACCCAGCAGGCTGGGGTCGATGACCACGCGGCGCACATCATGCTTGCAGGTCATCGTCACCTTGACCAGGCCCGCGCCCGACTGGCCTTCCACTTCCAGCGAAGCCAGCTCGTCCTGCGCGCGCTTGAGGTTGTCCTGCATGGCCTGGGCCTGCTTCATCAAGCCCGCCAACTGACCCTTCATCATGAGTGTGCTTCCTTCTGTTCTTGCCTTGTGGATGGAAATGGACCCAGCGCGGCGGCTCAGGTCGGCTTGATCGAACCCGGTACCAGCCGGGCCGTGGTGAACTGCTGCAGCAAAGACTGCACCAAGGTGTCTTCGCGAATCAGGGCCTCGGCCTGCGCCTGCATGCGTGCCTTTTGTGCGGCGTCACGGCGGGCTGGGGTGTCACCTCCGTCACCGGCCTGCACCTCGATGCGAAGCTGGATGCCCAGCGATGCGCACAGCGCATCGGTCAGCTTGTCCTTCAGTGCTGCACTGCGCAAGGACTCATGCGGGATACGCACGTGCCACACCGCAGGCGGTCCGTCATCCTGGCCCACCAATCCGCCCTGCCAGGCCAGTTCCTTGACCAGGCCTGTCAGCCGCCCCTCATCAACCAATTGCCTGACGACGGTGTCCCACCGGTCCGCCAACGCCTGGCGCTGCTCCCCCACAGCTTCAACCGGAAAGGTGGGCGACAGGGGTTCGGCTTGAACAGCAGGTACTGGTGACAAGACCGGCGCAGCCTCCACCGCCCGCGCCGGCACACTCAATGAAGGCGGCGCGGGCGCACGAAGAGGCGCCGAGCGAGGAGCAGGCGTCACGCCCGACGGGTCAAGAAACGCCAGCACGCGCAGCAGGATCATCACCAGTGCCGCATGCTCGTCAGACATCAGGGCCAGTTCACCCTTGCCGTGCACCACGATGCTGTAGGCCAGTTGCAATTCATCAGCGGCCAGGCTCTGAGCCAATTCGGCCACGTCAGCCAACGAAGGCGAGTCCTCTGCCAAGGCACCAGGGACCACCTGCTCCACGGCAGCGCGCTGCAGCAGGCCGGCCATGGCATCCAGGGCTGCGGCTGCCGAGGCCCCAGCCAGTTGCATCGCAGTGGCCGCCTGCATCACCGCCGGGCCATCGCGACGCGCCAGGGCCTGCAAGATGGCCGCGCAGGACTGCGTGTGGCTGGCGCCAAGCATGGTCGCCACGCCCTCTTCCGTTAACTCCCCGCCTCCGTATGCAATGGCCTGGTCGGTCAGGGACAGGGCGTCGCGCATCGATCCTCGTGCCGCCTCCGACAACAAGCGCAAGGCGCCTGGCTGCGCTGGGATGCTCTCGCTGGCCAGCACTTGCGTCAGATGTTCCTTCACCACCTCAGGCGCCATGGGCCGCAGGTTGAACTGCAGACAGCGGCTGAGCACCGTGGGCAACATCCGCTCTGGATCGGTGGTGGCCAGCACGAACTTCAGGTACTCGGGCGGCTCTTCGAGAGTTTTCAGAAGGGCATTGAAGGCGTCCTTGGTGAGCTGGTGCGCTTCGTCGATCATGAACACCTTGTAGCGCCCCAAGGCCGGCTTGTAGGCGGCGCGCTCGATCAGGTCACGTATCTCGTCGATGCTGCGATTGGAAGCGGCATCCAGCTCGATGTAGTCCACATACCGGTCGGCATCGATGTCGGTGCAGGCCGCGCATTGGCCGCAGGGGCTTGACGTGACATCGCCCAGGCCGTCGGGGCCAGTGCAGTTCAGGCTCTTGGCCAGAATGCGCGAAATGGTGGTCTTGCCGATGCCTCGCGTGCCGGTGAACAGGTAGGCGTGGTGGAGCCGCCGCTGGTCAAGCGCGTTCGTCAGCGCGCGCACGACATGATCCTGGCCCGCCATCTGCGAGAAGTTTCGCGGACGGTACTTCCGCGCCAGGACGACGTAGCTCATCGGTTGATTCTAGGTGGAGGCCGCGAACGAGGCGTTGCCCTGGCCCAGGTCAGCGCGCCGATAATTGAACGATGAAGTCCACCAATCCCGATGCCCTGACCTACGAGAAGTCCGGGGTGCTGTACGACCTGATCGACCCCGTGAAGGTCAGCGCCCAGCAAGCCGCAGCCAGCACCGCGGCTCAGTTGGCCAGACACGGCTTCTCGGAGGTTGCAGCGTCCCGCGGGGAATCCGCCTACGTCGTCGATGTGGGCCCGTTCTTGCTGGCCAGCATCGTGGAGTGCCTGGGCAGCAAGTCACTGGTGGCCGATGAGATGCTGCGCCTGACGGGCCGCAGCTACTACGACGCCATCGCGCAGGACACGATCGCAATGGCGGTCAACGATCTGATCACCGTCGGGGCCACGCCCCTGGTGGTGCAGGCCTACTGGGCTGCTGGCGGCAGTGACTGGTTCGCCGACCGCACGCGTGCCGATGCCTTGATCCAAGGGTGGAAAAGGGCGTGCGAGGCGTGTGGCGTGGCTTGGGGAGGCGGAGAAACACCGGCGCTGGGCGGCATCGTGGAAGAAGGTCGCATCGACCTGGCGGCCAGTTGCACGGGCATCATCCAGCCCAAGTCCCGCCTCTCCACAGGAGATGCGCTGGCTGAGGGTGATGCGATCGTCCTGCTGCCCTCCAGCGGCATCCACGCCAATGGACTGTCGCTGGCCCGCAAGCTGGCGCAGCGTCTACCGGACGGGTACCTGACCGAGGTCGCCCCTGGCCTGACCTACGGCGAAGCCCTGCTGGCACCCACACCCCTGTATTCGATCGTGACCGAGGTCCTGCACCGCGCCGGAATCCATCCCCACTACTGTGCCAACATCACCGGCCACGGCTGGCGCAAGCTGATGCGCCACCCCAGCGCTTTCACCTACCGGATGCACACCGTGCCGGAAGTGCCGCGCGTGCTCAGCTTCATGGTCGAACATGCAAGCCTGGAGCCGGCAGATGCCTATGGAACGCTCAACATGGGCGCCGGCTTTGCCTTGTTCGTGCCAGAGTCCCAGACAGCGGCGTTGCTGGAGCTGTGCGCGCAGGCAGGCATGCCGGCCCTCCTGGCAGGCCGGGTGGAAGAGGGACCCAAGCAGGTGGTGATCGAGCCGCCAGGCGTCGTGTTTGACGCCAGCACATTGCAGTTGCGCTGATCTCGGTTCGAGTCACCCACAGCTTGGGTCGTTGCACCACTGAGGTGCCCCAGGCCCCAAGAGTCCACGCGCAAAGCGGGACCATTGACAGGCCGCACAGGCGAGCCAGCGTGCCGATCCCGGTGCTGCGCGGAGAGTGGCAGGTCCCCTACAATCGACATCGACGGGCCTCCCCGCATGGAAGCGCGGCCAACCGGGTCAGGTGGGGAACCAAGCAGCCCTAACCGTGGCAACCAGTGCCGGGGTCGGGCTCGTCACCCGTACACAAGCTACTCCTGAAATGCCGTCCACCACAGGTGACGATCCGCCCAGGACAGGCGCCCACGAACCCCAACGCAGCCCCCTTGACTGGAGATGTCCATGAGCGCAGCAACCGTGAAGCACGTCACCGACGCGACCTTCGAAGCCGACGTGCTGAAGTCTGACCGGCCTGTGCTGGTCGATTATTGGGCCGAGTGGTGCGGCCCCTGCAAGATGATCGCCCCCATCCTTGACGATGTCTCGCGTGATTACGGCGACCGCTTGCAAGTGGCCAAGATGAACGTCGATGAGAACCAGCAAGTGCCCGCCCAATTCGGCATTCGCGGAATCCCCACCCTCATGCTGTTCAAGTCCGGCGAACTGGTGGCCACCAAGGTGGGAGCCCTGCCCAAGGCGCAATTGACGGCCTTCATCGACAGCCACCTATAATTGAAGTACGCGCAAGGGTCGAGGTGGATAAGCCACCTTCGGGTCCGTTGTGCGCAGATGCAGGAGCCTGGTGTCCCAGGCCCTGGTCTTCCGGGCCCCGAGCGTGGCGGATGCCGCGGGCTCTTTGCCAGATTCTCTGGTCACTCCCCTGCTCTCCTGCGGCCTCCTGCACCTGAAGGAAGGCCGGGTCTGGACCCATCCAGAGAGCACGGTTTCCTCGTGAAGAGGCTTTTCGCATGCATTTATCCGAACTGAAGGCGCAGCACGTCTCCGAACTCATCAAGATGGGTGAGGCGCTGGAGATCGACAACGTCAGCCGGCTGCGCAAGCAGGAGTTGATGTTCGCCATCATGAAGAAGCGCGCGAAGGCCGGTGAGCAGGTCTTCGGTGATGGTGTCCTGGAGGTATTGCCCGACGGTTTCGGGTTCCTGCGCTCGCCCGACACCAGCTACATGGCCAGCACGGACGACATCTACCTGTCGCCCAGCCAGGTACGCAGGTTCAACCTTCACACGGGCGACATGATCGAGGGCGAAGTGCGTGTCCCCAAGGACGGAGAACGCTACTTTGCGCTGGTGAAGGTAGACCGCGTGAACGGCCTTACACCTGAGGAGAACAAGCACAAGATCATGTTCGAGAACCTGACCCCTCTGTTCCCGAAGGAACAGTTCAGGCTCGAGCGTGACATCAAGGGAGAAGAGAACGTCACGGGTCGGATCATCGATCTGGTCGCCCCGATCGGCAAGGGGCAACGTGCGTTGCTGGTGGCCCAGCCCAAGACCGGCAAGACGATGATGATGCAGCACATCGCCCACGCTCTGGCGGCCAACCACCCCGACGCCCACCTGATGGTGCTCCTGGTGGACGAGCGGCCCGAGGAAGTGACCGAGATGCAGCGCACCGTGCGGGGCGAGGTCATCAGTTCCACCTTCGACGAACCGGCCGCCCGCCACGTCCAAGTGGCAGAAATGGTGATTGAGCGAGCCAAGCGCCTGGTGGAGTTGAAGAAGGATGTGGTCATCCTGCTGGACTCCATCACACGGCTGGCACGGGCCTACAACAACGTGCTGCCTTCTTCAGGGAAGGTGCTCACCGGTGGTGTGGATGCCAACGCGCTGCAAAGGCCCAAGCGATTCTTCGGCGCAGCCCGAAACGTTGAGGAAGGCGGTTCCCTGACCATCATCGGCACTGCGCTGATCGACACCGGTAGCCGCATGGACGAGGTGATCTACGAAGAGTTCAAGGGCACGGGCAACTGCGAGATACACCTGGACCGCCGAATGGCCGAAAAGCGTGTCTATCCGTCCATCTTGATCAACAAGTCAGGCACGCGTCGCGAGGAACTGCTGCTGAAGCCGGAAATCCTGCAAAAGACGTGGATCCTGCGCAAGTTGCTCTATCCCATGGACGAGATCGAATCCATGGAGTTCATGCTTGACAAGATGAAGGCCAGCAAGAACAACCTGGACTTCTTCGACATGATGAGGCGCGGCGGCTGAGGCCGGGTGCTTCGCCTTGCTTCCCATGCGCGGCTGTCCACGCGTCGGCCGCGGCCTATAATCGCCGGCTAACTTTTCCATAGGCAAGTGCGTCCGGGTTTGTCTCCCGGGACGTGGCTGCCAGCAACCAAAGAGGCTCCCATGAAAGAAGGCATCCATCCGGGTTATCGCGACGTGTGCTTCGTCGATCTGTCCAACGGGTTCAAGTTCGTCACCCGTTCCTGCTTGCAGTCCAAGGAAACGATCAAGATGGAGGACGGTCGCGAACTGCCTCTGATGAAACTGGAAACGTCCAGCGAATCGCACCCTTTCTACACCGGTACGCAGAAGAGCGTGGACAGCCTGGGTGGACGTGTTGAGAAGTTCCGCAACAAGTTTGCGCGTGTGGGTCTGAAGAAGTGATTCCGGGTTCACGCTGACACCAGGGCAGCCTCGGCTGCCTTTTTTGTTTCTTGGGCTCCGTCAAAATGCCTGCAGCATGAACGCAACGAACGCCCCTTGGGTGACACGTCGGGAAGTGGCGCGCTTGCCGCGGCCTGCCCTGCTGCTGTTCTGCGCCCTGTGGTTGTTGCCCGGCTTTGTGGGGCGTGACCCATGGCGCCAAGTGGAGGTCACCTCTTACGGTGTGATGCTGGCCATGGCCCAGCAACGAACCTCCTGGTGGGCGCCGACGATCGGTGGCTTGCCGGTAGAGGTGGCCTTGTTGCCGCATTGGCTGGGGGCATTGTCCATCCAGGCCCTGGGGGACTGGACGGGCCCCGTCGTGGCGGTAAGACTGGTCTTTGGAGGGCTGTTGCTGCTGGCGATGGCCTGCGTCTGGTACGCCACCTTTCATCTGGCGCGCACCGAAGCTGCACAGCCAGCACCCCTTCCCTTTGGCGGCGAGGCTCCGGCGGTGGACTACGCTCGGGCCTTGGCCGACGGTGGGTTGCTGGCCTTCATCGCGACGCTGGGTTTGCTGCAGCTGGGACACGAAACCAGCCCGGAGGTGCTTCAACTGGCCTGCAGCAGCGTCTTCATATGGTGTGTGGCAGCTGCGCCCTGGCGTCGGTTCACACCCCGGCTGGCCTTGATGATTTGCCTGCCCTTGATGGCCGCCGCTGGGGCTCCTGGGATCGCAGGGGCCATGGGTATGCTGGGCGTCGTCATCTGCGCCCAGTCGGGGTATGCGGGTGCGCGACAGCTGGTGCCTTGGCTGATCGCGTCCCTCGCCGGAGCCGTCTTCACTGCCATCCAACTGGATGCCTGGCGCTGGCGCTACGGGCTCGAACCCTCGTGGGCGGAGGCTCTGCTGATTCTTCGTGAGTGGATATGGTTCCTCTGGCCCGCCTGGCCCCTGGCCTTGTGGACAGCATGGCGATGGCGTGCCAACTGGTCCAGCCGCCACGTGGCTCTACCTCTTGCAGCGACCACCTGTGCCATCGCCAGCAGTGTCTTCGTTGGCGGAGACGATCGCGTACTGATGCTGGCCACACCTGGCATGGCCATCCTGGCGGCGTTTGCACTGCCCACGTTCAGGCGCCAGGCATCGTCCGTGATCGACTGGTTCTCGATCTTCTTCTTCAGCACCACGGCACTGTTCATCTGGTTCATGTACGCGGCCATGCACACGGGCTGGCCACAGAAGCCCGCAGCGAACGTGGCCAAACTGGCGCGCGGATACGTACCCGAATTCAGCGTCGTCGCCCTGTTGCTGGCGTTGGCGGGCACCCTGGCATGGCTTGCGCTCGTACGCTGGCGAACCCGACGACAGGTGCACCCGTTGTGGAAAAGCATGGTGCTGCCTGCCGGGGGCGTGGTGCTGTGCTGGCTGCTGCTCATGACCTTGTGGCTGCCGCTGCTGGACTACGCACGAAGCTACCGCCCAGTGGTTGATCGTGTGCTGCCCCATCTGGGATCGATGTCTGCTGGTGCGTGTGTCGAGGTCAGAGGAGCTCATCCGTCGCTGCTGGCCTCACTGGAGGTTTTCTCCAGCTTTCGCTACGAGGCCCAGCCTCAAGCGGGCAAGAGCCCCCGATGCGAAGCCCTGATCCAGGTGGCCAAAGGCCCGACGCAAGTGCTTCCCACCTCCATGCCAGGGTGGCGCCTGGTTGCCACGGTCCTGCGTCCGACAGACCGCGAGGAGAAGGTCGGGGTGTACCAGCGCGTGGCCGACGCCCCTTGAACGCCTCAATCTGCGAGTTCAGGCCGGCGCCAAGGCATCCGCAAGCGCCTGCGCACTGGAGCGCGCCAACTCCTGCTCTGAAGCCTCCACCATCACCCGCACCACCGGCTCGGTGCCCGAGGGCCTGAGCAACACCCGACCGCGCCCGGCAAGGCGCTGCTCCACGTCTGCACGCACTTGCTTCAGGCGCGGGTTGCTGGACCAGTCGGCGCCCGGCGCCATGCGCACATTCAGCAGCACCTGCGGGAACAGCTTGACGTCCTGCAGCAGCGCCTTGAGGCCCCTCCCCTGTCGGATGCTCGCCTGGAGCACCAGCAGGGCACTGATCAAGCCGTCACCCGTGCTGTGGTGGTCCAGAGCCAGTAGATGGCCCGAACCCTCGCCACCCAGCAACCACCCGCGCCGTCCCAACTCTTCCAGCACATAGCGGTCCCCCACCTTGGCGCGTACAAGCTCGATACCCTGTCGAGCGAGGGCCTGCTCCACGCCCAGGTTGGTCATCAAGGTGCCGACCACCCCTTCTGGAGGCCTGCCTTGTCGTATCCGGTCAAGCGCCATCACGTACAGCAGTTGATCCCCGTCGAACACCGACCCTTCGGCATCGACCAGCAGCAACCGGTCGGCATCGCCATCCAGCGCAACGCCATAGTCGGCTTGCTGGGCACGAACGGCCTCGACGAGGGCGGCGGGTGCCGTGGCACCGAAACCGGCATTGATGTTGAAGCCATCGGGCGCACACCCGATGCGGCTGACCTGCGCACCCAACTCGTGAAACACCGCAGGGGCCACTTGGTACGCAGCCCCATGGGCAGCATCCACCACCACCTTCACGCCCTTGAGGGAGAGTTCAGGGGAAAAGGTGGACTTACAGAACTCCACGTACCGTCCAGTGGCGTCGTCCAGGCGGCGCGCCTTGCCCAGGTTGGCGGCATCGGCCCATCGAGGTTCGGCGGTCAGCGCCTGCTCCACCTCCAGTTCCCATGCATCAGGCAGTTTCTCCCCACGCGCGGAGAAGAACTTGATGCCGTTGTCTTCGAACGGGTTGTGGGACGCGCTGATCACGACCCCAAGGTCCAGTCGCAAGGCGCGCGTGAGGTAAGCGATACCGGGCGTGGGTAGCGGGCCACTGAGCACCACGTTCACACCAGCCGACGAAAACCCCGCCTCCAGCGCGGACTCGATCATGTAGCCTGAGACACGTGTGTCCTTGCCGATCAGCACGGTAGGCACAGTACCGTGCTGTCGCAGGACCCGGCCCACGGCGTGACCCAAGCGCAGCATGAAATCCGCGGTGATGGGCCCTTGGCCCACCTGGCCACGAATTCCGTCCGTTCCAAAGTAGCGTCTTGTCATTCGCAAACTTTCATTCTCCCGCGGCCGAATGATCCCACTCGCTCAAGCGGCATGCGTGCCACAAAGCAAAGCGGGGCCCTCACGGCCCCGCCCCAATGCAATCAATCTCAAGCGAACTGAACCAAACTCAGGCCGCCGCAGGCGCACTGTCAGTGCTGACAGCTGCCTCGCCACCACCACCGCCTCCGCCCGCCTTAGGGGGTTGGGCGGTCCAATCCTTGGGCGGACGGGGAGGCTTGCCAGCCATGATGTCGTCGATCTGCTCACTGTCGATGGTTTCCCATTCCAACAGGGCCTTGGCCATGGCGTGCATCTTGTCCTTGTGCCCCTCTATGAGAGAGCGAGCGATCGAGTACTGCTCGTCAATGATCTTGCGGATCTGAAGATCCACTTTTTGCATGGTCTGCTCTGACACATTGACCTGCTTGGTCACCGAGCGTCCGAGGAACACCTCGCCCTCGTTCTCGGCGTAGACCATGGGACCCAGTTCGTCCGTCATGCCATAGCGCGTGACCATGTCGCGGGCGATCTGCGTGGCCCGCTCGAAGTCATTGCTGGCGCCGGTGGTCATCTGGTTCATGAACACCTCTTCCGCAATGCGTCCGCCAAACAGCACCGAAATGGTGGAAAGCATCCGCTCCTTGTCCATGCTGTAACGATCGCCTTCGGGCAACTGCATGGTGACACCCAGGGCTCGCCCACGGGGAATCACCGTCACCTTATGCACCGGATCCGTCTTGGGCATCAACCGGGCGACCAGGGCATGTCCCGCTTCGTGGTAGGCCGTGTTCCGGCGCTCCTCCTCGGGCATGACCATGGACTTCCGCTCCGGGCCCATCATGATCTTGTCCTTGGCCTTCTCAAAGTCGATCATCTCCACCACCCGTGCGCTGCGACGCGCGGCGAACAAGGCAGCTTCGTTGACGAGATTGGCCAGATCAGCACCAGAGAAGCCCGGCGTGCCACGCGCCAGGATGTCGGCGCGGATGTCCTGACCCACCGGCACCTTGCGCATGTGCACGTTGAGGATCTGTTCGCGGCCACGCACGTCAGGCAGCGTTACATAGACCTGGCGGTCGAAGCGGCCCGGGCGCAGCAGGGCGGGATCCAGGATGTCAGGCCGGTTCGTGGCCGCCATCACGATCACACCCAGATTCGTCTCGAAGCCGTCCATCTCGACGAGCATCTGGTTCAGTGTCTGCTCGCGCTCGTCATTTCCGCCACCCAGACCGGCCCCGCGATGCCGACCCACCGCGTCGATTTCATCCACAAAGATGATGCAGGGCGCGCTCTTTTTGGCTTGCTCGAACATGTCGCGCACGCGTGCAGCGCCCACGCCGACGAACATCTCGACGAAGTCTGAGCCCGAAATGCTGAAAAAGGGAACCTTCGCTTCACCCGCAATGGCCTTGGCCAACAAGGTCTTGCCCGTCCCCGGAGGACCCACGAGAAGAACCCCTCGCGGAATGCGCCCACCCAGCTTCTGGAACTTCTGCGGGTCCTTGAGGAAGTCGACCAACTCCTTGACTTCCTCCTTGGCCTCGTCGCAGCCGGCCACATCGGCGAAGGTCGTGGAATTGTTGGCCTCGTCCAGCATCCGGGCCTTGCTCTTGCCGAAGCTGAAGGCGCCACCCTTGCCACCGCCCTGCATCTGGCGCATGAAATAGATCCACACCCCAATCAGCAGCAGCATCGGGCCCCAGCTGACAAGGATGCTCATCAACAGAGAGGGCTCCTCGCGGGACTTGACATCAAACTTCACGCCGTTGGCGCGCAGATCGCCCACCAGACCCCTGTCGAGGTAAGTGGCGGTAGCACGCAAGCGCTTGTCGTCGACCGTGGTAGCCACGATCTCAGTGCCACCACCAGGCTTCTCCTCCAGCACGGCAAACTTGATGCGCTTGGCCTGCACTTCGTCCAGAAACTCAGAGTACCCAATCTGGTTACCCTGCGTCGCCCCCCGGTCGAACTGCTTGAATACGGTGAACAGCACCAGGGCGATCACCAACCAGACAGCCACCTTGGAGAACCATTGATTGTTCACCACTGCTCCTTCACAACAGACGGCGCAGGAGGGGAAGGACTCCCCTTTGCTGCACTTCTGGACATGGGGACGAGTGTAGAGCAGTCAAGGGCTCCCCCGTGTCATCCAGGAGATCCGGCCGCCGCAGTCGATGAACCGACCCAACCCATCGCCCAGAGTTCTACGGCTTCGATGCTTCCATGCCTGAAGCAGGGGTCACGGGGCAGGCCAATCGCCAGGCGCGATGTCGGTGGCAACAGCCTGCCAAGCCTTGGCCAGGTCTTCGGGGGGTGGCCGTACGAACTCCAGCGGCTCTCCAAGGATCGGGTGGTCAAAAGCGAGCTTCCAGGCATGCAAGGCTTGACGCTCAAGCCCGAGTTCCACGGCCCCACCGTACAGGCGGTCACCCACCAAGGGATGCCCAATGTGCGCCAGGTGAACTCGAATCTGGTGGGTGCGTCCGGTGTGCAGGCGGCAGCACACGGCGGTGAAACCCTGGGCGCTGGCTAGTGTCTGTACGTCGGTGCGGGCTGACCGGCCCGCCGGGTGAACCGCCATGCGTATCCGGGAGGCAGGGTCACGCCCGATGCGGGCTTCCACGGCCCTGACCCCTGAAGGCATCACGCCATGCACCAGTGCCATGTAAAGGCGCTGTACTTCACGGTTGGCGATGGCGCGGCTCAGAGCCGTGACGGACTGCAAGGTCTTGCCCACCATCATCAAACCCGAAGTGTCCTTGTCGAGCCTGTGCACGATGCCGGCACGAGGCAAGTGCACCGAATCCGGATGGTGGGCGAGCAAAGCGTTGAGCAGCGTGCCCGACCAGTGGCCAGGCGCGGGATGCACCACCAGGCCCACGGGCTTGTCGATCACCAGCAGGTGCGCATCCTCGAAAACCACCTGCAGCGCCAGGTGCTCCGCTCGAAAGGCCAGGCTCTCTGCCGTGGGCCGCAGTTCGACCTGCACCGACTGGCCTGCCTTGACCTTTCGTGAGGCCAGTGTCGCCGCCGCGCCGTCAAGGAACACCAGCCCCTGCTCAATCAACCCTTGGAGGTGACTGCGCGAGAACTCCGGCGCCATCGCGACGAGTACCTTGTCCAGTCGCCAGCCGTGCCAGTCACCCTGCGCCAGAGCGCGGCGGACCTCGTGCTCGTTCGCTGCGGGAGACTCCAGACCGTCGTCCCCTTCAAAATCGATCATGTGCAACAGCTCATCGGGCGGCGGGATCCAATCTCTATAATTTTCACTGTTCAACACACAAGGCGGCGCCTGGCGTCGGCACCTGCGGCATGAAGTTCTCCAGAGCCCTGTACATGGGCGCCTTGACGCTCGCCGTCTTCGTGGGTCTGCCCGGATGCGCACTCGTCTCAGGGAAGGATGAGCCCCGCGCGGACAACCTCGACAAATTGTATGCAGAGGCGAGGGAGGACCTGGCGGGCGGAGGCTTCGAACAGGCGATCAAGAACCTGCAGCGCCTGGAGGCCAGAGCTTCGGGCACCTTGCTCGGCCAGCAGGCCCTGCTGGACCTGGCCTACGCACAGTGGAAGTCCGGCGAAAGGGCTTCAGCCTTGTCGACCCTGGAGCGCTTCACGAGGTTGCACCCTTCCAGCCCGGCCTATGACTATGCGTTGTACCTGCGTGGCCTCGTGAATTTCAACGACAACCTCGGAGTTTTCGGCCAGTTGTCGAAGCAAGACGTTGCCGAGCGAGACCAGAAAGCTTCGCGCGAGGCCTTTCAGGCCTTTTCTCAACTGGTGCAGCAGTTTCCTGACTCGAAGTACACACCCGACGCACGGGTGCGCATGGACTACATCGTCAATTCGCTGGCGGCCTATGAAGTGCATGTGGCTCGTTACTACTTCCGCCGTGGAGCCTACCTGGCGGCGGTGAACCGGGCCAAACAGGCCGTGACCGAATTCGATCGCGCGCCTGCCGCGGAAGAGGGGCTTGCGATCATGGCCACGGGCTACGATCGCCTGGGGTTGAAAGACCTGAGCCGTGACGCACAGAGAGTGCTCAAGCAGAACTTTCCAAACTCGCGCTTCCTCTCGGCCGATGGCATGGAGTTCACCTCCAAACCTTGGTGGCGCTTATGGTAGAGCGGCACCTGATGACGCCGGGCTGCGGTTGATTCAAGGCGCAGCCCAGGTTCGGTCATGCCGGACGGGTTACCGTAGCCACCTCTTCCAGCCACGCCAGAGCCTGCACCTCGGTCTCCAGGCGTGTCATGGCGGGCAGTGCTTTGAGCAGAGCCTTGCCGTAGCCCATCCTGCCCATCCGCGGGTCGCACACCACAAGCAGCCCCAGGTCCTGCTCGGTGCGGATCAAGCGACCGGCCCCCTGCTTCAGTGACACGGCCGCTTCCGCCAGGAAGTAGTCATCAAAGGAACTCCCTCCCCTGGCCTCAATGGCCTGGGCCCGGGCCTTCACCAATGGATCGTTCGGCGGCGGGAAGGGAAGTTTGTCGATCAGCACGCATTGCAGGGCATCTCCCGGCACGTCGATGCCTTCCCAGAAGCTCTGCGACCCCACCAGCACCTTGCCCACACCATCACCGTAGCGCTGCAGCAAGGCCCTGCGGGGCTCCTCGCCCTGCACCAGGACCTCGAGCGGATGATCCAGGGCCTGGAATGCGCTGCGGATGGCCTGCGCCACCAGGGGCAGCGCCTTCAGGGTGGTGGTCAGGACAAAAGTACGACCGGAGAGGACTGCGGCGCAGCGCGCTGCCAGGCGGCCCACCGCACTGGGATGCGCAACGTCCTGGGGCAACGGCATGTCTGCGGGCACCCAAAGCCGGGCCTGCTTCGGATAATCAAACGGACTGCCGGCCAGCAGGATGCGGGCCTCTTCCAGTCCGCAGGCCGCAGTGAACCAGGACAGGCGCTCGTCACTGCCCAAGGTCGCGGAGGTGAAGATCCAGGTACGGTGGGCGGCCTCTCGCTGTGCGGTCAGGGCTTCGCGGATGTCCAGCGGCGATTCGAGCAACCGCACGCCATGGGGCGACAGATCAACCCATCGGATGCGAGACGGGTCACCCGCTTGGGCAAAGCAATGCGCACGCTCGGCCAGATCGGCGCAACGCTGCGCCAGTCGCTTCCAATCGGAGGCTGTGGCTTCCACCGCCAAGGCTGCCTCAAGCGCCTGCTGAAGGTGCTGAGCGATGCTTTGCAGGGCCTCAGCCCAGTCTTGTCGAATGGCCACACGGGCCCACTCGATCTTCTGTGCCACGCGCGTCTGCGCCTGCCCGCCAGCGGCAACGAGTTTCAGGTCACGGGCGCACAGTTCCAGGCCGGCGGACAGATCCTGCCAGGGGCGCAGACCACGGGCGTGCTGCAGGCCCGCCGCCAGAAGATCGCGGGCCAGGTCGATGATCTGGCCACTGCCCAGGCTGGTTCCCAGGAACTGCAGGCCCACCTCCATCAATTGGTGGGCCTCGTCGAAGACCGCCACATCGACTGTCGGCAGCAACTCGGCCACCTCGGACTCTCGCAAGGCAATGTCTGCGAAGAAGAGGTGGTGGTTGACCACGACGATATCGGCAGCCATGGCCTCGCGACGCGCCCTGACCACGTGGCACCCGTTCCATTGCGGGCAGTCGCTTCCCAGGCAGTTCTCTCTTGTGGAGGTGACCAGAGGCAGCACGGCTGACCTTTCATCCAACCCCTGCACTTCGGCGAGATCCCCGGTGCGGGTGTGAAGGGACCAGGTCTGCACACGGGACAGCGCACGGACCGCCCAACGGTCGCGCCCATCGATCGCCTGGCCCGCCTGCTCCAGACGTTGCAGACACAGGTAGCTGCCGCGGCCCTTGAGCAGGGCCAGTTGCACCGGCATCTGCAGGACGGCGCGCAGCCGCGGGAGGTCGCGCAGGAAGAGCTGGTCCTGCAGGCTCTTGGTGGCAGTGCTGACCAAGGCCCTTCGTCCCGACAACAGCAGGGGCACCAGGTAAGCGAAGGTCTTGCCCACGCCTGTGCCCGCCTCGACCACCAGGTCTTTCACGTCTTCTATGGCCCGAGCCACGGCGCGTGCCATCTCCAGTTGTGAGGGCCTCACTGCGAACTGGGAGTCGGCCTGGCTGAGCGGGCCGGCTGCCGAGAAGACCTGGTCCACCGCCTGCTGCAGCGGCCCGGGCTCCCGTTCGACTTCCCTGCCGCTGCCCGGCGCGTCTTCGGGCGAGGTCACGCAGGCCCCGAGGTGAATCGCCGGGCTCGATGGAGGGGGGCTGCCAAGGGAGTCGCCGTTCAGGTCAGACGGGTGTCGACGTCACGCCGGGCCAGGGCCAGGAACTCGGCCGTCTGCATCTCGCGCAAGCGCGACGCGGTACGGGGGAATTCGTGCGACAGCGGACCCTCGATGTACAGGTTCTCAGGCTCATCCGCCGCAGACATCACCAGCTTCACGCGCCGGTCGTACAGCACGTCCACCAGCCAGGTGAAGCGCCGTGCCTCGCTGGACATCCGGGGAGGCATTCTGGGTACATCTGAGAGTAGGACGGTGTGAAACCGCGACGCGATCTCGAGGTAATCGTTGTGCGATCGCGGCCCCCCGCAAAGGACCGTGAAGTCAAACCAGACCACGCCGCCGGCACGCCGGCGCACCGCGATCTCCCGATGTTCGATGTTCAGGCCGCCGGGCTCATCGCGTGCTTCGGCCATGACCTCGAAGGCAGCCTTCATGGCCTCGTCGGCCTGCCCTCCCAGGGGGCAGTGATAGACCTGGACGCGCTTCAGAGATCGCTGACGGTAGTCCACACCCGCGTCGACGCTCACCACCTGCAGCTGCTTCTTCAGCAATTCGATGGCGGGCAGGATGCGGTCCCGATGCAGCCCGTTCGGGTAGAGGGCGTCCGGATGGAAATTGGAGGTGGTGACGATGCTCACGCGATTGGCGAACAACGCCTCGAGCAAGCGGTGGAGGATCATCGCGTCGGTCACGTCCGCGACGTGAAACTCATCGAAGCAGATGAGGCGGAACCTGCGCGCGATGCGGCGGCCCAGCTCATCCAGCGGGTTGACTGTGCCCTTGAGATCCTGCAACTCGCGGTGCACCTCACGCATGAACTCGTGGAAGTGCAGCCGGGTCTTGCGCTTGAGGGGAACAGACTGAAAAAAGCCGTCCATCAGAAAGCTCTTGCCGCGCCCCACCCCGCCAAACATGTAAACGCCGCGAGGGATCGGTGGCTTGATGAGCAGGCGCGTCACCGCATTCCGGCGCCGTGACAAATACGCTTCCCACTCGGTTTCACAGCGCTCCAGCGCATCCACCGCCGCCAGTTGCGCCGGGTCGGCCGTGAAGCCCCTTTCGCGCAGCGTCTGCTGGTACAGCTCACGAACACCCATGTGATTTCCCATGACTGACAACAGGCGGAGCCTCTGAACGCCAACGGCCGACCCGGCATGGCGCCCGTGGTCGGCCGCGGGGCACAGGCTTCCTCAGAAGTTCAGCGTGCGCTTATCGACCGCCAGGGCCGCTTCCTTGGTCGACTCCGACAACGATGGGTGGGCATGACAGATCCGCGCGATGTCCTCGGCGGAGGCCTTGAAGGCCATGGCCATCACGGCCTCGGCGATCAATTCCGAGGCCATGGGTCCGATGATGTGCACGCCCAGCACTTCGTCGGTCCGCGCATCGGCGAGGATCTTGACGAAGCCCGTGGTATCACCCAGGGCCCGAGCACGGCCGTTGGCCAGGAAGGGGAACTGCCCCGCCTTGTAGGCCACACCGTCGGCCTTCAATTGCTGCTCAGTGCGGCCCACCCAGGCAATCTCCGGGCTGGTGTAGATCACCCAAGGGATGATGCCGAAGTCCACATGCCCGTGCTGGCCGGCGATGCGCTCGGCCACCGCCACGCCCTCTTCCTCGGCCTTGTGCGCCAGCATGGGCCCGCGCACCACGTCACCCACGGCCCAGACGCCCGGCAGGTTGGTGCGGCACTCCTCGTCCACCACGATGGCGCCGCGATCGTCAAGCTTCAGGCCTACGGCTTCCGCATTCAAGCCCTGGGTGTTGGGCACCCGGCCGATGGAGACGATGAGCTTGTCCACGTCCAACTTCACCGCATCGCCCTTGGTATTGGTGTAGGCCACTGACACGGCCTTCTTGCCGTTGGTGATCTCGTTGATCTTGACGCCCAGCTCGATCTTCAACCCCTGCTTGGTGAAGATCTTCAGCGCTTCCTTGGCCACTGACTCGTCAGTGGCAGCCAGGAAGGTGGGCATGGCCTCCAGCACGGTGACTTCGGCACCCAGCCGGCCCCAGACCGAGCCCATCTCCAGGCCGATGACGCCCGAACCGATGACGCCCAGCTTCTTGGGCGTTGCACCCACGCGAAGGGCACCGTCGTTGGACAGGATGTTCACCTCGTCAAAGGGCGCCGCAGGAAGCTGACGGGCCGTGGAGCCCGTGGCCACCACCACCTGCTTCGCAGACAGGTCGGCGCCCTGCGCGCCCGTCACTTTGACCTGATACGCACCATCGGTGGCACCGGCAAAACTGCCGCGGCCGTGGAAGAACGTCACCTTGTTCTTCTTGAACAGGTACAGGATGCCGTCGTTGTTCTGCTTCACGACAGCGTCCTTACGGGCCAACATCTTCGCCACGTCCATCGTCACCGGGCCGGTGGAGATGCCGTGGTCGGCAAAGTGGTGCAGCGCGTGCTCGTAGTGCTCGGAAGACTGCAGCAGCGCCTTGGAAGGAATGCAGCCCACATTGGTGCAGGTGCCGCCAGGCGCCGGGCCACCCGCGGAGTTCTTCCACTCGTCGATGCAGGCCACCTTGAAGCCCAGTTGCGCCGCCCGGATGGCAGCGATGTAGCCGCCCGGGCCACCGCCGATGACGATGACATCAAAGGATTGAGACATGTGCGGGCCCTCAGATGTCGAACAGCAGGCGCGCCGGGTCTTCCAGCGCTTCCTTCATCGTCACCAGGCCCAGCACTGCTTCACGACCGTCGATGATGCGGTGGTCGTAGCTCATGGCCAGATAGTTGATGGGGCGCACCACCACCTGGCCGTTCTCCACCATCGCCCTGTCCTTGGTGGCGTGCACACCCAGGATGGCCGACTGTGGCGGATTGATGATGGGCGTGGACAACATGGAGCCGAAGACGCCGCCATTGGAGATGGAGAAGGTGCCGCCAGACAACTCGTCCATGGACAGCTTGCCGTCCCGGGCCTTGACACCAAACTCGGCGATCTTCTTCTCGATGTCCGCGAAACTCATCTGGTCGACGTTGCGCAGGATAGGCACCACCAGCCCGCGCGGAGAACCCACCGCGATGCCGATGTCGAAGTAGCCGTGGTAGACGATGTCGTTGCCGTCCACCGACGCGTTGAGCACCGGGTACTTCTTCAGGGCCGCCACCGCCGCCTTCACGAAGAAGCTCATGAAGCCGAGCTTCACGCCGTGCTCCTTCTCGAACTTCTCCTGGAACTTCTTGCGCATCTCCATGACCGGCGCCAT
>JBILSM010000165.1:0-5362 GCA_044372085.1 Rubrivivax sp.
TCGCGCTGGCGATCGAGATGGGCGCGGACGCCGTGGACATCGGCAAGACCATCCACCCGCACCCCACGCTGGGCGAAAGCATCGGCATGGCAGCGGAAGTGGCGCACGGCTCCTGCACTGACGTGCCGCCAGCCAGGCGCTGAAGCTGCCGGCTTCGGCAGCCCCCGGCTGCGTCTGGCGCGAAACAAAACGGGCCCCGCGGGGCCCGTTGTGCTGTGCATCCTGACCTTGCGGACAGGAGCGGGAAGAAAGGCCGATCAGGCCTTCTTGACCCAGGCCGAGCACCAGCCCTCGCCAGCGACCTTCTTGCCGGCGAACAGCGGGCAGCCACCCCAGGGATCCGTGGCCTTGGCTTGATACAACTGGCAGTTGTTGCACTTCTGCGCAGGAATAGCCGTCTTCTCGACGTACTTCAGGCCGGTGGCCTGGGGGCTCTTGGGGTCCAGCGCGTCGGCCGGGCGGGCTTGGGCCAGAACCTCGCGGCCGGCCAGAAGGGCGGCGCCGGCGACGGGGACGATCTGAATGAACTTGCGGCGGGTTTGCATTGCGTTTTCCTTGGGAATCAAGCGTTGAAAGGGCGGCGGTCTGTCTGCTCAAGGGCGTGTAACCCTCTTGCAGACTGACCTCCATGGCCTAGCCGGCGCGCAGGGTAGACAGGAGCCGACGATCTTGCAAGCGGGGCCCACAAACCCGAGTTACAGCCTGTGAATGGGAATCGATGCCAATTGGCCTGCCGCACGTCTGCACTGCGTGTTTCCTCAACGTTCCAAACCGGTACAGCGTTGACCATGCCGTGTGTCCGCCCTGTCTTCACAGGCCTTTGACTTGGCTCTGCGCCAATGGCTCACCCGAGGTTCCCTGCTGTCGGCGTGTGCGTCTCTCGGGTGTCCGCCGGTTGCACCTGCCGGCGCCGTGATCACGTGCGCCTGGCAGTCCGCCGCCGGGGACCGGGAAGCCCCCCAGGTGCAGGAACTGGCAGCGTGGCTGGTGTCGAGCACCTTGCAGCAGTGGGTCCGGCAGGTGCCTGGCAGCTTCTGGGGCCAGACGCCAGCGGGCACGGGCCTGCTGCTGGTGCCCGTCCATTCGCAGGCGCAGCAAACGGCTCAGGTCCTGCGCAACTTTCTCGACGCCGCCGTCCAGGCCTTGGGCTGGGCAGGCGGGGAGGGGGACTGGGGGTTTCGCGTCATCGGACCGCTGGCGCCGGGGCCGGCGCGCGAGGTGCGGCGCCAGTTGGCGCAACTCGGTTGGCCGATCAGCTGACGTCCACGCAGTGGATGCCGAACGCGCCCGCGCGGCGGTCCGCGAAGTAGCGCTCCAGTGTCAGCTTTACGGTACGGAAGGCCAATTCATCCCAAGGCACTTCGTCTTCGCGGAACAGGCGCGCCTCGATGGTTTCCGGGCCGGGTGCAAACCGGGTGTCCTGCAACCTTGCGCGGTAGAAGAAATGCACCTGACCGACGCGCACCACGTTCAGCACCGTGAACAGGCCTTCCACGACGATGCGGGCCCCGGCTTCTTCGTCGGTTTCGCGCACGGCGCCTGCTTCGGTGCTTTCGCCCAATTCCATGAAACCGGCCGGCAGCGTCCAGAAACCGTGGCGCGGTTCGATGTTGCGGCGGCACAGCAGCACGCTGTCCTCCCACACCGGCACCGTGCCCACCACGTTCAACGGGTTCTCGTAGTCGATGTGCTGGCAACTGCCGCACATCGCGCGTTCGCGGCTGTCGTCGGCCGGCACCCGGTAGGTCACGGCGCTACCGCAGGCACGACAGTGGCGGATGCGGGGACGGTGCAGCATGGAATGAGTGTAGCCAGGGCCCACGCCTGGAGGCCCATGGCATCATCAATGCTGGCTGCCCTGCACGGAATCACCGCCCATGGAACTGTTCAACTACTTCCGATCCTCGGCCTCATACCGGGTTCGCATTGCCCTTGCGCTCAAGGGGCTGGACTATGACTACCTCAGTGTGCATCTGCAGAAGAACGAGCAACTGGGGGAGGTCTACGCCTCGGTGTCGGCGGCGCGGCTGGTGCCGCTGTTGCGCGATGGCGAACATCTGATCACCCAGTCGCTGGCCATCATCGAGTACCTGGACGAGACCCACCCGGAACCGCTGTTGCTGCCTGGGGATGCTGCAGCCCGCGCCCGTGTGCGTTCCCTGGCCATGGACATCGCCTGTGAGATCCACCCTCTGAACAACCTGCGCGTGTTGCGCTACCTGGTGGGTGCACTGAAGGTGTCTGAAGAGGACAAGGACCGCTGGTACCGCCACTGGGTGGAAACAGGCCTGGAAGTGGTCGAGCGCCGCCTGGCCGAGCATCCCTCCACCTATTGCCATGGCGAGGCGCCCACCCTCGCTGACTGTGTGCTGGTGCCGCAGATCTTCAACGCTCTCCGGTTCAGCGCGCGGCTGGACCATGTGCCGAACGTGATGCGGGTGTTCGATGCCTGCATGCGTTTGGACGCCTTCGAGAAGACGCGGCCTGAAGCCTGCCCTGATGCCAGCTGACGCAGGCCTTGACGGCAGGAAGCCCGCTATTGGTTCTGGCGCGGAGGCTGACGGGGCCTCCGCCTCGGCCCGGCTGCTGCCCGTGGTCTGGAACGCTCCTGGCAACGTGGGCGCACTGATGTCCACCCGCCAGGGGGGCACCAGCCGGGGCGCGTACGACAGCCTCAACCTGGGCGACCGCGTGGGCGACGACCCCGCTGCCGTGGCGGCGAACCGGGAGCGTTGGAGCGGGCTGATGTGGCCGGCGCGTCCGCTGTGGCTTCGGCAGGTGCACGGCGCGGTGGTGGTGGAGGCCTCCACGGCGCTTCGTGCGGCAGACAGCCCGCAGGCTGATGGCTGCTGGACCCGCGAGCCAGGGGTGGCCTGCGTCGTGCAGGTGGCCGACTGCCTGCCCGTGCTGATGGCGGCCGCGAACGGCCGTGCCGTGGGGGCTGCTCACGCCGGGTGGCGCGGTCTGGCTGCGGGGGTGCTGGAGCGAACGGCCGAAGCCGTTGCGCAGGCGGCAGGCTGCGAACTGGAGGCCCTGAACTGCTGGTTCGGGCCTTGCATCGGACCTCGGCAGTTCGAGGTGGGCGCGGACGTGTTGCAGGCCTTTGGCGCAGCCGAGCGCTTCTTCACCCCGCGACCGCGCCCCGATGGACAACCCCGCTGGCTGGCGGACCTGTCGGGGCTGGCGAAGCAACGCTTGCAGGCGCTTGGTGTGCACCGGGTGGCCGGCGGCCACTGGTGCACGGTGGAAACCCCTTCAGACTTCTTTTCTTTCCGGCGCGACGGCGTCACCGGCCGCATGGCCGCCGCTGTCTGGCTTCGGGGCTGAGGCGGCAGCTTCTGCGGGGCTCTGCGAGGCCTGGTGCTCACGTCCGGCCTCAGCGTCTGCTTCGGCCGCACGCAGGGCCCGCCGCCGCATCGGTGTGCCCAGCAGGTACATCACGATGCTCAGCGGCAGCAGGCCGTACAGCAGCAGCGTGAATATCGCCCCCAGCACGGTCCCCTGTGGCGACAGGGCCTCGGCCAGTGCCATCATGACCACGACGTACATCCAGGCGATGGCAATCAGGTACATGATGAATTCGGCCCCTTGCCGGTAGGGTGTTGCGTCATGGCGTGGTAAGTTCTATTGCCTATAGTGGAGGGTGTTCCAGGTGATTGTGGGCGCATAAGGCGGACGCGGGGCCTGGAGGGTGAAATACAAGGGCGGTCTGCCATCCGGCAGGCGTCCACCAGCAGGAGCCCGCGTGAAGGCCAAGTCCCCCCCCAGCATGCCGGACCCGGTGCAGGGTGCCCAGATGTTCGGCAACGCCCTTGGCGAGATCTGGAAGACCCTGCAGGGGGTCAGTCTGGCCCCCGGTGCGTTGGGCGGCCTTCAGGCCGAATATCTCAAGAGCGCCACGGCCCTGTGGAATGACTCTCTGACGGCGCTTTCTCCTTCCACGGCAGGCCAGTCTGCACCAGCTCCCAAGCTGAAGGACCGCCGCTTTGCTGCCGATGAGTGGGCTTCCAACCCGGCGGCCGCCTACATGGCGCAGATGTATCTGCTGAATTCGCGCACGCTGATGCAGATGGCCGACAGCGTTCAAGGTGATCCGAAGACGAAGGCCCGCATCCGGTTCGCGGTGCAGCAGTGGATTGACGCCGCCAGCCCCAGCAACTACCTGGCCACCAACCCAGAAGCGCTGCAGCGCGCGCTGCAGACCAAGGGCGAGAGCCTGTCCAAGGGCATGCAGCAGTTGATGGACGACATGCGCAAGGGCCATGTCTCCCAAACTGACGAGAGCGTGTTCGAGGTGGGCCGCAACGTGGCCAGCAGCGAGGGTGCGGTGGTGTTCGAGAACGAGCTGTTCCAGCTCATCGAATACAAGCCTCTGACGGCCAAAGTGCACGAGCGGCCCATGCTGTTCGTGCCGCCTTGCATCAACAAGTACTACATCCTGGACCTGCAGCCCGAGAACTCGGTGATCCGCTACACCGTGGAGCAGGGCCACCGCGTGTTCGTGGTCAGCTGGCGCAACCCGGACGAGTCGCTCAAGGACAAGACCTGGGACGACTACATCGAGCACGCGCCCATCAAGGCCATCGAAGTGGTGCGCAGCATCACCAAGGCCGAGACCATCAACACCCTGGGCTTCTGCGTGGGCGGCACCATCCTCAGCACGGCGCTGGCTGTGCTGGCCGCACGCGGTGAGCACCCGGCCCACTCCGTGACGCTGCTGACCACGCTGCTGGACTTCAGCGACACCGGTATCCTGGACATCTTCGTCGACGAGGCCCTGGTCAAAGTGCGCGAGATGACCATCGGCGCCGACGCGCCCAACGGGCCGGGGCTGCTCAAGGGCCAGGAACTGGCGACCACCTTCAGCTTCCTGCGTCCGAACGACTTGGTGTGGAACTACGTGGTGGGCAACTACCTCAAGGGCGAGGCGCCGCCGCCCTTTGACCTGCTGTACTGGAACGGGGACGCCACCAACCTGCCGGGCCCCATGTACTGCTGGTACCTGCGCCACATGTACCTGCAGAACGAATTGCGCAAGCCTGGCGCGCTGACGGTGTGCGGCCAGAAGGTGGACCTGGGCAAGATCAAGGCGCCGTTCTACATCTACGGCTCGCGCGAAGACCACATCGTGCCCTGGATGGCGGCCTACCGCTCGGTGCCCCTGTTCAAGGGCAAGCGCCGATTCGTGCTGGGGGCGTCGGGCCACATTGCCGGCGTCATCAACCCGCCCGCCCAGCGCAAGCGCAGCTACTGGACGAACGACACCCTGCCTGATGACGCGCAAGCCTGGTTCGATGGTGCCACCGAGCATGCGGGCAGCTGGTGGCCGGACTGGGCCGCCTGGTTGAAGGCCCAGGCTGGC
>JBILSM010000066.1:0-16312 GCA_044372085.1 Rubrivivax sp.
CATCCACCAGGGCGCGCTTGTCGTGCAACACGCCGGCCCAGCGCACCTCGTCACAAGCCACCAGCACCACGGGTTCGATCTGGCGGAAGCGGTCCAGCACCGCCACCGGGCCCATGTCGGGCGAGCAGATGCTCCACACCGCGCCCAGACTGGCCACCGCCAGGAACACCGCCACCGTCTGCGGTGTGTTGGGCAGCACGGCGCAGACGCGGTCGCCGCGCTGCACGCCCATGCCGCGCAGGGCCGCGGCAAAGCGCGCGGTCTGGCGCTGCAGTTCGGGCCAGGACAGCTCCCGGCACTCGCCCCGCGCCAGACCGGCCTCGTCGGTGAAGACGATGGCGGGATGCCCGGCCGCATGCGCCGCTTCTGCGTGGCGAAACACCTGCTGCACGTAGTTCAGCTGCGCCCCCGGGAACCAGCGCGCACCGGGCATGCGCGCGTCCGCCAACACCGCCGTGGGCGGCGTGGGCGACTCCAGCGCGAAGAAGTCCCAGATTGACTGCCAGAACGCGTCCAGGTCCGTCACCGACCATTCCCACAGCGCGTCGTAATCGGCAAAGTGCAAGCCCCGCTCGCGCGCCAGCCACTGCTGGTAAAGGGTGATGCGGGGAGTGGGGAGTGTGGGTGCAGCCATGTCGGGATGTTGCCTCAGTGCCCGTGCAGAGAGGACCCCTCCGTCATCGCACGAATGAATCGAATCGAACGATTCGGTCATAATCGAACGCACGCCTGCATCCTGCGACACCATGAGAACCTACACCGCCAACGAAGCCAAGACGCGATTCGGTGAGTTCATCGATGACGCCCAGCGCGCGCCGGTGCGCGTGATGCGGCGCGACCGAGTGGTGGGCGTGATGGTGAGCGCGCAAGACTACGAGGCGATGCGCGCCTTCTACGCCGACCGGTTGGCACACACGATGGACCGGGTGGCCGAGAGTGCAGCCCATGCGGGACTGACCGAGGACAAGCTGTCGGAGCTGTTGGCCGATGAGTCCTGACTCGCGCCCGCGGGTCGTCATCGACACCAATGTCTGGATCAGCGCCTTCCTCAGCCGCACAGGCGCCGCCGCCCTGGCCGTCAGGCACCAGCTGAAGTGGCAGCGCCCCTGCTTCAGCGCCGACACCTTTTCAGAGCTTGAGGACAGGTTGTGGCGCCCGAAGTTCGACCGATACCTCAGCCTGGAAGACCGCAGGGCCTTGCTTCAGGATGTTCAGGCCCTGGCCCATTGGGTAGAGGTACCCGCCCGCTTGGCGGCCCAGGCCTGGAGCCGGGATGCGGACGACGACAAGTTCATACACGCCGCTCTGGCCGCACGCGCGCCGTGGCTGGTGACGGGTGACCAGGACCTGCTGTCGATACCCCCCATGGCCCATCTCAAGATCCTGACGCCCGCGCAAGCCCTTGAGGCTTGTCCGTCCCAGGGCTGAAGCCGGGAAGACCCCCGCAGCCGGCTGGCTGGCGGCAAGTCACCCCCCCACCTCCACAAAGCGCCAGGTGTCGCGCATGAAGGGGTGGCGCCAGTAGTGCCGGGTCCACGGCTGGATGAGATCGTTGGCGATGGCGTGACCGTGCACCTTGTAGGGCATGTAGGCGGTGAGCAGGTCCTTGGCCTGGCGCATCAGGGCCGCGCGCTCGGGGCCGTCGGGCAGGCGCTGCTGGCGCTCGTACAGGCGGTCAAAGGCCTCCAGCCGGAAGCGCGGGTCGTTGGACTCGCTCGCGTTCGGGCCGTAGGCGATGCCCAGGAAGAAGCCGCCGTCGGGTGAACCGGCACCCCAGGAATAGCCCCACATCATCAGCGTGCCGGCGCGGCTCTTCTTCAGCAGCTCGGGCCAGGTGGAGACATCGAAGCGCATCCTCACCCCGATGCGGTCCATGGAGCGCTTCCACAGCTCGTTCGACAGCCGGTCGCGCTGCGAGCCCATGCTGGCCATCACCAGTTCCAGCGGCGCGCCGTCGGGTTGCTCGCGCCAGCCGTCGCCGTTGCGGTCCACGTAGCCGTGCAGGTCCAGCAGGGCCTGGGCGCGTGCCGGGTCGAAGCTGCTCATCTCGCTGCGGTAGTCGGCCTCGAACCCCGAGGTGAACGGCGGGATGGTGGACTGGGCCAGCACGGCCTGACCGCCCAGCACCGTGTCGATGTAGCGCTGCCCGTCGAAGGCCAGGCCGATGGCGCGGCGCAGCGCCACCTTCTCGGGCGTGTAGCCGCCCACCAGCGGGTGCTCCATGAAGAAGAAGCTCATGCTGATGCCGGGCTGCAGGCTGCGCTGCAGGGTGACGCCCTTCTTCTTCAGGAACGGGGCCAGCTCACCGCCGGGTGCGGCCAGGCGCACAAAGTCCCCCGGCACCCCCAGCCAGTGGTAGGTGCCATTCAGGAACGACAGCCAGCGCGGCTGCGATTCCTCCACGATGTCCACCTGCACCTCGTCCACCAGCGGCAGGGCGCGGCCCGCCAGGCTGCGGGCGATGGGCTGGGCCAGGGCGCCCTCGGGCCCCGCGTCGGCCGGCGTGCCGTCGTAGACCACACGCCGGTACCCAGGGTTACGGGCCAGCACGATGCGCGAGGCGCGGCGCCAGCTCTTCAGGCGGAAGGCCCCCGTGCCCACCGGGTGCGCGCCAATGTCCTGGCCGTAGAACGCCACCACCTCGCGCGCCACGGCGCCGGTGATCGCAGGGTCGGCCAGCAGGTAGACGAAGCGCGGGTTGGGCTCGCCCAGCACCAGGCGGAAGGTGTAGCGGTCCAGCGCCTTCAGGCCTTCCACCTCGGCGTCGTAGTCGAAGGGCTGGCGCGTCTTGAGCGCACGCTCGCGCAGCGCGGAAAGCCCCAGCAGCTTGGCGGTCTCGAAGAGGTAAAGGTCGCTGGAGTTGTACTGCGGGTCGTAGAAGCGCTTGATGGCGTAGACATAGTCCTGCGCCACCAGTTCGCGGCGCTGCCCCTTGAAGGCCGGGTCGTCGGCGAAGAAGATGCCGGGCTGCAGGCGCACGGTGATCGTGCGGCCATCGGCAGAAACCTCGGGCAGGGCGGCGGCCGTCTGCGGCACCAGGCGCACGGGGCGCGCCAGGTAGTCATAGGCCAGCGGCGCCTCCAGGATCTGCGCAATGATGGCCGTGGAATAGGCGTCGCTGTTGGTCTGCGTGGGGTCGAAGCTCGACTCCGGCGCCGGGAAGGCGATGCGCAAGGTCTTGGGGGTGCCGGGGACCGACGCGGGGGCTGGTGCGGCGGTCGGTGCAGGGGCCGCAGCTGAGGCCGCCTGCGCGGCCAGGCCCGCCTCGGCTGCCAGCGCCGAGGCCGCAGCCCCTTGCAGCAGGCGGCGCCGCTTCATCGGCCTGCCGTCGCAGCCCCAGAGCCGGGCCTGAACAGCCGCGCTGCGGTCACTTCGTCACCGCGGGTGCCCGGGCCGCATCGATGTCGACCATGTGCCACCAGTCGTTCCAGAACAGCGGACGGCGGTAGCCCTGCACCCAGGGCTGCACCAGATCGTTGGTGAAGCGGTGCACCGTGGTCTTGTAGGGCATGTAGGCCACCGAGATGCGTTTGGCCTGGTCGAACAGGGCCTCGCGCTCCGGGCCATCGGCCATGACCTGCATGCGCTCGTAGATCCTGTCGAACTCGGCGTTCTTGAAGCGGGCCAGGTTCTGGCTGCCGGCCTGCGGGCCGTACAGGCGGGCCAGAGCGCCCTGCCCGTCCAAACCCGCGGCGGAAGAGCCCAGCGTCCACAACATCAGCTTGCCCGCGCGCGCGGCCTTGAGCTGCTCGGGCCACTTGCCCGGGAAGAACTTCACGCGGATGCCGATGCGCTCCATGTTCTTCTTCCACAGCTCGTCGAACTGGCGGCTGAGCTGATCGGGCTGCGTGGCCACCTCCAGCGTGAGGGGTTGGCCATCGGGCTGGTCGCGCCAGCCGTCACCGTTCCTGTCCACGTAGCCGTGCAGGTCCAGCAGGGCCTTGGCGCGGGCGGGGTCGAAGTCGCCGTTTTCGCTCTTGAACCTGGCGTCGTAGCCGGTGGTGTGCGGCACGATGAGGGACTGCGCAGGCACGGCCTGGCCGCGGCGGATGACGCGGATCTCGCGCTGCACATCCATGCCCAGCGCAATCGCCCGCCGCAGCGCAATGCGCTCGGGCGTGTAGCCCCCGACCACCGGGTCTTCCATGTTGAAGTAGGTGAAGGCCGAATCAGGGTTGAGCGCGCGGTGGAGCTGGATGCCCCGGCGCGCCAGGTTGGGCGCGAGCTTGCCGTTGGGCACGGCCTGATTGGCGAACTCCAGCGGCACGCTGACGAAGTCGATCTGCTCGTTCAGGAACGACAGCCAGCGCGGCTGCGACTCCTCGATGATGGACACCTCCACGCGGTCGATCATGGGCAGTTTGCGGCCCTTGAACTTCGCCAGGATCGCCTGCCCCTGCGCATCGTCCGCCGCAGGCTCGGCGTGGTACCGCACCTCGCGGTAGTGGGGGTTGCGCTCCAGCACGATGAGCGAACTGCGCCGCCACTGCGTGAGCTTGAAGGGCCCCGTGCCCACGGGGTGGGCGGGGATGGCTTCGCCGTAGGCCTCCACCACCTCGCGCGCCACGGCACCGAACAGGTCACTGGCGGCCAGGCTGTCCAGAAAGCGCGGGCGGGGCTCCTCCAGTTTGTACTGGAGGGTGTAGCGGTCCAGCGCGCGCAGGCCCTCGATCTCGGTGTCGTAGTCGAAGGGCTTCTTCTCCTTGAGCGCCTTGTCGCGCAGCGCCGCCAGGCCGATGTACTTGGTGTCCAGCACGCCGGCCACCACCGGGCTCTTGTTGGCGGGGTCGGCAAAGCGCTTGAGGGCGTAGACGAAATCCTGCGCCACCACCTCGCGCTTCTTGCCGCCGAAGGCCGGGTCGTCGGCGAAGTAGATGCCCTTCTTGAGCCTGACCGTCCAGGTGCGGAAGTCAGGCGAATGCTCGGGCATGCCGTCGGCGATCAGCGGCTTGATCCGGGCGGGCCGGGCCAGGTGGTCGTAGGTGTACAGGGCCTCGAAGATGTGGGTGGTGATGATGCGCGAGTACAGGTCGACGATGCGCGCGGGGTCAAAGCCGGTCTCGCCGGCGTTGAAGGCGTAGCGCAGCACCTTCTGGCCTGGGGCGGCGGGCTTCATGGGTTCGCGCTCGGCCGCTGGCGCGGATGCGGCGGGCGCCGCCTTGGGCTGGGCCAGGGCGGGGGTGAACGCCAGGGCCAGGCCTGCGGCGCCCAGGGCGGCCAGCGCCCTCCAGGCGGTCGACACCTGGCCTGCCGCCCGGGCCGTTGAAACAACACGTCTGCGCACGGCTGTCATGGGAGGGCTCACTTTCCGGCGCGCTCGCGCGCCTGCACGTCCAGGTCCACGTACTTGAAGAAATCCCGCACGAAGAGGTTGCGGTGGTAGCCCTGCACCCAGGGGTGGTGCAGGTCGGTGGCGATGCGGTGGGCGTGGATCTTGTAGGGCATGTAGCTCACCATCAGGCGCTTGGCCTCGTCCATCAGCGCCAGGCGTTCGGGGCCGTCGGGGAGCAGGCGCTGCGCTTCGTAGGCGCGGTTGAAGTCGGGCAGGTTGAAGCGCGCGTGGTTGGCGCCGCCCTGGTTGGGGCCGTAGCCCAGGGCCAGGAAGGTGTCGCCATCGGGCGCACCGGCGCCCCAGCCCACGCCCCACATCATCAGCTTGCCGGCGCGGCTGCTCTTCAGGTTCTCCGGCCACTTGGCGGTCTTGAACTCGATGCGGATGCGCAGCGCGTCCATGTTCTTCTTCCACAGCTCGATGAGCTGGCGGCTGGTCTGGTCGGGCTGGGTGGCGTACTCCAGCACCAGCGGCTTGCCATCGGGCTGGTCGCGCCAGCCGTCGCCGTTCTTGTCCACGTAGCCGTGCAGGTCCAGCAGGGCGTGGGCCTTGGGCGGGTTGTACTCGCTCATCTCTGACTTGAAGGCCGGGTCGTAGCCATAGGTCTGGGGGCCGATGGGGCTCTGGCCGGGAATGGCCTGGCCCTTGCGTACCAGGCGGATTTCCTTGTCCAGGTCCACGCCCAAGGCGATGGCGCGGCGCAGCGCCACCTTGTGCGGCTCGTAGCCGCCCACCACCGGGTGCTCCATGGCGAAGTAGCTCAGCGCCACATCGGCGCGCGGGTAGCGCACCATGCCCACGCCCCGGCGCGCCAGGTTGGGCGCCAGACGGTTGTGGGGCGCGGCCAGGGTGGAGAACTCCGCCGGCACGCTCTCCAGCACATCATGCTCGGCGTTCAGGAAGGACAGCCAGCGCGGCTGCGCCTCTTCCACCACCGAGATCTGCACCCGGTCCACCAGGGGCAGGCGCCGGCCCTTGAGTTGCGCGGCCACGGCCTGCAGCCTTGCGTCGCCCTCGGGCGCGGTCTCGTCGTACAGCACCTCGCGGTAGCTCGGGTTGCGCGCCAGCACGATGCGCGAGCTGCGCTTCCACTCGGCGTTGACCAGCCGGAACGGCCCGGTGCCCACCGGGTGCTCGCCGATCTTGTCGCCGTAGAACTCCACCACCTCGCGCGCCACGGCGCCGACGAAAGAGCCGTCGGTGAAGTTGTAGAGAAAGCGCGGGTTGGGCTCGGCCAGCTGGATGCGGAAGGTGTAGCGGTCCAGCGCCTTCAGGCCCTCCACTTCGCGGTCGTAGTCGAACGGCTTCTTGGCCGCGATCAGTTCCTTGCGCAACTCCGACAGGCCCAGGATCTTGGCGTTCTCCAGGATGTAGAGGTTGGCGCTCTTCCAGCGCGGGTCGTAGTGGCGCTTGAGGGCGTAGACGTAATCGGCCGCGGTGAGCTCGCGCTTCACGCCCTTGAAAGCGGGGTCGTCGGAAAAGTGGATGCCGGGCTTGAGGCGGAAAGTGAAGCTGCGAAAGTCCGCCGACACCTCGGGCATGGCCGCTGCGGTGTTGGGCCGCATGCGCGCGGGCGAGGCCAGGAACTCGAACTCCAGCGGCGCCTCCAGGAGCGCACCCACGATGGTGCGCGAATAGAGGTCAGAGATCTGCGCCGGGTCGAAGCTCGTCTCGGCCACCGGGAAGGCGTAGCGCAGGTTCTTGGTGACGGCCGCGGCCGCCCCCTGGGCGCTGGCCGGCGCGGACGCCGCAGCAGCGCCCAGGCACATGCACACCGCCCCGGCCCACAGCAGCCCCTGCAGGGCGGGCGATCGCGCCGAAGTGATGGCAGGCAGGCGACGTCTGAACACACTGGGCAGTCTAGCGGCGCACCAAAGACCCGGGCCGGCGTGCACCAGGGCTTCTACACTCAGGCACGAGCCCCCCATCAGGAGAAATTCAACGATGGCCGCCTACATCCTGCGGCGCCTGTGGCAGATGGTGCCGACGATCCTCGGCGTCGTGCTGCTGGTGTTCTTCCTCTTCAAGTACTTCGGGGGCGACCCGGCCGAGATCCTGGGCGGCCTGAACGCCACCCCCGAGCAGATCGCCGCCATCCGCCAGCAGCTGGGCCTGGACCAGCCGGTGTGGGTGCAGCTGGGCATCTACCTCAAGAGCATCGTCACCTTTGACTGGGGCAAGAGCTGGGCCACGAACGAAGCGGTGAGCAGCCTCTTCGCCTCACGCCTGCCGGCCACGCTGACGGTGATGCTGCCCATCCTGGTGCTGGACGTGCTGCTGGCCCTGCCCCTGGCCATGTGGGTGGCCTACCGCCGCGGCTCGCTGGCCGACCGCACGCTCATGGTCATCACCACCGTGGCGCTGTCCATCAGCTTCCTGGTCTACATCATCGTGGGGCAGTACCTGTTCGGCTTCCAGCTGGGCTGGTTCCCGGTGCAGGGCTGGAGCGACAACCTCTGGACCAACCTGCTCACCTACGTGCCGCTGCCGGTGCTGCTGGCCGTGATGGTGGGCCTGGCGCCGCAGACGCGCCTGTACCGCAGCTTCTTCCTGGATGAACTGGGCCACGACTACGTGCGCACCGCCCGCGCCAAGGGCCTGACCGAGAACACGGTGATGTTCAAGCACGTGCTGCGCAACGCCATGATCCCCATCCTCACCAACATCGGCCTGTCGCTGCCGGGCATCTTTGTGGGCTCCTTCCTCATCGAGGTGTTCTTCTCCATCCCCGGCCTGGGCCGGGAGATCCTGCTGGCGGTGAACCGAAGCGACTACCCCGTGATCCAGGCGATTGCCGTGTACCTGGCGGTGCTGACGATGGTCATCAACCTCATCGTGGACGTGATGTTCAAGCTGGTCGACCCCCGGGTGGTGCTGAAATGAGCGCGGCCGGCCTGAACCCTGCCGCCACCGCGGCCCCCGTCGCCCCCGCCGAGAAGTCCGAAGGCGTCTGGCACGCCGCCTGGCGCCGCTTCAAGGCCGACCGCGTGGGCCTGGTCTCGGCCCTCATCGTGCTGGCCTTCTTGCTGCTGGTGCTGCTGGCCTCGCTGGGCCTGGTGGCCAAGAACTGGCAGGCTGAGGTGGGCGTGGCCAATGCGCCGCCCACCTTCATCGGCCCCAAGCCGCCCGAGGCCACGGGCGCCATTGAGGTGCCCAAGGGCCCGAACGTGGACCTCTCCGCCGTGGACCCGCTGGCACCACGCTACGCGGAAATCGAAGAGGCGGCCAAGAAGTACCGCACCACCGAGACGCCCAAGGCCGAGACCCTGCCCCTGGGCGGCGACCGCCTGGGCCGTGACGTGCTGGACAAGGCGGTCAAGGGCACGCAGATCTCGGTCTTCGTGGGCGTGCTGGCCGCCGTGCTGGCCACGGTGATCGGCACCGTGCTGGGCGCGCTGGCCGGCTTCTTCGGCGGCAAGGTGGGCGACTTCCTGGAGTGGCTGTACAACGTCTTCGAGGCCATTCCGGGCATCCTGCTGATCTTCGCGTTTGCTGCGGTGTTCGGACGCGGCATCGGCACGGTGGTGCTGATCCTGGGGCTGGCGGGCTGGACGGGGCTGTACCGCCAGGTGCGTGCCGAGTTCATGAAGCACGGCGGGCGCGAGTACGTGCGCGCGGCCGAAGCCATCGGCGCTTCGGCGTGGAGCCGCATGTTCAAGCACATCCTGCCCAACATCAGCCACGTCATCCTGGTGCGCATGAGCCTGCTGGTGGTGGGCTTCATCAAGAGCGAGGTCATCCTGTCGTACCTGGGCCTGGGCGTGGGCGTGGAGGATGTCTCCTGGGGCACCATGCTGGCCGAAGCACAAAGTGAGCTGATCCTGGGCCACTGGTGGCAACTGGCCGCGGCCACGCTGTTCATGGCCGTGTTCGTCACCGCGTTCTCGCTCATGGCCGATGCCGTGCGCGACGCGCTGGACCCCAAGCTGCGGGGGCTCGAATGAGCGCGGCCGGAGACACCCCCATGCTGCTGAGCATTCGCGACCTGAAAGTCGCCTTCCGCATGGGGCGCGTGGACGGCGTGGCACAGCGCGCCGAGGCCGTGGGGCGTGGCGCGCAAGGCGTGAGCTTCGACATCCCCGAGAACACCATCGTGGCGCTGGTGGGCGAATCGGGCTCGGGCAAGAGCGTCACCGCCATGTCCATCGTCAACCTGCTGCCCGACAACGCCGAGCGCGCGGGCCAGGTGCTGTGGCAGGGGCGTGATCTGCTCCAGGCCAGCCTGGCCGAGCTGCAGGCGCTGCGCGGGCGCGAGATCGCCTGCGTCTTCCAGGACCCGATGTCCTCGCTGAACCCGGTGTTCACGGTGGGCGAGCAGTTGGCCGAGCCGCTGATCAAGCACAGAGGCATGAGCAAGGCGCAGGCCTGGAAGCGCGCCGAGGAACTGCTGGCCGAGGTGGGCATTCCCGAGCCGGCACGGCGCATGGCGTCTTACCCGCACGAGATGTCAGGCGGCCAGCAGCAGCGCGTGATGATCGCCATGGCGCTGACCTGCGAGCCCAAGCTGCTGATTGCGGATGAGCCCACCACGGCGCTGGACGTCACCATCCAGCGCCAGATCCTGGAGCTCATCGGCAAGCTCAAGACCACCCGGCGCATGAGCGTGCTGTTCATCAGCCACGACCTGGGCGTGGTGGGCGAGGTGGCCGACCACGTGGTGGTGATGCGTAACGGCCTCATCCGCGAGCAAGGCCCGGTGGCGCAGATCTTCGCCAGCCCGCAGGACGACTACACCCGCGCCCTGCTGGCCTGCCGCCCCAGCCTTGAAGGCAACCCGGCACGGCTGATGGTGATTGACGACCACATGGCGCTTTCGCGGGGCGCCGCTGGCGGTGCAGGCGCGGAGGTGGCCCAGGCCCCACCCAAGGACCCGAACGCCCCCGTGGTGCTGGAGGTTCGGTCCCTTGCAAAGAGCTTCTGGATAAAAAGCGCCCCCGAGGGCCGGGCGCTGCCCGGCCCGGCCCCCCAAGGGGGCGCAAGAAAACTTGGGGCGGCCCTGCGTTTTCTTGTGAACGGCCTCTTCGGCAAGCGCGAATTCAAGGCCGTGCAGAACGTCAACTTCCAGTTGAAGCGCGGCCACACGCTGGGCGTGGTGGGCGAATCCGGCTCGGGCAAGACCACCATGGGCCTGACGCTGCTGCGCCTGCACGAACCCACGGGCGGCGAAGTCATCTTCGACGGCAAGAACCTGCTCAAACTGTCCGACCGCGAGCGCCAAGCCATGCGCCGGCGCATCCAGATCGTCTTCCAGAACCCGTACGCCAGCCTGAACCCGCGCTTCACCATCGGCCAGACCCTGATCGAGCCCATGGAGATCCACGGCATTGGCGCCAGCACGGCCGAGCGCGAACAGCGCGCCCGTGAGTTGCTGGCGAAGGTGGGCCTGGACGACCGCGCCTTCGGCAAGTACCCGCACGAGTTCTCTGGCGGCCAGCGCCAGCGCATTGCCATTGCGCGCTGCCTGACGCTCAACCCCGAAGTGCTGGTGCTGGACGAAGCCGTCAGCGCCCTGGACGTCTCCGTCCAGGCCCAGGTGCTGAACCTGCTGAAAGACCTGCAGGACGAGTTCGGCCTGTCCTACGTCTTCATCAGCCACGACCTGGCCGTGGTGCGCTTCATCAGCGACGAAGTGCTGGTGATGAAGGACGGCGTGGTGGTGGAACAAGCCAGCGCCCAGGAGATCCTGGCGCACCCGAAGCAGGAATACACCCAGCGCCTGCTGGCCGCCATTCCGCGGGGGTATCGGGCGACGGCTTGAGGGGGCTTCAGGGGCTAGAGGGGCAGGTCGCTATACTTGTATAGCAACTTCTCCCAGAGGTTCATCACCATGCTGGCCATACGTCTTCCCGACACGATCGAGCAGCGACTCGCGGCGCTTGCCAGCGAGACCGGCCGCACCAAGACTGCACTCGCGCGCGAGGCCATCCTCGAATACATCGACGACCTGGAGGACTACCACCTGGCCGAAGCGCGCGCGAGGCGCAACCGCAAATCCATTCCGCTTGAGGACGTGGAGCGCGAACTTGGCCTATAGGGTCGAATTCGATCCTGCCGCGCTGAAAGACCTGAAGAAACTCGATCGCGCGGTGCAGCAGCGCCTGGTGGGCTTTCTCAGGACTCGGCTCTCGGGCCTTGACGATCCACGCAGCTTGGGCGAACCCCTCGCAGGTGCCCGGCTGGGGACCTACTGGAAGTACCGGGTGGGCGATTGGCGCATCATCTGTGACATCCAAGACGATCGCATCGTCGTGCGCGTGCTTCGCCTGGGCAACCGGCGCGAGGTCTATCGCTGAAGGGCCGTTGTAAGCCAAGCCGATGGCCAGAGCCTGAACACGCTGACGCAGGAAGCATGGGCGCTGCGCGCTGCGGCCTGAGGCCCGGACAAGCGGCCTCACGAAGCGCTGGGACCCATCGACAGAGGCCTGCTCGGTGCGGATCGAATAGTGGCGCACACGGATGGCGTGGCGCAGCGTGTCGAGCAGGCGAGGCAGGGCGGGGCAGCTTGATCACCTGCCTAGGCCTTTTTGTGATCCACCGTCAATCGAACCTTGGGGGGATTGACAGGCGAGGGCGCTGCGGGCACAAGTGCGGGCTGACGTGGGGCCTGTGAGCTGGGTTTGCGGGGCGTGCGCATCCGCAAGAATTCAGGCGGCCTTTTCAAGTGCACATCACCCAGGAGTAGTGGGCCCACAGAAGAGGGAAGCAGCAGGGTGACGACGATGAACAGTGACCGATTTAGGCCGACTGCAGTCGATTCACCTCCAAGCCCTATACAAGGTTGGGCATCACTAGAGCCATGTTCAGTTGACGTCGCGCAGCGGTCTATACATTTGTATCACCACAGCCCTGGCCCTTTAGCGATTCAACGACACATCCACAGGTCACATGAAACCCATGCCGCATCTTTTTGCCACGCTATCCGCTCGCATTGCTGGCGTTTTGCTCTTGGCTGCGATGGGCGGGTGTGCTTTCAGTTCCACTGTGCAGCCTGACGGTACGTTGGTCCGGCGCTACCTCGGCTATGTCCGCGTGGAGGCTCCCCAAGCAGAGGCGTCGCAACCCGTGTATCTGTCAGACGTATCAACCGTCGGCATCCGCATAGATAACGGCATTGGGATTGGCTTCTTGCGTGATAAGCGGGTCGTTGTCCCGCTCGACTGTCGCCTTGTTATACTAGTTTCGACGCAGAGACAACTCGACGATGCAGTAAGGAAGTTATCTTTCTTCAAAGATATGCCGGGATTTTGTGCGGCAGTGAGTCCAACCCTTAAATATGGAGAGGCCCAATGAAAAGTTTGACGAGTTGTTTTTGCTCTACAGAGCGCGCGTTCCTGATCGTGCTTGTGACCTCACTGTTCGGATGCAGTTCTACACCACAACACACGAACGTTATGGTTTTTGGTACGAACACGAAAGTAGCGCTTGACGTATCGCAGGATGCGACCAGCGGCGTCGGCGTAACTCTGGGCTATAAGCGTCAGGAGGCAGTGTGGATGCCATTGTTGCCTAACCAGGCACCAACAGCCGGCGGCGGAGCTTTGCAACCTTCGCCATGTACTTCATCCACCACTTGCCCGAAGTTTGAGGGTGTCGACAGCACCGAACGGACAGACACGTACTCCGTACTGGCCAGTTTCGGTTCCAAGCTCGGCGGTGGCGTTGATTCAGAGGGCAAGAAGGCAGAGGTGACGGGAGAGATCGCGCAGTATTTCGCCACGGGACTTGCCGCGAGACTGCTTGCACAAAACGGCGGTGCAGGGTTGGTCAATACCAACGGAAATGTCGCCTTATCAGCCACCGAGAAGGCGGCGCTTGACAAAGCAGTTACCCTAAGCAAAAACGAGTTAAGTGAGCTCTTGGGTGATCTCGCTGACACCACAGACCCCAAAAAAATAAATACTACGCGCCTTGCGAATGCTTTTACCAAGTCACCAGGAAAAGATATTCCTGACGCACGGCAAAAACGCATCAAGAACGCCAAGACAATGGATGAGCTACGAACGGTCATAACAGCCTATCCGCATGAAACCGTTGCCAAGCCTATGCTAGACACTCTAAACGCCAAATAAGGAGACCCAAACTATGAAAGCCAACGACGTCTCGATCGCGGTCTACAGCAGTGAACTGGAGGCACTTAAAAATGCAAGGATCATGGAAAGCAACGGCTTTGAAGTTTCGCCTGTTTTGGAAGTGAGCTACGCCATCAGCTGGAACAACTTTACTGTGCAGCCCCAGAAACTGGATGACGCCAACGTCCCTGCGTGGTTGGTGATTGGACGGAGATAGTCGGTAATGCCCAACCCTGCGGTCAACAGGACGCTGCGCCATAAAGCGGCGCAGCGCTGGTTACCTTGAACTACAAGGGCTTCCCCATCTGTCAATCAATACTCTGCCGTGATGAGTCGCACAGCGACTCATCACGGAAGTTGGTTTCGGTATCCGACGACCCTTAGGTAGTCGCGATGAACAGGTCAAGGGTGCGGACTGGGAGTACTACAAGTGGTCATCGACGCAGCTCATCTGCTGCAGACCCTGATGCGAGACGCGCGCGAGGTCCTCATTCGTTAGCCGAGGTCAGTACAAGCCGCCTCCTTGAGCTAATCAGGTATTCCTCGCACAGGTCCAACCTTGACGCATCAACGCGAGCCGTCACGCGGCGGTGTATTCGGTGTGTGTCTGGTCTCCGGGTAGTGGGGTTGGTCGGCTTGGCAGTTGATGCCTCACGCCGGCATGGCAAACGCTTCGCCCTTCACCAGTGCCGCCCACGCCATGCGGGCGTTCTTCGCAGCGATCGCAGCGACCAGTGTCTTCCAATAGCCACCCGTTCGGACTTTCCAGCCGGGTTAGCCCCGTGCACCGCAAACACGTTCTTGGCGAGATCGATGCCGACGAATACGATAGCCATGGACGTCCCTTTCCGAGTGAGTTGATGGGAGTTCGCACTTCCCATCGTGGCACTTTGTGGCCGGCTGCCGTTTTGTGGCTGACTCGGGACGGGGAAGTCCCTTTCATTCGTTAGCAGGCTGTTGAAGAACCGTTCTGACGGGTGCGACGCGATGCAAATTCACTATCGAAATCAGGCCCGCGACGCAGAGCCCACGAGCGCTTCCCAGGTAGCGTATACACTGAAAATGCTACTTGATAGGTCCACCGTCTCGCTCCGGGTTCCCGAAATCGGTTCTTCAATAGCCTGTTAGGCCTCACAAACAACCACACACTTCGGGAGATTGGTCTTGACACTCGCCTCTGGCATCTACAAGCGGTACAAGCAGCTCTTCGCCCTCGACGACGACGGATTACGCCGAATCGAGGGCATCCTTAAGAAGGCTGCAGCAAACTACAGTGAACCACTCACCGTTACATTTCACGTCCAGCGCGAAGACGATCGCTTCTACGAGACAGAAAGCATTGACGAGATCCTTTCAGATCCAAATCTGCCAGAGCACAGAATTAGATTGCTAGGCATTGAGTTGAGGAAGACTGCCGCGCTCAAGGAAGTCAAGGATAGGGACCAGGATAAGGTTGCATGGATTGTCTTTGACAAGGATGAACCGCCTGTACAACAGCCCGATGTAAGGATCCGAATATCCTCGCCCGACAAGACTTGGGCTCTAATGCTGGCCGATGAACTTGAACCGCAAGTAACGCGACTTTTCAAGATCAAGACCTTTCCCAATTGGATATTCCTTCTGTTCGCTCCTGTTATCGCAATGATTGGATTCAGGCTAAGCGTTTGGGCTGGCCTCCCGCCTCCACAACCTTGGAAGAATGGGCTATGGACTGCAGGCGGCTACATTGCCATAGTACTCTTGCTTATGGCTCACACTGCTATAGCTGAAAAGAAGTTTCGCTGGCTTCGTATCTTCGCATCCGAGCCGCTGTTCCTTTGGGGCGAGGAGATTTCGCATGCTGCTGAGCGAGAGAGTCTTCGGCGGAACATTTGGTGGGTTGTGATCGTAGGCTTTGTGGTCTCACTCGCAGCAGGCTTTGTTCCCCTGCTGCTGTAAGGCCTAAATGTCAGGTCCCGGATGATTAACGACCTTTTTCTTGAACAGGTGCGGATGTGATTCCTGCCACCGTTTCAAGGCCGTCAGGGGTGTCTGGTGGTTGAGCGCCTTTTGCGGCAAGTGCTGGTTGTACAGCCACACGTAGCGATGCAGTGTCTTGCTCAGATCCTCGGCGCTGCTGAAGCGGTGCGTTTGCAGCACCTGCTCAAGCCTGCCGTTGAACCGCTCGACCATGCCATTGGTCTGCGGCGTACGCGGCCTGGTCAGCCGGTGTTCGATGCCCAGGCTGTCGCACAGGAGGTCGAACTCGTGCTCGCCAGAGGCGTCTTTGGCGCGGCTGCCGAACAGACGGTCAGTGAACTCCTTGCCGTTGTCGGTCAGGATGGTGCTGATCGCAAACGGCGCAGCCTTGGCTACCTCGTTGAGGAAGCTGCGCGCGGCTGCCGCCGTCTTGCGCCGCTTGATCGAGATAAACACCCAGCGCGTGGCGCGGTCGATGGCCACGAACACGTAGCCGCGCGACGGCTCGTCGGCCATCTGGGGCAGGTATTTCACGTCGATGTGGACGTATCCCGGCTCGTAGGCCTTGAAGGGCTTGGCAGGAGAAGACTCGGGCGACGGCTTGGGCAACTGGTCCACACCTCGGCGCACCAGCAGCCGGTGCAAGGAGGAGCGACCCATCGTCGGGTGGATGAATTCGCGCACCACCGCAAGCAAGTCGTCCAGCGGCAGGCGCAGCTGCTTGCGCAGGTAGACGACCAACTCCTCCTGGCCGGCGTTCAGCGTGGTCTGCAACCGATGCGGCGTGTGGCTGCGGTCTTCGACCGAGTCGCGGTGCTTCCAGCGCTGAACGGTCGTGCGGCTGATGCTGTACTGCGCAGCCAGCTCGCCTTCGGTGGCCGAAGACTGCTGGATCTGCGCCCGCACCGCAGGCGTGGTCGTGGCGTTCTTGTGCAGTGCGATCATCATGCGG
>JBILSM010000166.1:0-5324 GCA_044372085.1 Rubrivivax sp.
CCCGGCACCGGGTGGTTCACCTGGCGCCAGCGTGAGGGGGTGGCCTGCGCAGCATCTGCCAAAGACGCGACGATCTTCTCGCGGCTTTCCACCGTGACGGTGTCCACCCACGGCCGGCCCACCCAGGCCGCAGCCCCCAGCCCGGCCAGGCTGCCATCATGCACGGAGACCTCCAGGACGCCGCCGGCCGCATCCAGCAGCAGCACCAGATCACTGGTGGACTCCACCAGACGAACTGCTGCCCGGGGGTCGAGATCTCCTATGAACAGGTTGTCCGCCATCAGGATTTCACCAGGCGACGCCATGCGGACCCGTGCAGGACCGGCGGCTGTTGGACACAAGAAGCACCCATGTTGATGAACATCGAACTATTGAAGAGACCCTGAACCTTCCGGGGGCGGGGACGCTTGCGGCCGCGCACGTTCGGTCAGAAGTTTTTCAGCCGCCCGGGGGGCCGAGCCCGCATCCGACGTGAGATCCGCGCCCACCCACTGCACGCGCGCCGGGTCGGCCGAAAACAGCGGCCCACCCACCATGATCACAAGGCCGGGATTGGTGGAGTACTGGCGCATGGCCTCGATGCGCTCACGCAGCCAGGGCAGCTTCAACTCGCTGCCCACGGACAGGCCGGCCACATCGAACCACTCGCTGCGCACGCGCTGCACGGGGTCGATGCCGGTGCCGGCCACGCCACCGACGACATCCCAGCCGTCTCGCCGGAAGAACTCTGCCACCACGGACAGGCCGAACATGTGGGTTTCGTCATCCGGCTGCGCCAGCAGGATGCGGCGACCGGCAGCAGGCCTTGCGGCCTCAGCGCAGAACTCGGGACTGAATTGACGCAGCAACGCCTGCAAGCGCCCGACCGCCACCGTCACCGCCACGAAGTCAGAACAGTCATCCACCCAGCGCTGACCCATGCGCACCGCACAGGGGACCAGCAGATCCAGGTAGATGGACTCGATGGACAGCCCGCGACCGGTCATCCGGCGGATCGCCTCGACGAAACCGGTCTCATGGTCTTCAAGAAGGTGGCCGAAGAACTCTTCGAACTCGGCCTCTGTGGGCTTCATGGCGGCTACCACGGGTAATCGCGCATGGTACTGCACAAGATGCGGAATCACGTGATCCGACAGCACCGAGAACAGGCGGGCCACGCGCTCGCGGCGGTCCAGCGCCTGCGGCAAGGTGGCGGGCGGTACAAGATGAAGACGATCCGCCAGCGCGCGCCGCCGACGGTCGACATCGGCAAAAACGTCGGATCCGCCGGGCGGCGGCGCATCGACCGGGAGTTCAGGCGGCCGCGCAAACCTGCCGAACACCGGGTGCGCCACGGACGCCGCCATCGCGCTGAGCGACAGCGCGCTGGACGGATCGCCATCTTGCCCGGACCGGCCGCCACCCTCATCAGCCGCCTGATCCCGCAACTTCCGGCGAAAGTTGTCTGGGTTGTACACCTCGTCCTCCAAAAGCGTTCATGCACCGAATAAGGGTTTACCCTTATTCGGTGCCCCACGAGGGGCCCGGCGCAGCCTCCTGGCCCGGGCGCTCCACGCGACGTGCAGCGGACTCCCCCGGGGAGTTGCGCTCAAGATCCCATCAAGCTTTGATCGGATCATCAAGCCCGACCCCCAGGATGTCAAGTGGTAATGACGTCAATCAGGATTGACACAATCGGTCGGAGCGCCTACGCTGGCTGCCAGAACTGGAAAACCCGTCCGACGATGTCCAGCCCCTCGAAGGCCCCCACCGCCCTGTACACCCCCGAGCAACGCCGTCGGCGCGATGAGACGCGCTGGACGCTGGTGCAAGGCTTGCTCGCGCCCTTGCAGTTCCTCGTCTTCGCGATCAGCCTGGTGCTGGTGCTGCGCTACCTGGCGACTGGCGAAGGCTTTGCCATCGCGACGGCGTCCATCGTCCTGAAGACGGTGTTGCTCTACACCATCATGGTGACGGGCTGCATCTGGGAGAAGGTGGTGTTCGATGTCTGGGTCTTCGCCCCGGCCTTCTTCTGGGAAGACGTCTTCAGCATGCTGGTGCTGGCCCTGCACACGGCCTACCTGCTGGCGCTGTGGCAGGGAGCCCTGGGCGCCCGGGGCCAGATGTGGCTGGCGCTGGCGGCCTACGCGGCCTACGTTATCAACGCCACGCAGTTCGTATTGAAGTTGCGCGCTGCGCGGCTGCAAAGCGATGCCGCGCGACGCGGCACCTCGGGCTCGCGAGCTTCGTCCCTGGACAACGCCACGGCGGAGGCGGCCCGATGAGCACGGTGATTCCCCTGAAGGCCGACAGCGGCTGCGCCGACGCCCCGGTGCTGCGCGAGCGCGGCCAGCGCGAAGTGTTCTGCGGGCTGACAGGCATCGTCTGGCTGCACCGCAAGATCCAGGACGCCTTCTTTCTGGTGGTGGGCTCGCGCACCTGCGCGCATCTGGTGCAGTCCGCCGCGGGGGTGATGATCTTCGCCGAACCGCGCTTCGCCACCGCCATCCTGGACGAGCGCGACCTGGCCGGCCTGGCCGATGCCAACGACGAACTTGACCGTGTCGTGCAGCGCCTGCTGGAGCGCCGGCCCGACATCAAGACGCTGTTCCTCGTGGGCTCCTGTCCTTCAGAAGTGATCAAGCTGGATCTGTCGCGCGCCGCCGAGCGCCTGTCCCGCCAGTTCCTGCCGAAGGTGCGGGTGCTGAACTACTCCGGCAGCGGCATCGAGACCACCTTCACCCAGGGCGAGGACGCCTGCCTGACCTCGCTGGTGCCGGTGCTGGGCACCACGCCCCCAGAAGGCGGCACCCCGCGCCAGGCCTCCCCGCTGGTGGTCGTGGGCACCTTGCCCGACATCGTCGAAGACCAGCTCGCGGGGTTGCTTTCGCGCATCGGCGTCCCCACGGCCGCCTTCCTGCCGGCACGCAACGCCCAGCGCATGCCCGTCATCGGTCCGGGCACCCGCTACCTGCTGGCCCAACCTTTCCTGGGCGACACCGCACGCGCCCTGGAAGAGCGCGGCGCCCAGCGCATCGCCGCACCCTTCCCCATTGGCATCGAAGGCACCACGGTCTGGCTGGAGGCGGCTGCGGCCGCCTTCGGCATTCCCGCGGCCACTGTGGCCGAGGTCACAGCCAGCGCCCGGGCCCGCGCCGAAGTGGCCTTGGCGCGTCAACGCCAGGCCCTGCAAGGGCGCAGCCTCTTCTTCTTCCCGGACTCCCAGCTGGAGCTGCCCATCGCGCGCTTCCTGTCTCGCGAGCTGGGCATGGTGCTCACCGAGGTGGGAACGCCTTACCTGCACCGGGAGCACCTGGCCCAGGAACTGGCCTGGCTGCCCGCGGGCACCCGCCTCAGCGAGGGCCAGGACGTGGAGCGCCAACTCGATCGCTGCCGCGCCGAGCGGCCCGACATCACGGTGTGCGGCCTGGGGCTGGCCAACCCGCTGGAGGCCGAGGGGCTGACCACCAAGTGGGCCATCGAGCTGGTGTTCTCGCCCATCCATGGCTACGAGCAGGCCGCCGATCTGGCCGAACTGTTCGCCCGTCCGCTGCGCCGGCGCGAGCTGCTGGCCGCCTGACCTGCCCAACACGCAACAGGCACTGAACGGCATGCAACTGACCCTCTGGACCTACGAAGGCCCCCCGCATGTGGGTGCCATGCGCATCGCCACGGCCATGCGGGACGTGCACTACGTGCTGCACGCGCCGCAGGGCGACACCTATGCGGACCTTCTGTTCACGATGATCGAGCGACGAGACCGCCGCCCGCCCGTGACCTACACCACCTTCCAGGCGCGTGACCTGGGCGGCGACACCGCCGAGCTGTTCAAGACCGCCGCTCGCCAGGCCTACGAGCGCTTTGCGCCCAAGGCCATGCTGGTGGGTTCGTCCTGCACCGCCGAGCTGATCCAGGACGATCCCGGCGGTCTCGCGCAAGCCTTGCAGTTGCCCGTGCCGGTGGTGCCGCTGGAGCTGCCCGCCTACCAGCGCAAGGAGAACTGGGGCGCCGCCGAGACCTTCTACCAGGTGGTGCGGGCCATCGCCGGCACCACGCGCGTGGAGCGTGCGCCGCTGGCAGGGCGCCGGCCGCTGTGCAACCTGCTGGGGCCCACGGCCCTGGGCTTTCGCCACCGTGACGATGTCATCGAGATCACCCGGCTGCTGCAGCAGCTGGGCGTGGACGTGAGCGTCACCGCGCCCCTGAACGCCAGCCCCGACGACATCGCCCGCCTGCCGCAGGCCGATTTCAACGTGGTGCTCTACCCTGAGACCGCGGGCCAGGCAGCGCAGTGGCTGCAACGCATCCACGGTCAACCTTTCACCAAGACCATCCCGATTGGCGTGGGCGCCACGCGCGAGTTCATCGCCGAAGTGGCCGGTCTGGCCGGTCTGGCCGGGGTGGACGCTGCAGGCGTGCTGGCCGAGAACGCCTCCCGTGCGCCCTGGTATTCCAAGTCAGTGGATTCCACCTACCTCACCGACAAGCGCGTGTTCGTCTTCGGCGACGCGTCGCACGCCGTGGCGGCGGCCCGGGTGGCCGCCCGCGAGCTGGGCTTCAAGGTGGTGGGGCTGGGCACCTACAGCCGCGAGTTCGCGCGTGAGGTGCGCGAGGCCGCCAAACTCTACGGCGTCGAACCCCTGATCAGCGACGATTACCTGGAGGTGGAAGCCCGCATCGCCGAAGCCCAGCCCGAACTGGTGCTGGGCACGCAGATGGAGCGCCACATTGCCAAGCGGCTGCGCCTGCCCTGCGCCGTGATCTCCGCCCCCGTGCACGTGCAGGATTTCCCGGCCCGCTATGCCCCGCAGATGGGCTTCGAGGGCGCGAATGTGCTCTTCGACACCTGGGTGCACCCGCTGATGATGGGTCTGGAAGAGCATCTGCTGACGATGTTCCGCGAGGACTTCGAGTTCCACGAGGGCGCCGCGGCCTCGCATCTGTCCCACGCCGGTGCTGCCAGCGCGGCGGCGCCGCTTGCTGCCGATGCGCTGTCCCACCAGGCACCGGCCGCGGCCGAAGCCGCACCGACGCCTGCGCCAGCGCCAGCAACCGGCATACCCGGTGTACCGCAAGGACCGCACAGCATCACCATCGAACCCGGCTCGCTCCAGGCCGTGCCCGGCACCTCGGCGCCGGAGGCCGGCCCCGCCAGCTGGAGCGCCGACGCCCAAAAGGAACTGCACAAGATCCCCTTCTTCGTGCGCGGCAAAGCCCGCCGCAACACCGAGCGCTTCGCTGCAGAGCGTGGCGTGTCCACCATCACCGTCGAGACCCTCTATGACGCAAAGGCGCACTTCGGTCGTTGATTTCGGGCTGGGCTTCCTGCCCGGCTCGGCCAAGGC
>JBILSM010000167.1:0-5282 GCA_044372085.1 Rubrivivax sp.
CGATGCCGTAGCCATTCGAGGGTCCACCTTGCATTGCCTGCAAGCAGAACCGGCCAAACAGCCCCTTCATCTGCCGTCTCCAGTTCGAATCCCCGTGGGGAGGGAGGCATCCATTACATCTCCTGGTCTGCGGCAGCCTGGAACGTGAACCCACGCTCGCCGGAGACACGATGCTAGACGATCAAGGACGCACTGGTGTGCCGCAGGTCCAGGGTGAAGGGGAACTCCAGGCTGGGTTGGGCGGGCTTCAGCTCCATGCGGCCGGGGGTGTGGCCGAAGTGGAAGAAGCGCGCCAGGCGGCGGCTTTCGGCTTCGTAGGCGTTGACGGGGAAGCTGTCGTGGTTGCGTCCGCCCGGGTGGGCCACGTGGTAGCGGCAGCCGCCCATGGAGCGCTGCAGCCAGGCGTCCACGATGTCCACCGTGAGCGGGGCGTGCACGCCAATGGTGGGGTGCAGGGCCGAGGGCGGCTGCCAGGCGCGAAAGCGCACGCCGCAGACGAACTCACCCACGCGCCCCGTGGGCTGCAACGGCGCGGCCACGCCATTGACCGTGATGACGTGTCGGTTGTCATTCAGCCCGGTGACCTTCAGCTCCAGACGCTCCAGCGAGGAATCCACGTAGCGCACGGTGCCGCCCGCGCCCCCCTCCTCGCCCATCACGTGCCAGGGCTCCAGCGCCGTGCGCAGTGTCAGGCCCAGGCCCTGCGTGGCCACCTCGCCAATGAGCGGGAAGCGGAACTCGAAGTGCGGGGCGAACCACGCGGCATCGAAGGCGAAACCGGCCGTGCGCAACTCGGCGATCACGTCATCGAAATCCTGCTGCACGAAGGTGGGCAGCAGGAAGCGGTCGTGCAGCGCCGTGCCCCAGCGGGTGAGCCGGTGGCGGGTGCCGCCGCGGTAAGGCTCGCGCCAGAAGCGCGCCACCAGCGCACGCAGCAGCAGTTGCTGCGCCAGGCTCATGCGCGCATGCGGCGGCATCTCGAAGGCGCGCAGCTCCAGCAGACCGAGGCGCCCGGTGGGGCCGTCGGGCGAGAACATCTTGTCGATGCAGAACTCGGCGCGGTGGGTGTTGCCGGTGACGTCGATCAGCAGGTTGCGCAGGGAGCGGTCCACCAGCCAGGGCGGCACGTCGCCCACCTGGGCCGCGGCCGGCGAGCCCGCCACACCAGAGGCCTGGGCCGCCGCCCGCCAGACCCCTGTGTGCCGTTCAAGCTCCGCCAGGGCGATCTCCAGCTCATAGACCTGGTCGTTCCGCGCTTCGTCCACGCGCGGCGCCTGGCTGGTGGGGCCGATGAACATCCCGCTGAACAGGTAGCTCAGGCTGGGGTGGTTGTGCCAGTAGGCCAGCAGGCTGGCCAGCAGGTCGGGCCGGCGCAGGAAGGGGCTGTCCGCCGGCGTAGCGCCCCCCAGCACGAAGTGGTTGCCGCCACCGGTGCCGGTGTGGCGTCCGTCCAGCATGAACTTCTCGGTGGACAGGCGGGTCTGGTGCGCGGCGTCGTACAGGAACTCGGTGCGGTCCACCAGTTCGCCCCAAGAGGCCGAGGGATGGATGTTGACCTCGATGACGCCGGGGTCTGGGGTGACCTGCAAGAGCTTCAGGCGCGGGTCGCGCGGCGGCGGGTAGCCTTCCAGCACCAGCTTGACGCCCTGCTCGGCCGCCGTGGCCTCCACGGCCTGCAGCAGCGCCAGGTAGTCCTCCAGGTGCGGCAGCGGCGGCATGAACACGTACAGCACGCCACTGCGACCGCCGTGCTCGCGCTCGGCCCGCGGGCCGTTGCCGCGCTGCGGGTCGCGCACCTCCACGCACAGCGCGGTGCGGGTGATGCCGGCGGCGGACTTGCCGCGCTGCGGCGCCTGGGGCTCCACCACGCCGGGGATCTGGTTGCGCAAGGCCACGGGCGCACTCAGCGGCGCGCGGGGCGCGAAGGGGTCGATCTCGGCGGCCGCAGGATGGTCCTCAGGTGACGCCCAGGGCAGCGAGTCCAGCGGCAGCCGATACCCCATGGGCGAATCGCCCGGGATCAAGTACATGCGCTCGTCACGCAGGAACCAGCGCCCCGATATCCAGCGCGGCAGCGCCTCCCCGGCCACCCATTCGCGCTGCAGCGGCAGCACATAGCCTGTGGCCGCGTCCAGCCCCTGGGTGAACACGCGGCGCAGGCGGGCGCGCTCGAGTTCGTCGTCCAGCTTGGAATCGAAAGGGTCCACGTTCACGGGCAGCCGGCGCTCGCGCCACAGGTAGTACCAGGCGTCCTCGTAGCCGGGCTGCACCAGCTCATCATCCAGCCCCAGGCGGCGCGTCAGGGCCGTCATAAAGGCGTGGGCGTCGGCCCCGGTGTAGCGGTGGGTCTGGCGTTCGTCGGCGAAGAGGTTGGGGTCGCCCCAGCAGGGCTGGCCGTCGGCACGCCAGCAGATGGACAGGGCCCAGCGCGGCAGTTGCTCGCCCGGGTACCACTTGCCCTGGCCGAAGTGCAGGAAGCCCCCCGCGCCGTAGCGCGCCATCAGGCGGTGCGTCAGCTCGGTGGCCAGGCCACGCTTGGTGGGGCCCAGGGCATCGGTGTTCCATTCCGCGGCCTCGCGGTCATCCACCGAGACGAAGGTGGGCTCGCCGCCCATGGTCAGGCGCACATCGCCGGCCTGCAGTTGGACGTCCACGGCATCGCCCAGGCGCTGGATGTCGGCCCACTGGGCTTCGGTGTAGGGCTTGGTCACACGCGGGGATTCGTAGATGCGCGTGATCTCCATCCGGTGCGAGAACTCGACCTCGCACTCATCCACCGCGCCGCTGACCGGGGCCGCGCCCGAGGGCTCGGGCGTGCAGGCCACAGGGATATGGCCCTCGCCGGCCATCAAGCCGGAGGTGGGGTCCAGGCCGATCCAGCCGGCACCTGGCAGGTACACCTCGCACCAGGCGTGCAGGTCGGTGAAGTCCACCTCGGTACCCGAGGGGCCGTCCAGCGACTTCACGTCGGGCTTGAGCTGGATCAGGTAACCCGAGACGAAACGCGCCGCCAGCCCCAGGTGGCGCAGCGTCTGCACCAGCAGCCAGCCCGTGTCGCGGCAGGAGCCGGAGCCCTTTTCCAGCGTCTGCTCGGGCGTCTGCACACCCGGCTCCAGGCGGATCAGGTAAGAGATCTCGCGCTGCAGGCGCTGGTTCAGGCCCACCAGGAAATCGATGGTGCGCGTCTTCTCGCGCGGGATGCTGTCGACAAAGGCCTTGAACCGTGGTGTCAGGGGGCCGCGAGCCAGGTAGGGCACGAGGTCCTGTGCCGTCTCGGGGCTGTAGGCGAAGGGCACCTGCTCGGCCTGCGGCTCCAGGAAGAAGTCGAAGGGGTTGTAGACCGCCATCTCGGCCACCAGGTCCACCGTGACCTTGAACTCGCGCGTTTTCTCGGGGAACACCAGGCGCGCCAGGTGGTTGGCAAACGGGTCTTGCTGCCAGTTGATGAAGTGCTCGGCCGGCTCGATGCGCAGCGAATAGCTGAGGATCGGCGTGCGGCAATGCGGCGCCGGGCGCAGGCGCACCACCTGCGGCCCCAGGTTCACGGGCCGGTCATACCGGTAATGGGTGACGTGGTGCAGGGCGACGTGGATGGACAAGATGGAACTCCAAGGGCGCGGAGGCGCTTCAGGACACAGTGTCGGCGATGCAAGGTCTGGGCCAAGGCCGCACCCGGGCGGGGGCGCACCGCGGGCCAGGCCCGGACCCCAGCAGCGTCAAGGCACGGTATGCCAGTACCTGGGCCGCATCTGGCGCTCGCAGCGGCCCTCGGGCTGGTCGGAGCGCCAGGTCCAGGCGCCGCAGCGGTCGGTGCGCAGCAGCTTGATGCCTTTTTCCTCGTAGCGCGCCACCACGTCGGGCGCAGGGTGGCCGAAGCGGCTGCGGTAGGCCGCCTGCACCAGGGCCACGCGCGGTGCCACGGCCTCCAGGAAGGCCGGGCTGGACGAGGTGCGGCTGCCATGATGGGGCACCAGCAGCACCTCGGACTTCAGCACAGGGCTGTGCAGCGGCGGGCCCGACCCTGCCGCGGCACGGGCCACCAGCGCGGCCTCCTGGGCCGCCTCGATGTCGCCGGTCAGCAGCAGGCTGCGGCCCGAAGCGTCAGTCACCCGCAGCACGCAACTCAGCGCGTTGGGGCGCGCGGGCAGGAGGCCTGGTGGCGGATGTTCCGCCAAGAGGGGGTGCAGCATCTCGAAGTGCACGCCGTCCCAGTCCCAGCGCTGTCCGGCGTCGCAGCGCTGGTGGGTGGGCAACAGCGCGCGCAAGGGGTGAAAGGCCTCCAGCGAACTGCTGAGCTGCCGCACCGGCAGGGCCTTCATCAGCGAGGCCGCACCGCCCACGTGGTCCAGGTCACGGTGGCTCAGCACCAGCAGGTCCACGGCGTGCTCGCCCCGAGCCCGCAACAGCGGCAGCAGCACGCGTTGGCCGGCATCGGCCTCGGGGGTGTACTGCGGCCCGGCGTCGTACAGCAGCAGGTGGCCGGCCGTGCGCACCAGCACCGCCGTGCCCTGCCCCACATCCACCACCACCGTCTCGAACCGCCCCGGCGGCGGCCGGTCCACCGGCGGCAGCAGCAAGGGCAGCACCAGCGGCAGCCCCAGCGCGCGCAGCCGCCACGGCAAGGGCATCACCAGAAGCGCCCCGCCCAGCAGGCCGGCGGCCACCGCCCAGGGCGGCGCGGCCGCAGCGTTCCACACCGCCAGCGGCCAGCCGGCCATGGCCTGCAGCAGCGCCGTCAGGCCCTGCACGCCCCAGGCCGCCACCGTCCACAGCGGGGGCAGGATCAGCCCGGCCAGCGCCAGCGGGGTGATCAGCAGCGTAACCAGTGGAATCGCCACCAGGTTCGCAAGAAAGCCCACCACCGACACCTGCTGGAAGAACACCAGCGTCAGCGGCGTGAGGCCGGCGGTGGCGATGGCCTGGGTGCGCAGCAGCGGGGCGAGGTGCGCGCTCCACGCGGACCGTGACGCCGACTTCCAGGCCTGCCCGCGCGAGGGGGCACCGAAGGTCGCGGCGCTGGCCTCCCCGGCTGCCAGGCCACGGGGCGGGGGCTGGGACGCCGGGTCGGACAACATCAGCATCCCCACGGCGAAGAACGAGAGCCAGAAGCCGGGTTGGCCCACGGCCCAGGGGTCCATGAGCGTCACCGCCACCGCAGAGGCCAGCAGCACCAGCGGCCCCGGCCAATGGCGCCCAGCCAGCCGCAGCACCACCACCACGGCCAGCATCAGCACGGTGCGCTGCGCCGGCACCCCCCAGCCGGCCACGGCGGCGTAAGCCGC
>JBILSM010000168.1:0-5255 GCA_044372085.1 Rubrivivax sp.
CCTTGAACCCGGCTTCGATGCGGGCGCGCGCCAGCGCCAGGGGCGTCTTCAGCTCGTGGGCTGCGTTCGCGACGAAGCGCTCCTGCTCCTGGAACGAGCGCTCGAGCCGCTGGAGCACCCCGTTGAACGCCTGGACCAGAGGCCGGATTTCGGACGGCATGTTCTCTTCAGGCAGGCGGGCAGCAAGGTTGCGGCCGCCGACGTTGCGCGCCGCCGCCTCTGCAGCGCGGATGGGCCGCAGCACCGACCGCACAGCCAAAGCGCCGGCCAGCGAAAAGATCAGCGCCGACAAGGTGCCCAGCAACACGACCGTGTCGGTGATGGCCGGCGTCACCGCTTCGCGGGCCAGCAGCTCGAACCGGTCGCTGCGCGCGAGTTGCAGCACATAGGGCCGTCCCTGCACCTCGCGCTGCCAGGCTCCGACGAAGAAATCGCGCCCGTCGAAGGGCACGACACCGAAGAAGCCCGATTGCTCGGCAACCCCGCGGCCCGGCAACAGCGACCGCCTGTCCGGCTCGCTGCTGGCCACAACCTGTCCCGACCCGTCGAGCACGCGGAACTTGAGGTTGGCAAAGAAGTCGTCGAACCCTACCCTATCTACGGGCGGCAGGTTCACGCCGACAACGCGCTGCTCGGCATCAAGCACGAATCCGTCGAAGATGTCCTCGGTCTGACCCTCCATGCTCAGGCGTGTGGCCAGGTTGCCGAAGCGATCGGCCAGCATGGTCTGCACACCGGCCACCAGGATGGCCGTCGAGGCGAACGCCAGGGCGAAGCCCAGCGCCAGGCGCAGTGCAAGGCTCGGTGTGCGGCCGGCGGCACTGGCTTGCCGGCCTTGCACCGGCCTACCTGGCCTGATCACCCTGCTCTCCCGCGGTGCCGTTCGCTTGCTCAAGCGCGTAGCCTACGGCCTTGGTGTTCACGAGTCGCACGGTGCTGCCCAGCACCTCTAGTTTTCGCCGCAGGCGGTGTACCGCCACATCGAGGGCGTTGGGCGTCACCGGCTCGGTCAGACCCCAGGCCGCTGATTCCAGCGCTGCGCGGCGCACCACCTTGCCTTCGGCACGCACCAGCGCGAGCATCAACTGCAGCTCGCTGGGCGCCAGGTTCACGCTCGACCGCCCGTGGCTCAGGCGTGCACCGACGGGGTCGACACCCAGCCCAGCCCACTGCGGCGCGCTGGCGACCCAGGCGCTCTGCCGGCGCAGCAAGGCCCGCACCCGGGCCACCAGTTCGTCGCGCTCGAAAGGCTTGGCCAGGTAGTCGTCCGCGCCGGCTTCTAGGCCATCGACGCGGTCGTGCAGTGCGTCGCGGGCGGTGAGTAGCAGGCAGGGTATGAGGACCTGCCGCTCGCGCAGGCGCTGCAGCCAGGGCAACGCGTCGCCATCAGGCAGCCCGCGATCCAGCACCAGCGCGGCGTAGCGAACTTGCGCCAGGCAGGCCTCGGCCTCGCGGACCCGCCCTACGGCGTCGGCGGCGATGCCTGCGTGTTGAAGCTCGCGCACCACCAATTCGCGCATGGCCGCATGGTCCTCGACCAGAAGGATGCGATTCATGGACAACAGCGTAGCGCAGCCCGGTGGTCGACTTCGACCCTGATCGATGGCCTCATTTCAGGACGAACTGATAGCCCAGCACCAATTGCGGAATGCCACTGGCATCGATCAAGGGGCTATTGCGGATCTCCCTGGCGTAGCGCTCGTAGTTGAGGTTGGCGAAGAGGAACTGCCGCGGACTGGCCTGCCAACGGACGAGCAGGCCGAGTTCCGAACTCCACGTGCTCTTGCCGGTGTACGCGGGTCGAGCTGTGGTGGCTTCGCCCAAGCGCACGCCGTAGTAGTAGTCGACGTAGCGGCTGCTCTGGTATTCCAGGCCGATGCGCGGAGCGAAGGACCATGAGCCGCTGCGATAGGTACGGCTCAACTGCAACGAGGCGACCGCCCCACGGTCGAAGCCGGCCTCCCGGCTCGCAGCTTTCACGTAGTCGGCCTCAAGTTCGAAGTCGCCGCCGAGCTCGATACTGCCGCTCAGCCCGTAGAACACACCACCCTTGCGGCTTGCCATGCCGCTGAAGATGGCGCCGTCGTTCTGCTCGTAGCCGTCGAACCGGTACTCGATGCGAGGTCCGATCCACCAACTGCGATCCTCGTTACCGATCAGGCGGAGGTCGAGTTGTGGGCCGAACAGGTTGACCCATTTGTTCTGGATCGACACGCCTGGGAGTACCAGCGTCTCTGTACCGACACCCCGATAGCCGTCCTTGTCGAACAACACGGCGGCGCCGATGCTGTAGCGCGTGCGGTCATCTTCCGACGGCTTGACTTGTGCATGGCAGTGCCCGGTCAGTAAGACCAGTGATGCGGTGACAAGCCCGATCAAGGGGCTGGCAACGGGGGGGATGGGGAGGTCTGATGTGTTCATTGCGATAGAGGGCTGAGGATGATGCCGCCACAGGCAGGGGCCGTCAGAATCGATACCCAAGCCGCGCCATCACGGTTGTGGCCCGGTACTTGGTGTCGATGCTCGAGGAACTTCCCGTGGCCTTCAAGCGGACGGTTCCGGCGTCCACCATCGTGACGCCGATGTCAGCGACCCAGGGGCTGCCGTAGTCCCATCTCAGGCCTGCCATGAATTGGCGTCCACTGCCGGAGCCCGAGTACTCGCGGGCACTGCCTCCGACGCTGAGGTCGGTGTCGACTTCCTGAGCGCGGCCCACTCCCAGGCCTACGTAAGGCCGAACGTTCGCCTTGCCTAGCCGGAACCCGTCGAAGTCGTACAGCGCGTTGACTGTCACGAACACGGATGCCCAGTCGGCATCCTTGGGTTGCGGATCGAATCCAGGGCTGGAGACCTTGCGGACGGGATTGTTGCGATACATCACCGCCGCTTCGACGCGCCAGTTGGGTCCGATGTGGCGACCAATGGCGCCCCCGTAGGCAGAGCCCTGTCGAGTTGTCAGCCGACCGCCCGAGAACGAGGGGTCGCTGGCGTTTGTGATGCCTGCGTCGAAGGTGGCATACCACGCATCGTCCTTGGCTTGTGCAGCGGTCAGCGAAGTGGCTGCGAACAGCCCGCAGAGGGCGCGAGGAATGAATCTGAGCATGTGGATCTCCTTGGCTTTTCGCGCATGGGCGCTTGTCGGTTGACGCGGACTGGAATGCCGCTGCTGCGCAGCCACTGGACGTTACGGATACGCTTACGACAGTTGCTGTGCCATGACTTGAATCCTCGGCGGGGTTGGCTTACTGGCGTCTTTCCGGCTTCTGAGGCAGACGGCACTACTTGCCCCCGCGTTGCCCCGCAATCACCCACGCAATCCCGCCCAGGATGGCCAGCGAACACAGGGCCAGGCGAAGGGTCACGGGTTCGCTGAGAAAGGCCACGCCGCCCAGGGCGGTGAGCACGGGCACACTGAGCTGGACCGACGCGCTGCTGGTGGGGTGCAGGCCCTTGAGGGCGGCGTACCACACGGCGTAGCCCAGACCGGAGGTCAGGGCGCCGGAGCACAGGGCCCAGACCAGGCCCATCGGGTCGATGCGGGCCCAGGGCAGCCCCGCCAGCCCCAGCACCAGTGCCAGCGCACCGGCGCGCAGGAAATTGCCGGCTGTGGCGGCCGTGGGCTCGCCCGCTCCGCGCCCGCGCAGCGAGTACACACCCCAGGCGGCGCCAGCGGTCAGCATCAGCAGCGCACCCGTGACCGGCGGCGCGCTCACGCCCGGCAGCAGCAGGGCGGTCAGGCCGCCCATCGCCAGCACCAGCCCCGCCACCTGGCCACGGCCCAGGCGCTGGCCGCGCCACAGGCCCCAACCCAGCATCGTGGCCTGCACGGCGCCGAACAGCAGCAGGGCGCCGGTGCCGGCAGACAGGCTCAGGTAGGCGAAGGAAAAGGCCGCGGCGTAGACGAAGAGGGCCGTGGCCGAGGCCCAGTCGCCCGCGCTGCGCTGCCCCCGCCAGCGCACCAGCGCCCACAGCACTGCGGCACCCGAGACCAGGCGCACCGCGGTGAAGCTCGCGGGGTCGATGGCGGTGTGCTGCAGCGCCTGCCGGCACAGCAGCGAATTGCCGGCAAAGGCCCCCATGGCCAGGGCTGTGAGCCACAGCACGCGAGCGGCCGGCAGCGCCGTGCTCATGCGCGGGCCAGCGGGCGCCGCCGCCGTGGGCGTGGGGGAAGGCTCACCGCCGCCGCGCCAGCTTCGGGTCCATCAGGTCGCGCAGACCGTCGCCCAGCAGGTTCAGCCCCAGCACGCTCAGCACGATGGCCACGCCGGGGTACACCGCCAGCAGCGGGGCCTGGAACATCAGCGTCTGCGCCTCGTTGAGCATGCGGCCCCAGCTCGGCTGCGGCGGCTGCGTACCCAGGCCCAGGTAGCTCAGCGCCGCTTCGGCCAGGATGGCGGTGGCAAAGGAGATCGTGGCCTGCACGATCAGCACGCTGGCGATGTTGGGCAGCACGTGGTCCAGCGTGATGCGCACCGGCCCCTTGCCTGCCGTGCGCGCGGCCAGCACGAACTCGCGCGCCCACACGGCGTTGGCGCTGCCGCGCGTGATGCGCGCAAACACGGGGATGTTGAAGATGCCGATGGCCACGATGCTCATCACCAGGCCCGGGCCGTAGATGGCCGTGAGCATGATGGCCAACAACAGCGCAGGGAAGGCGAAGGCGAAGTCGCTGCCGCGCATGATGAGCTCTTCCACCCAGCCGCGCCGGGCTGAGGCCACGCAGCCCAGCAGCACACCGAAGCCCAGGCCGATACCCACGGCGATGACACCCACGACGATGGAGTTCTGCGCCCCCACCAGGATCTGCGAGGCGATGTCGCGGCCCAGGCTGTCGGTGCCCAGCCAGTGCGCCGCCGAGGGCGGCTGCAGCTTGCTGGGGATGTCGATCTCGGCCACCGGGTAGGGCGTCCACACCAGCGACAGCAGCGCCATGGCGGCTAGCAGGGCGGTCAGCACGCCGCCGGCGACAAAGCTTTTGTGGCGCAGGGCGCGGTGCCAGAACCCTTGCATGAGAAGCCTTGTCTGGTCCGTCAGTTGGCGCGCAAGCGCGGGTCGATCAGCGCGTACAGCACGTCCACCACGAAGTTGACGATGACCACCACCCCTGCCAGCAGCATCACCACGTCACGCACTACCACCAGATCGCGGTTGCTGATGGCCTGGAAGATCAAGCGCCCCACCCCCGGCAGCACGAAGACGTTTTCCACCACGATGGTGCCGGTGATGAGGTTGGCGAACTGCAGGCCCATGACGGT
>JBILSM010000010.1:0-48698 GCA_044372085.1 Rubrivivax sp.
TGTGCCCCGGCGTCCAGGAGGGCGCGCGCATCCGCATGGGTGAGCCCCTCATGCGCTTGCCGGGCGCTGTCACGAATCTGTAGGCTGCGCTTCACCGCTGCGTCATGCAGGCCCGACACCATGCCTATCAGGCACGCGGCGACAGGGGTCGCCCGGCGCCGCCGGGAGTGCGCAGATGAAGATCACCGTCTTTGGTGCTGGGTATGTGGGCCTTGTCACGGCGGCCTGCCTGTCGGACATGGGCAACAGCGTGGTGTGCGTGGACGTGGACGAGCGCCGCGTCGAGAGCCTGCGCCAGGGGTGCATTCCGATCCATGAGCCCGGCCTGGCCGATCTGGTGACGCGAAACGCCTCGGCAGGTCGCCTGCAGTTCACTTCGGATGCGGCGCGGGGCGTCGCCCACGGCACCATCGTCTTCATTGCCGTGGGCACGCCGCCGGCTGAGGACGGCTCGGCCGACCTGGCCCACGTGCTGGCCGTGGCCCGCACCATCGGACGCCACATGCAGGACTACAAGGTGGTGGTCGACAAGAGCACCGTTCCGGTGGGCACGGCCGACCGCGTGCGCCAGGAGATCGCCCAAGCCCTGCGCGAGCGCGAGGCCATCGTGCCGTTCGCCGTGGTGTCCAACCCGGAGTTCCTCAAGGAAGGAGCGGCCATTGCCGACTTCATGCACCCGGACCGGGTGGTGATCGGCGCCGACGACGAGCAGGCCACGCTGCTGATGAGGGCGCTGTACGCGCCCTTCCTGCGCAACCGCGACCGGGTGCTGGTGATGGACCCCCGCAGCGCCGAACTCACCAAGTACGTGGCCAACGCCATGCTGGCCTCGCGCATCAGTTTCATGAACGAGATGTCCCGTCTGGCCGAGCGTCTGGGGGCGGACATCGAGCAGGTGCGCATGGGCATCGGCGCCGATCCGCGCATCGGCACGCACTTCCTGTACGCCGGCTGCGGATGGGGCGGGTCTTGCTTCCCGAAGGATGTGCAGGCCCTGTCGCGCATGGGCCAGGACATGGGCCTGGAACTGCAGATCGTGGATGCCGTGCGCGAGGTCAACGATCAGCAGAAGCGTTTGCTGGGCCAGCGCATCCGACATCGCTACGGCGACGACCTGCGAGGCCTGGTCTTCGGGGTCTGGGGCTTGTCCTTCAAGCCCGATACCGATGACCTGCGCGAGGCGCCCAGCCTGCTGCTCATCGATGAGCTGCTGCAGCGCGGGGCCACCGTGCGGGCCTTCGACCCCGTGGCCATGCCGGCCGTCGCCGCCTTGTGGCCGCAGCGCCCGGGGCTGGTGCTTTGTGCCGACCCGCTGTCGGCGGCCGACGGCGCCAGCGCCCTGGCCATCGTGACGGAGTGGCGCGAGTTCCGCAGCCCGGACTTCGCCTCCCTCAAGGCCCGGATGAAGACGCCCGTGCTGCTCGACGGACGCAACCTGTACGACCCCGGGCTGATGCTGCAACTCGGCTTCGAGCATCTGGGCATCGGCCGGGGCAGCGTAGACGCACGGTGGGCGCGCCTGCCCGACGAACGTCTTCAGGCGCTGGCGGCCTGACCGGGGGATTGAGCCGCGGGCTGGAACCGCGGGCCTGAGCCGCAGGACTCAGCGGGGGAGACAGCGGCCAGCGGCCGCCGTTCCGGATCAAGCCGCGGGCTTGGACAGCACCGCTTCGGCTTTTGCAAGCACTGTGGGCGGCGTGGCTGCTACTGGCAAGGACACGGGCAGCGACACTGGCAAGGACACGGGCACGGACACCGGCAGGGTCTGCGGGACGTGGTCCAGCGCCAGGGCTGCGCTGCGGTCGATGATCTCCAGGCGGCCGTCGTGATGCTCGACAAGGGCCGTGAGGGATTCCACCCAATCCCCGTCGTTGCAATACAGCACGCCCTCGATCTCGCGGATCTCGGCGTGGTGAATGTGACCGCACACCACGCCGTCAGCACCGCGCTTGCGGGCCTCGTGCGCCACTGCGGTCTCGAAATCGCTCACGTAGCTGACGGCTCGCTTGACCTTGAGCTTGAGGTAGCGTGACAGGCTCCAGTACGGCAGCCCGAGGCGGGCCCGCAGGCGGTTGAACCAGCGATTGACCTTGAGGCTGAGTTCGTAGGCTGCATCCCCCAGGTACGCCAGCCACTTGGCGCACTGGATGACGCCGTCGAAAAGGTCCCCATGCGTCACCCACAGGCGCCGGCCGTCGGCCGTGATGTGCATGCACTCTTCCAGCACATCCACACCGCCGAAATTGTGGGCAACGTAGCGACGCGCGAACTCGTCATGGTTGCCGGGAACGAAGACCACACGCACGCCCTTGCGCGCCTGGCGCAGGATCTTCTGTACCACGTCGTTGTGCAGCTGCGGCCAGTACCAGGAACGGCGCAGCTGCCAGCCGTCGATGATGTCGCCCACTAGGTAGAGCGTGTCGCATCTGACGTCGCGCAAGAAATCGAGCAGGGCCTGCGCCTGGCAACCTGGTGTGCCCAGATGCAGGTCTGAGATCCACACGGTGCGGACATCAATCTTCGCTGCGGAGTCTTCGTCCATCTGACGGTCCCGGATGTGTCGCCGAAGAGATGGTGACCGCTTCAAGTGACGTGCTTGTGACCACGCAGGCATGTGTACCTGGCACCACAGCCGGAGCGGGCCCGCCGTGGGCACGGGGCCGCCAACGTCATCAAGTTGTCATAAAGGTGGGGGACAAGCCCGGTTCCCAGGCCGGACCGCAGGCGAACCTCTGATGACCTCTGTTGATCTCTCCCACCCCACCTTGACGCAGCAGGCCGATGACGGGCTGATCTGCGGCTATCACTTCCTGCCGGGCGGCACAGCCGCGTCTCTGTCCTCCACCGCGCAGGCGCAGGACCTGATGGCGCAGGCAGCGCCAGGCTTCCTGTGGTTGCACTTGAACCTGAGTCACGCCGCCAGCGCCCGCTGGCTGCGGGCCCACGGGGGCTTGAGCGAGAACTTCTTCGAGGCGCTGGTGGATGGTTCGCGCTCGGCTCGGATCGAGCGTGACGAAGACGCGCTGTTCGCCGTGCTCAACGACGTCACCTTCGACTTCAGTTTCGACGCCAAGGAAGTCGAGACCCTGTGGGTCAACGTCACGCGAAGCCTGGTGATCACGGCACGGCGAAGGCCCCTGCGTTCGGTGGACCGGCTGCGCACCGCCGTGCGCCGCGGCGCCGCCATGCCGGGCAGCGTGGACCTGCTGGACCACCTGTTGCGCGATCAGGCCGACGAGCTCCAGCGCATCCTGCGCCGCGCCTCCGAGCGCCTGGATGACATCGAGGACGAAGTGCTGGCAGGGCGCCATCAGCGCCATGGCACCGAGCTGGCCGGGCTGCGACGCCTGATGGTGCGCCTGCAGCGCCTGCTGACACCCGAACCCAGCGCCCTGGCACGGGTGCTCAGCCGGCCACCGGCCTGGATGACATCGGACGATCTTCAGCAGCTCGCCCAGGCCAACGAGGAGTTCTCGCTGGTCCTGCGCGACATCGCCGCGTTGCAGGACCGCATCAAGCTCATGCAGGACGAATCGGCCACCAAGGTTGCCGAAGAGAACAACCGCAGTCTCTACATGCTGACCATGGTCACCGTGCTGGCGCTGCCCATCAACCTGACCTCGGGCCTGTTCGGCATGAACGTCGGGGGCATCCCGTTCGGTGAAGCACCCGCCGGCTTCTGGTGGATGCTCAGCGGCATCGGCGCCGTGACCGGGCTGATCGCCTGGAAGGTGGTGCGGCGCCTGCGGGACCAACAGGGCTGAGCGCACCGGGCGTCCCGACGTGCACCCGGTGCCGGCGCTCCTCGCCGCGCCAGAAGTGCTGGCAAGGAGGTGCTGCGCCGTTGCGGCCGTTCAGTCGCCGCGCTTGGGGCGTCCCGTCTTGATGGGTTGGAGCCGCTCCAGCGCCGTCAGCAAGCCCGGGGCGTCCTGCTGGCTCAGCAACTGCAGGCCGGCACGCAGCAATTCGCTCTTCTTGGCCGCCCGGCCCAGGCCCAGGGCGCGGGCCTTCAGCACGGCCACCAGAGCGAAATCGGTCTCCGGCATGGTGAAGCTGTCACGCACCAGCCGCACCTTGGGGGGCTTGGCCGGCTTGTCCGCGGCAGCGGGCGCTGCGGTGGTAGTGCTCACTTTCTCGCTGGCCGGGGCAGACTTGGCGGCTGCAGCGGCCTTGCGCGTAGCGGGGGTGGCGGGGGTGTCGGGTCTGGCAGCCTTCTTCACGGCCGGCGCGGCAGCGACCTGGGGGGCCGTCTTGCGAGACGTGTTCAGGGTCGCTCTGGGCGCCCGGGGAGTGCGGGGAGCGGTGGCGCCAACCGGCGCGGGTGCCGGATGAGGGGTGGCGGTTTTCATGGCGGTCTCCTGGTGACACGGGAAAAACAACTGTTTATACAGTTTATACGGTTTATCCAAGAGGATCCAGCAAGCCCAAAGACATCAATGGTCCTTGGGTCATCCGGCCGATGCCGCCACACCGAACGCTGGAGCGCACGGGCGAGCGCGAGAGGAGCCCCTGTCGTCCTCAGATGCGCGCAAGGGATGCTCGCCAGTGCTCGTGTCTGTCACACGACTGTCATCCTGGGCCTGCATCATTCGAGTTTCATCGAAACGTCTGCACGACGCCCGAGAGCGACGTTGCGAACGCCTACCTGCCTCAGGAGTGCACCCTCATGACCCGCTCTTCCCCCATGCGTGTGGGCATCAACGGCATGGGCCGCATCGGCCGACTGGCGCTGCGCGCCGCCTTTGGTGCGGCCGAGCGCCCGCACGACGACCCTCGCGCGGGCAATCGGCTGGAGGTGGTGCACCTCAATGAGCTCAAAGGCGGCAGCGCGGCCACCGCCCACCTGCTGACCTTTGACAGCGTGCAGGGGCGCTGGCGCGAGGACATCGCGGCACCCAACGAGCACTCGGTGCGCATCGGTACCCACACGCTCGGCTTCAGCGCGCATGCCACCGCAGACGCCATCCCCTGGGGCGACCTGGGCGTGGACCTGGTGCTGGAGTGCACCGGCAAGTTCCTCACCCCCGAGACGCTGCAAGGCCACCTGGACCGCGGCGCCAAGCGCGTGATCGTGGCCGCGCCGGTGAAGACCGGCGGCGTGCTCAACGTGGTGGTGGGCGTGAACGAGCATCTGTACGACCGCACGCGCCACCCCATCGTGACGGCCGCGTCCTGCACCACCAACTGCCTGGCGCCGGTGGTGAAGGTGGTGCACGAGGCCCTGGGCATCCGCCATGGCCAGATCACGACCATCCACGACCCCACCAACACCAACCTGGTGGTAGATGCGCCGCACAAAGACCTGCGCCGCGCCCGCAGCGCCATGCTGAGCCTGGCGCCCACCACCACCGGCAGCGCCACGGCCATCGCGCTGATCTACCCCGAACTCAAGGGCAAGCTCAATGGCCACGCCGTGCGCGCGCCTGTGCTCAATGCCTCGCTCACCGACTGCGTGTTCGAGCTGCAACGCGCCACCACGGCCGAAGAGGTGAACGCCCTGTTCGCCCAGGCCGCGCGCGGCCCGCTGGCCGGTATCCTGGGCTACGAGGAGCGGCCCCTGGTGAGCGCCGACTACGCGCGCGACACGCGCAGCTCCATCGTGGATGCGCCCTCCACCATGGTGACCGACGGCACGCTGCTGAAGGTGTACGCCTGGTACGACAACGAGATGGGCTACGCCTGCCGCATGGTGGACCTGGCCTGCCACCTGCAGCAGCAAGGCTTGTGATGTCAAAGGACCCGCAAGCGCGCGGGCCGAGCGCCGGGCCGCCCCAAGCCGGCCCGCATCCCCTCGGGGGATCGCACGGCGTACCCGCCGTGCGAGGGGCACGTGATTACGCCATCGTCACCGCTGCCTACTGGGGCTTCACGCTCACCGATGGCGCGCTGCGCATGCTGGTGCTGCTGCACTTCTACCAGCTGGGCTACTCCCCCTTCACGCTGGCCTTCCTGTTCCTGCTGTACGAGGCCGCTGGCGTGGTGGCCAACCTGGTGGGCGGCTGGCTGGCCACTCGCTACGGCATCGCGCGCATGCTGGCCGTGGGCCTGGGCACGCAGATCACGGGCTTTCTGATGCTGTCGGCTCTGTCACCCGACTGGACGGCCGCCGCCTCCGTGGCCTGGGTGGTGGGGGCGCAGGGGCTGTGCGGTGTGGCCAAGGACCTGACCAAGACCGCCAGCAAATCAGCCATCAAGCTCACTGCGGGTCAGGCCTCGGGCCGGCTGTTCAAGTGGGTGGCGTTCTTCACCGGCAGCAAGAACGCCATGAAGGGCATCGGCTTCTTCCTGGGCGGGGTGCTGCTGCAGGCGCTGGGCTTCACCCATGCGTTGTGGGCGATGGCCGCGATGCTGGCGCTGGTGTTCGTGGGCGTGGTGGGCTTCGTGCCGCCGCTGATGGGCAAGAGCAAGGCCTCGAAGTCCGCGCGCGAGCTCTTTGCCAAGAGCCGTGCCATCAACTTGCTGGCCGCCGCACGCGTGGCGCTGTTCGGCGCGCGCGACGTATGGTTCGTGGTGGGCGTGCCCGTGTTCCTGTACGCCTCGGGCTGGAACTTCACCATGGTGGGCGCTTTCCTCGCGCTGTGGACCATCGGCTACGGCGTGGTGCAGGCCGCTGCCCCGGCCATCGTGCGGCGCAGCCCCGACGGACTGACGCGCGAGGTGCCCGCGGCGCGGGCCTGGTCTGCCGTGCTGGCGCTGGTGCCCCTGGTTCTGGCGGCGCTGGTGATGGCGCAGGTGCAACACCTCGAATGGGTGGTGGTCGCGGGCCTGGCGCTGTTCGGCGTGGCCTTCGCGGTCAACTCCTCAGTGCACTCCTACCTGATCCTGGCCTACGCCGGGTCAGAGAAGGCGGCCGAGGACGTGGGCTTCTATTACGCCGCCAACGCCCTGGGCCGCTTCTTCGGCACCCTGCTGTCGGGGCTGCTGTACCAGTGGGGCGGGCTGTCGTGGTCGCTGCTGGGCTCCGGGCTCATGCTGCTGGCCTGCTGGGCCGTGACGCTGGCGCTGCCCACCCGTTTGCCTCTTGCGGGCCCGGGCCCAGACCCAGGCCCGCGCGCATGAGCGCTTCCGTTGTCAACACTGCAACCCTGCTGATGCCCGGCCCCCTGTCCGAGGCCCAGGCGGTGGCTGCGCTGGCTGCACTGGCCCAACCCGCCCGGCTGCGCGTGTTCCGCGCCCTGGTGGGCGCAGGCCCTGACGGGATGACCCCGGGCGTGCTGGCCGCCACCCTGGGTGTGCCTTCATCCACCTTGTCGTTTCACCTCAAGGGCCTGGCCGACGCCGGGCTGGTGCAGGCCGAGCGCCAAGGCCGGCATCTGGTGTACCGCCCGCTCATCGCACAGATGAACGAACTCATCGCCTACCTGACCGCTCACTGCTGCGGCGGCCAGCCCTGCGGGCTCGAGATGCCCTCCCTCTCCAGTTGCTGCTGATGGTGGATGTCAGGAGTCTCCAGACTCCATGTATCGGAGACGCTTCGAGGGACGGGGCCGTGCCTTCCGCAGATAAGAGGTCGCCTTTGTCAAGCCCTGGTCACGATAGCCCGTCATCCTGAGGGACTCATCTTCACACTTGGGGTCGTCACATGACGAGCAACCGTTTTCCGTGCACCTCGCCCATCGGCAGGCACCTCCTCAAGCGCCTGGCGGGAGGCCGGTGACAGGCGAGATGAGGGTGCAAGAGGTCTACTGAAGATGCGCGCGGCCAAGGTGAATCACGACGACATGCGAACCCCAGGGGACACCGCGCCCCGTGGACCGGACTTCGTCGCTGACGCCGGTTCCGAAGCAGAGGCGCCGCACACCATCGGTTCCCTGTTGATTCTGTTATCCGTGCCCTGCGTCCTGCCCGTGCCCGGCATCGGCAACGTGATGGGCCTGGCGCTGATGGGCGTTGCGTTCCTGATCTGGCGCAGCGGCGGCGCTGGCGACATCGCGCGCCCCGCGCTGGCGCGAACCGTGGCCCTGGACAAGACCCGGGCGGCTCAGCTGCTGCGATGGATGGGCCGCCTTGAGCAACTGTCGAGCCGCTGGTGCCGCCCGCGGCTGAAGCACTTGACGCTGTTACCGGCCCGCTCCTGGCAGGCGGCAGCAGCGGCATCGCTGGTCGCCACGATGGGGGTGGAGATCTTTCTGCCCATCCCGCTGGGCAACGTGCTGCCGGCCGCATCGCTCACCTTGCTGGGCATGGCCTTGAACCACCGCGACGGCCTGGCCACCCTGTGGTCGCTGGCACTGGCCGTCTTGGCACTGGCCTATCCATTCGTTCTCGGAGCTGGTGCCTGGCTATGGATCATGGGCCCCGTGCTGCGAACCCTGGGACTGGGCATCTGACCAGCCCAGGTCCAAGGGTCATACGACGGCCCGCATCGCGGTTGCGCCCTCAGCGCGCCTTGAGAAGACCTTCCACCTCGAGCAGGATGAACTCGTTATCGTCAGCTCGGTTCGGGTCGCGAGAAGAAGAGAACGGCAGGTTGTTGTCGTTGCCCACGATGATGTGGCGGCCGTCCACGATGTCCACGTTCTCAATGGTGAAGAACGGGAAGGTGAGGACGCCCTGGTTCAACGGCTTGCGGGCCTTTCGATCCGGATCCTCGATCTTCATGAGATCGATGTAGGCGATCTTGCGCACCGGGCCGTTGACGTTGGCGTCGTTCATCTCGATCTTGACCACTCGCTTGAACTTGGCAAGGTCATGGAAACAGTTCTCGGCTCGCTGGCCCGCGGGGCACGCCCTGTCTTGGGTGCCTTCACCGTTGTCACGCTCGATCACCAGTGCGGTGGTCTCGTCGATCATGTTGAAGTCACCAATGGCGGTCGCGCCAGGTGACAGCACGTACTTCCAATGACGCCCGGTCCAGCGTGCTTCGGCCACAGAGAACTCCAGCACTCGCAGCACCTGCTGCCCGTCAACCTTTTCCCAATCCTTCCGCTGCGCATCCCACATCGGCCCCTCAAGCAGGCCGTAGATGAAGCGGCCGTCCTTAGAGGCGGCCAGACCTTCATAGCCGCGTGAGCGCCCGAGATTCACCGATTCGGGCATCGACTGCGCCGGGTTCTGCGTGGTCACGCGGAAGTGGTCAGGCGACATCACGGGCTTGCCATCTGCCAGTGTCTCGAAGATGGCTTCCACCTTGCCGCTCATGTCGGCGCGAATGAGGTACGGGCCGAACTCATCGCCAATCCAGAACTTGCCGTTGATGATCTGGAACCCCTCAAGATCGAAGTCAGAACCTGTCAGGTAACGCTTCTCCGTACCTTCGTGAACGATCCGAAACGGCACCTTGCGGTCAGGGTCGTGCAGAAAGACGGTGTTCAGGCGGTTCACCGTGCCGGCATTCCAGTCGATACGGTAGTGAGAGAGGAACAGCGCAGCGTCCGGCGAGTTGGCCTTGGAGCCAAACCCGTTGTCCGTGATCACCCAATAGCTGCCATCAGGCATGTGCTTGATGCCCGAGTGGCCCTGCACGGGCTGCCCCGCGAAGGGCAGCTTCATCCCCGTGGGACGGCCAGCGGAGTGCCCCTCGGACGTTCCGGTCGCTTCGATTCGAACGGGGCCGTTCGCGAACTTGCCCGACACACGGAGATCGGCCGGGGCATCTGCCGGGGCTTGGATGAAGGTGGCAGCGGGCAGCACCGCGTGGCCCGCCAGACGCGCTGGGAGCTCCACTTGGGCGTGCAGTGGCAGGGCGACGGTCATCGCCAACGAGAGGGTGAGCAGGCAAGAGCGCATGGTCGGTTCAAGAAGAGTGATGGACAAGACCAGACTCTAGGAAGGGTTGATGAAGGCTTGATGTCGGCCAACCGGGCCCAGACGAAACCCGGGAAGGTCGGAGCGGCTGCTGTTGCGGCAGCGACGCTCAGGCTGCGATGAAGTTGCGGCCTCGGGGGGAATTCAGGGCGGCCTGTATGCGCCGTTCAGCGTCCACCACGCCGTGGCTTGCAGGGTCGCACGAGACGCCTAACGAACTCAGCCAGGCCTGCAGGCGATGGGCCCCCAGGTGGGTGCCTGCAGCGCGGGGGTCGCCGAGTTCGCCTGCCTCAGCCGCAAGCACCTGCTCAAGCAAGCTGTCCACCCGCTCGTCACAGCCCTGTGCCAACTTCCACGCCGTGGGCAGCCACAGGGCGCAGGCCAGGCCATGGGGGGTGCCCTGTTCCAGGGTGACGGCGTAGGACAGGGCATGAGCCAGCGCCGTGCGGGTCTGCGAGAAGGCAAAGCCCGCTTCCAGCGAGGCCAGCGAGAGGGCCGATCGTGCTTCCCCGTTGGCGGGCTCCCGCAGCGCCACAGGCAGCCAGGTCAGCACCTTCCGCGCGGCCGAGACGGCCAGCACGTCGCTGAACGGATTGGCATGCCGATTCCAGATCGCCTCCAGGGCATGGGACAGTGCATCCAGACCCGTGTCGCGGGTGACCGCAGCGGGACAGCTGTGCGTGAGCGCAGGGTCCACAAAGGCGCAATCCGCAAAGCCGAAGACTTCGTCAAAGGAACGCTTCTGGGCGGGCTGGACATCGGTGTCCCAGACAGTGGCCCAGCGGGTCACCTCGCTGCCCGTGCCGGCCGTGGTGGGCACCATCCACAGCGGTGCCAGGTCCAGGGCCGGCCAGGGTGCCTTGCCCCGCAGTGCATCGGCCACCCGGTCGAAGCCTGCGGGATGCGTGCGGCGGCGCACATCCGCCAACTGGTCGATGCGCGGGTCAGCCTCTACCGGCCGACAGCGCAGCACTTTCGCAATGTCCAGCGTCGTACCGCCGCCCAGCGCGATCAGCACGGCGCCCGGTTCTGCCGCCAGCACAGGCCACACCTGTTCGGCGAACTCGCGGCATCTGGCCATGCTGGACAGGCCGTCCGGCACCTCGACCCATGCGCGCAGACGTTGGCCCAGGTCACGGGTCCACTGGGCCCGCCAGCCCAGCGCGGTGGCGGGCTCGAAAGCCATGACGACCGCGGATCGATCACCCAGTCGCCCATCCAGTTCGGACACACAGCCTGCGCCGAAGCGCACGTCCACCGGCATGCGCCACTGAAAGCCCGAAATGCCCGACTCGGTCACAGGAAGCGCTTGCGCAAGCGGGCAGACAAGAGGTCGATCAGGCTGACGCTGACCACCAGGATGATGAGCACGGCGCAAGTCTGCGCGTACTGGAACCCCCGGATCACCTCGAACAGCACCACGCCGATGCCGCCCGCGCCCACCATGCCCACCACGGAAGCTGAGCGCACGTTGGACTCGAAGCGGTACAGCGTGAAGGACACCCACAGCGGTAGCACCTGCGGGATGACGCCGTAGACGATCTCCACCAGGGGGTGGGCGCCGGTGGCGCGTATGCCTTCGACGGGGCGGGGGTCGATGGCCTCCACCGCCTCAGAGAAGAGCTTGGCCAGGGTGCCGGTGGTGTGCACGAACAAGGCCAGGACCCCGGCGAACGGGCCCAGACCCACCGCCACGATGAACAGGAGCGCAAACACCATCTCATTGATGGCGCGGCAAGCGTCCATGAGTCGCCGCACAGGCTGGTGAATCCACGCCGGCGCCACGTTGGCGGACGCCGCCAGCCCCAAAGGCACCGCCGCCAGCACGGCCAGCAAGGTGCCCCACACCGCGATGTGCAGCGTGACCAGCATCTCGCCCATGTAGATGCGCCAGTCCCTGAAGTCGGGCGGGAAGAAGTCGCTGAGGTAGGTGGCGATGTTGCCGGCGTCGCGTATGAGATCCAGCGGCCGGATCTCCGCCCCCTTCCACGCCCAGCCCAGGAAGGCCAACGCGGCGGCCCAGCCCGCGTAGTACAGCCAGCCTGGGCGCTGCGCCGCAGCACGCTCTCGCAGCACGCGCAGGGACTGCGGCGAAGGCGCGGTTTCCCGGGGGAGGGCGGTTCCGACCGTCATGGGTTCACTTCTTGAGCGCTGCGAGCTTGCGGTCGATCTCGGCGATCAGCTTGGCCTTTTCGTCGGCGCTGAGCTTGGCATCGGCCTCGGCGCGGCTGCGGTCACGGAACAGCTCCAGTTCGCGGATGGGGATGAGCTGGTCGTTGTTGGAGGGACGGAAGCCGTCGTAGCTGTAGATGTTGTTCAGGATCTTCTTTTCCTGCGGATCGGTCTTGGCGTAGTTCAGAACGAAAGTGCGAACCTTCTCCTTGACGGCGGGGTCCAGATCCTTGCGCCAAACGAAGGGGTCACTGGGGATGAGCGGGCTCTTCCAGATCACACGCACCTGCTTGAACAGGTCAGGGCGCGTCTTCTCGAGCTTGTCCATCTCTTCCGTGTTGTTGGCCGCCACGTCCACCTGCTTGGCCAGCACCGCCTGCATGTTCACGCCATGGCTGGCCCCGCGAATGGTCTTGAAGGCCGTGCGATGGTCGACCTTGTTCTGTGCGAACACGTAGAAACTCGGCACCAGGAAGCCCGACGTGGAATTCGGATCGCCGATGCCGAAGTTGATGTTCTTGGAGTTCTTGAACACGTCGTCCAGCGTTTTGTAGGGCGAGTCCACATGCGTGATGAGCAGCGAGTGGTAGCCGTAGCTGCCATCGACAAAACGCACCTGCGCAAAGATTTCGCCGTTGGCGCGGTCCACGGCCTCCATGGCGGCCTTGTTGCCGTACCAGGCCACCTGCACCTTGTTGAAGCGCATGGCCTCGATCACGCCCGCGTAGTCAGGCGCGTAGAAGGACTTCACCGTCAGGCCGGTCTTCTTCTCCATGTCGCGGAAGAAGGGCTCCCAGCGCTCGCGCTGCACGCTGGCGGCATCGGTGGCGATGATGCCGAAGTTGATTTCCTGGGCTTGCACGGCCCAGGATGCGGCCCAGGTGGCAGCGCCCAGCGACAGGGCGGCAAGGGAACGGACAAGACGTGTCGTCACGATGGGACTCCTCATGAGAGATGGAAACAATGAATCAAGCCGCGCGGGCTTCGGGGAAAAGATCGGGCTTGGCCCCCAAGGAAGGCAGCCCTGGAATCGCAGCCGGGGTCACCTGGGTAGGCGGTTCCTCGTCAATCAGCTCGTCGGCTGCGGTGCCGTAAAGGTCGCGCAGGAAGCCCGGGGTCAGCGCCGAGGTCGGACCGTCGAACACCAGCTCGCCCTGCCGAAGGGCGATCACCCGGTCGCAATAGCGCCGGGCCAGCGCCACGTGGTGCAGGCTGATGAGCAGGGTCATGCGGCGGGTCTGGTTCAACTCCAGCAGCAGGTCCATGACTCGCCGCGTGGACTCCGGGTCCAGCGAGGCCACGGGCTCGTCGGCGAGCAGCAAGCGCGCACCCTGCACCAGGCAGCGCGCCACCGCAGCGCGTTGCTGCTGGCCGCCGGACAAAGTGGAAGAACGCTGGAAGGCCTGATCGGCCAGCCCCACGGCGCGCAGCACATCCAGCGCGCGGGCCCTGTCTTCCAAGGTGAAGCGCCCCGTCAATGAGCGCCACAACGGCGTATCAGCCGCCACGCCGGTGAGCACATTGGTCAACAGCGGAAGGCGACCCGCCAGATTGAACTGCTGAAAGATGATGCCGATGCCGCGGCGCATCGCGCGCACCTTTGGGTCGAGGCGGCCCGACTGCTGCAGACACTGCCCGTGCACTTCGACCCTGCCCGCTGCGCCGTCCAGGGTTTCCAGGCCACACAAGGCACGCAGCAAGGTGGACTTGCCGGAGCCCGAGGCGCCCAGCAGCGCCACGCGCTCGCCGGGCGTCACGCTGAAGGTGACCCCCCGCAGTGCTTGCACGGTGCGGCCTTGTACCGAAAAGGTCTTGGTGGCCGCCTGGACCGCTACGGAGAAATCAGAAGAACTGGACATCGGCGCTTGGAAACTCAAAAAATCGATGGTGGCCTTGACCTGTGAAGAATTGATGACAACTGGCGGTTTTGTTGTCATGCGAACTACGCAGGCACCTTCCGCCGCTGTTCGCGCAGTCGGCGAACAGACGCTGACGATCGTGATCCGCCGGGCCAGGTGTCAGTAGCCCAATCGAATCTCCAGCACGGCAGTAGTGCCGCTGGTTTCGTTAGCCACGACCAGCAGAGGCTTGCCTGTCGGCGAATTCTCAGCCTTGATCAGTGCCAGCCCCTCGGGGCCGCGATCTCCGGTGGCGCCAATGCGAGTATTCAGGTAGGTTTCGAAGATTGGTCGCTGCGGGTTCGTAACGTCGTAGACCACCACACCGCCCACGCGCTCGAGCCCGATGAAGGCGTAATGCTTGCTTCCGAACTTGCCCACCACCACCGCTTCGGGCTCGGGTCCCTTTGCGGGGCTGCGGTCGTCGAGGGTGTTGTTGTCATTGCTCGCGTTGAACGCAACATTGCTGAGGTCTTTGGTGATTTGCTCGAGTTGGTCGCCAGAGTCGAAGACAAGCTTGGCATCAGCGTCCCAGATGGAGAACGAGCGGGAACCGAAGGCCACCAGCTCGTTGCACTGACCAGAGTTGTTCTTACCCGTGCGTGTGCCGCCAGGGAACATCGTGATACGCAACCGACCCAGATTGGAGTCGTTGCCCAGTGTGGCTGCAGCACTGCCAAACACTGATGTATCGAAGCCACTGACGCAATAGTCCCGCACCCGTGGGTCCTCGCGGCCGCCAGGGATACCTGTGTATTCGCGAGCATCGCCTTCGTTGGCCGTCACCAGATAGGTCTTGCCGTCAACCGTGTAGCTGGCGATCGCGTCAGGCATGTACAAGCCCTTCACCGGTACCGGCGCGATGCGGATCGTCGGCGTGCCGCTGTTGGTGTTGGTGCCGCCGTCTTCGTTGCTGACATCCATGCCCTGGCCCGCCAAGCTGTGGTCCTTCATGCCCAAGGGCTTGATGGCCGTCACGCTGGCCTTGGCGATATCCACCACGGCAAGGGCGTTGTTCTCCTGCAGCGTGACGTAGGCCGTCTTGCCGTCGGCGGAGACGGTGATGTACTCGGGCTCGAGGTCCTGGTCGACACGGGCACCGGGGCCAAAGATCCGCACACCGGCGGCCAGCAGAGCATCCTTCTGGCTGTTGAATGATTCGAAGCCCGCGATCCGCACTGGCAGCACGATGGGTGCGCCCGTGGCACTCAGTCCGCTGACGTCGATGACGCCAATCGAGCCCACCGGGTCCACCGAATCGGACTGCCCGTAGGAGTTCGGTTCGCCCTCGTTGGCCACCAGGATGGTCTTACCGTCCGGGGTGAAAGTCAGCATGTCCGGCAAGGCGCCCACTTCGGCGCTCCCCGCCACGGACAGATCGGAAGCCCGCAGCACGATGACCTTCCCGGGGTTGGTCTTCACGCTCGCCTGCACCGCCAGGGCGACGAACCCATTGTTCACGGCCACGCTGTTGATTCCGCCCGCCTCAGCCCACAAGGTCGTTGAGTTGATGGTCTGAATCAGTGCGGGCTGGTCGGCCTTGCTGAAATCCAGCACGTCCAGCGTGCCCTGCGCACCGTTGACGACAAACAGCCGCTTCGTGACGGGGTCGTGGGCGACGATCTCCGCTAATCCGGCGCCACCCTGGCCATCGGTGTGCGTGAAGCCGGCGATCTTGACCATCGCGAGGCTGACGGGCGTCTTCTCGACCGGATCGTCGCCGCCGCCGCAAGCAGACAGCAGGCCGGCACAGGCCAAGGAGATGCACAGGGTGCGCAGGATGGGTCTCAGGCGAATCGACATGGGCGGGTGCTCTTTGATGTTGGAGGTGCTGAGGCGGTACCGCACAGGTCAACCCACAGGGGTCGCCTGTGCGGGAAGGGGCTCAGTTCAGTACTGCATCGCTGCGCTTTTGCAGGTTCTGGATGCGCGTGTCGGCGCTCGCAGGGGTGTCGGGTACGGCATAGGGTGTGGTGCCGAAGGACTGCTTGAGGTACTCCGCCATGGCGTCCTGCTCACCGCCCGCCGGCAGGCTGACCTGACCGCCCAGCGCCGTGGCCGAGCCGGGGGCGACTTCAAGCTTCAGCAGGTTGGGCAGGCCGGCACCCGTGGTGGTGTCGGTGGCGCCGAACTTGTAGCCGTCTCCGTTAGTGGCCAAGAAGTTCAAGGTCACAAGCCGGAAGGTGCGGTTCGGGTTGCCCTGCACCACACCGTCGCGCACCACCACATCGCTGCCGACCTTCAGTGAGCGCACTCGACCTGCCGTGGTGGTGGCGCCGTCGGCCGAAATCGTCCCCTTGGTTGCGGCAGGGTCGAAGCTGAAGCTCAAGCCTGAGACCTGAGGGAAGCGTCCGCCGATGTTCTCGACATCGCCCACGCCGTGCTCCATCAGCGCGTGCAGTCGCGCGGCGGTGACGTCAAAGACCCAGAGCTTGTTGTCAAACTTGAAGGCAGCCTCGATCATCAAGCGCGAGACGGCGCCTTCGGGGCGGCTGACCTCGGCGTTGGCCAGAGGCGGCAGCAACTCCGGTGTCGAGGTGGAGCCCGGGAGCGCCTTCACGTAGCCCATCTCGGCGCGGATGCCGCCTCCGTTCTTCAGCGAGATCTGCACGCTGGGGTCCACCGCCCGGGCGTAGGCGAGGTTGGCATCGGCCGACAGGTTGCCCAGGTTGGTTTCCTCGGTGCGGACGAAGGCGCGGCGGCCCTCCAGGAACACTGAGGTCCGGCCGTAGAACTCGCCGTCCTTGGCGGCGATCACTCCTTGCAACCCGTCGCGGATCTGGATCACCTTGCCCGAGGGCGTCACGCCCCCGGCAGCATCGTCGGTCTCGCTGGTGGCCCAGGCGCCGGACAGCGCGCGATCGAAACGCTGCGGGATGAGCACGCCCTTGGCGTCGAAGGGGGCCATGAATCGCCCCAGGTACTTGTAGTCGGCATCGACGTTGACCACGACGACCGGGTTGCCGGCAGCATCTTTCGTTTGGTACGGGTAGTCGCCCGCAGAGGTTTCACCGGCGCGCAACTTGTCGTCGCCATCGGCCAGACGGGTGTTGGACCCGCCGGCGACGATGATGTCCACGTTCTTCAACTTGGCTGCCAGCGCCTTCTCGATAGCGATGGACTGCATGTGCGACAGCATGACGATCTTGTCGATGCCGGCGGCCGTCATGGCGTCCACCCCCTGCTGCAGTCGTGCTGCAAGGGCATCGACGTCCACCTCTCCGGTACCCGACAGCGCCGGCTCGATCACCAAGCCTCCAGTGGAGGTGATGTTTTTGAACACGGGCGAACTGGCACCAATGATGCCGATGGTCTGGTTGCCGACCTGCACGCGGGTCCACCCAGCAACCTTGCCCTTCAACTCATCGGTAGCCGCACCGTTAGATCCAATGATCGAAACGGTGTTCGAGTCACGGGTGAAATCGGTGTTGAAAGACAGATAGGGAAACTGTGCACCGGGCCAAACCACCGCGCCGCCCGAGGTTTGCGGGGCCACCATGTCGCGGAAAGTACCGGTGCCCAAATCCAGTTCATGGTTGCCCAACGCAGACGCTTGCACACCCATTGCGTTGAGGATGGCAATGTCACCCCGCCCCACCGCCTCGCGCCCCAGGATCGAGCGCATGGCGGCCTGGTTGTCGGCCGCGTTGAAGCGCGGGCCCGGGATCACGTTGTCACCGGAACTCACCAGCAGCGTCTGCTGCGGGTACTGGGCGCGGAACTTGTTGACCAGCCCAGAGAAGTTGGCCACGCTCTTCAGTGCTGTCGTGTCCGAGCCGTCGGCGTCGGCAAAGTGCAGCAGCTGGAGGGTGAAAGCCGTCTCTGGAACAGGAGTGTCTTCTCCACCTCCGCAGGCGCTCAGGGCAATCGCGGCGCAGAGGGTCGCGAACAGGTGTCTCGGTAGCCGGAAGTCGAAGGAGGGCATGATCTGGGATCCAGGCAAATGGAACCCGGAACTTAGGCCTCACGTGTGAACTTTCGATGAATTTCCGATGAACGATTTGCTACACGCCAGTCGCGCCCGATCCTCCCGCGAAATGGCGATGATGGCGCGACGCGAAAGGCCGCGCAGCCGCAGACCCCTCCATTTCTTTACCAGGCTCCGCGTCCCTCCCACTCATGACACAACCCACACCCCACCGCGTGATTTACCTGCGAACCCTGCTGCCCTCGGTGGCGCTGATCGTGAGCGCCCTGGCCCCTCTGACCTCAGTTGCTGTGGACGTACCCAACCGTAACCCTCCCATGGAGGACCGGGCCATCCGGGAGAGTCGTGAGGCGGTGAAGAGCAGCCAGTGGGAGCGGGCCGTCGCGGTGCTGCAGCCCTACCTGCGGGCGCAACCGCAGGACGCCGATGGCCATAACCTGCTGGGCTTCAGCCTGCGCAAGCTCGGTCGGCACGCAGAGTCAGAGGCCGCCTACGACCGAGCGCTCGCCATCGACCCGGCTCACCTGGGTGCCCACGAGTACCGGGGTGAGCTGATGCTGATCCTCGGCCGGCGCGACCAGGCCCTCGTCCACTTGCAGGCGCTGGAGCGCCTGTGCGGCCTGCAATGCGAGGAGTACCAGGAGCTGCGTCGCGCCCTTGACGCCGAGCCGCAGGCCCGCCCCAAGCCCCGCTGGTGAGGGCCCTGCGGCCCGCCCCTGATGAGACGCGGGGCGCCACAGAAAGAAAGAGGTCAATCTGGAAGCCCAGTGGGACAGCAGGTCGCTGCCCTAAAGCAGGCGTCTACGCTTTGCGAAGCCAGCCGAGTTCTAGGCCGAAGGCGACAAGCGCAAAAGCATGCGGCCCAGCGCCTCGGACAGCGGGGGCAGGTCTTGCTCGACAACCAACCACACTGCGCCAAGATCGATGCCCAGGTAGTCGTGGACGATCACATTGCGAAACCCGTTGAGTTCACGCCACGGAATCTGCGCCTCGGTTCCCTTGATCTCTGTAGAGAGTCGCTGACTGGATTCGGCCAGGGTTTGAAGATTGCGAATCACAGCGTCCTGAACCAGGTGGGAGCCGACGAAACGGGCCTTTTCATGGCCCGTGTACTCGTTGATCCGCTTCAGGCAGTCGAGCATGTGCTCCAGGAGCACAAGATCAGCCTCCGGCCCGGGTTTCACAGTGGCACGGCGTCAGCAAGAACGCGATCACGAAGTGCCGGGTGCAGGCCGGCTTCAGTCACGACATCGACTCGTCGACCGAGCAATTCTTCGGCGTCCATCAGAAGGCCACCCAGAGCGAGCGCGCTGGTGCCGGGGCTCAAAGTCACCAGCAGATCAATATCGCTATCGTCGCTGGCGTCGCCCCGACTCATCGAGCCAAACACACGAACGCGGGTGACCCCCCGCCGGTGGGCGAGAGCGATCAGTTCGTCGCGGTGGGATTCGATGATCGGGTGCATCGCTGGAAGTTTATCCACTCGCCGACGGGCGGCGAGCGCTGGCGCCACGAAGGCCTGCTCATGGCACATCGCGGGACGACTGCTCAAGATCAGATAGCGATCACTCGACATCGTCGCCTTGCTGACCGCGGCTCTGCATGAGAGCGGGTTCTGGTCGTGCTGAAAGGGCTGCGGCCTCAGCGGGAGCCCAGCCACGAAGGCAGCGCGGTAGCCAGCCAGGGGAAGGCGGCGATGAGCAGCGTGCCCACGAAGATCGCTCCCATGGCGGGTGCCACCGACGCCGCCACATAGCGCACGCTCTTGCCGAACATCGCCGAGGCGAAGTAGATGTTCAGTCCGGCGGGCGGACACAGGAACCCGACTTCCATGGCAGCCAGGAAGATGATGCCAAAGTGGATTGGCTCGATGCCATAGGCCAGCGCCAGAGGCAGCAGCAACGGCACGAGCACGACGATGGCGGCGTAGATCTCCATCAGTGCCGCCGCAGCAAAGAGGAACAGGCACAGCGCCAGCAAGAAGATCCATTTGTTCGGGATCACGCCCTGCACCCACTGCACCGCGGCGTCTGGAACGCCGGCGTCGACCAGGAAGTTCGTCAGCGCCAGCGCCATGCCGAGAATCAGCATGACGCCGCCGATGATCTGTGCACACTCGGCCAGGCATTCACGCAGCCGCGCCCAGGGCAGCTCACGGTGCCCCAGCGCCTGTGTGAGCACGGCGTAGAGCGCCGTCATCGCCGCACTCTCGGTGGGCGTGGCCAGCCCGCTGGCCAGGGTGCCGATGGCCACCAGCGGTGCGCCGAGTTCCCACTTTGCGACCCAGGCCGCTCGGGCGGCGGCAGGCAGGTCCGGGCGGCTGGTGGTTGCCATGGTCGCCGCTGCTGCCGCATCGGTTGTCGCAACCGAGTCGCGCCGGAGGAAATCGCCCAGCAGCAGCAGGCACGCCACCATCACCAGCGCCGGCACCAGCCCGGCCAGGAACATATCGAGGATCGGCACCCGCGCCACCACGGCCACCATGATCAGCGGTACCGACGGCGCCAGCAGCACGCCCAGCGCACTGGCACTGGTGACCAGCCCGATGCCGCGCCGCTCCGGGTAGTCCGCACGCAGCAGCAGCGGCAGCAGCAGGCCACCGACTGCGAGGATCGTGACGCCGCTGCCGCCGGTGAAGGCCGTGAAGGCCGAACACAACATCGCGGTGGCGAGCACGGTGCCGCCAACGCCGCCCCCGAAAAGCGCGACGAACAGCGCACTCAGCCGCTGCGCAGCACCGGTGCGCGCGAACACCAGACCCGCGAGCGTGAACAGGGGAAGCGCTGGCAACGACGGGTTGACCGTGATCGCATAGTGCGACAGCGCCACCGAGGCCAGCGGCAGACCATCGCCCCAGAAAAGCAGCAGCGCCAGGCCGCCGAGAAAGGCAAAGATCGGCGCACCTGCCAGCAGCGCCGCCACAAGCAGCACCACGGCCAGCCCGATGGGCACAACCTGGCCGTCGAAGCCCAGGCCGAGCGCGATACCGGCACCGGGCGCGGCGAGCGCCCAGAGCCAGCGCCAGCCCATGCGGGCCGAGCAGCGCGCACCGAGCTTGGCGCCGAGCAGCAGGAAGCCCACGGGCATCACCGCCTGCACCCACCAGGTCGGCATGCCGTAAGCGAGCTCATGGGCCGCCGAGATCTCGGTGGCGACGAAGCGGCCGCTGGCCAGCGCCAGCACGCCGCACACGCCGGCCGAAGCACCGTGGGCAAAGAGGTGCAGCCGCTGTTGCCAGACCGCGCCGACAAACTGCGCCAGGCTGCTGCCAAGCGTCGTGAGGTGTCCGTGACGCTCCGCAGCCAATGCGCCGGCCATCGCCAGCACGAGCCCGAGGTGCTGAACCAGGACGGGCGCGTTGTCGATGCCCCGACCCAGCGTGGGCCGCAGCGCCACCTCGATCGCCGGAATCAGCACCATCAGCGCGAGCGCCAGCGAGGCCAAGGCGTTGTCAACTGACCAGCGCACCGCGGCCGAAGAAGGGGCCGGCTGCGCCGGCGAAGGGTTCGTCAACTCAGCGCCCCCGTGTGGCGCGGAAGGCCTTGAGGTGAGCGAAGACTTCGTCGAAGGTCTCGGTGGGCACCATCGTGCCGCGGATGCGCGGGTACAGGCGCTCAGCAAGCTGATCCCACTCGCGCATCTGCTCGGCGTTGGGGCGGTTCACGACGAGGCCGCGTTTCTTCATCGCCTCCACCGCCTCATCGACTTCCTTGCGTGCCTGCGTGCGCATCGCGATGCTGGCGCTTTCGCCGCTCGTGCGCAGCGCCTGCTGCGCTGCGGGGCTCATCGCGTCCCAGGCCCGGCGCGTCAGGGCGAGGGCGCCCACGATCGGCGCCCAGTTGATCTCCAGCATGTGGGAGGCGGTGCCGAAGACCTGGGTGGCAAGAGCGAAGTACGGCGTCGACGGGACGACGTTGATCATGCCGGTCTGCATGGCCGGCAGGATGTCGGTGGTCTCCAGGGGAATCGGCGTGTAGCCCAGGCTCTTCATGATCGCCTGCTGCTCGGGCTCGCTGCCCCAGGCGAAGAACTTCATGCCCTTGTAATCGTCGGGCCGCAACGCAGGCTCCTTCGAGAAGAAGCGCACCCAGCCGGCGTCGCCCCATCCGATGATGACGAATCCGCGCTCGAGCACCCGCTTCTCGATCGACGGGCGCATCTTCTCGCGCACATGGTCCACCTCCTCCCAGCTGCGAAACAGCAGCGGAAGGTTCTGCAGCGCGGCGATCGTCGGCTCGATGTCGCGAAGGCCCACCACCGACATCAGGCCGCCTTGCAGCTGCCCGATCCGCATGCGCCGAACGATCTCCGCCTCGCCCCCCTGGCTGCCATCGGTGAAGACTGCGAAACGCGCGGCCGCGCCCTGAGCGCCGCGCCACGCCTCACCAATCTCGAGCAGCTTCTGGTGGTACAGCGAGTTCTTCGGCACCACGCTGCCGATGCGCAACTGCACGGCCGCCTGCGCGTGCACAGCAGCGGCTGGAAGGATCAACCCGCCGCCCGCGGCCAGGAGATGTCGACGTTGCATGGACGGTGCTCGGCTTTCAGAAAAGGTCATCGATGGAGGCCAGCAGCCAGCGCGCGCGTTCGGTCATGACCCGGGTACTGAGGTCGGTAGTGCGGACGTCGCCTGCTGTGGGGGGCTCAAGCGCCAACTGCAACCAGCGTTCGAAGGCTGCGCGGTCACCCGAGGGTTGGGCCAGCGCCTCGGCCATGGCCACGTACACCGCCGCGCGCGTGCGGCCTGCGCGGGCCAGGGCCTGGTCGAAGTAGGCCATGGCCTGCGCACGTGTACCGCCTGGCCGCGAGGCCTCGAGCGTGCCGAGCAAGGAGGCCAGGGCACCCTGACCATGGCCGGGGTCGGCTGCATAGGCGGCCTGCGCAAGTGCCACGGCCAGCGGGAGATCGGCCACGACGTCGGGACGGTCCTTCGACAACGAGATGGCCGCTGCCCAGGATGCGGCAGCCCAGTAGGCGAGGCCCACCTGCGCCGAGGGGATGCGCACACCGGCCGGACCCTTGGCCAGCGATGCACGCAGGCCCGGTTGCGCCTGTTCAAGCGCCGCCATGGCGTGGCGGTGCGCGCGCTCGTACAGGCGAGCAGCACGCTCACGCATGCGCTGGGCGGCACGAGAGTCGCTGCTCTCGATCCGGTCAGCCTCGAAGGCTACAAAAGCGTAGGCGTACTGCGTGAAGCCACCGGCCACCGACTCGGCCAGACTGATGTGGGCTGGGGTCTGGAGCAGCAGGGATTCCGACAGCTTCAGGTAGAAGGGCGCCGCGTCGCGCGCCAGCAGCAGGTCGTCCTCGTCTGCCCGGCCCTGGGCAGCCAGCGCATCGGCCACGCCGCTCAGGAGCATCTGCCGCGGTGACGCGCACCCCTGCATGCACAAGGTCAGCGCAAGCAGGATGGACACCCTGCGAGAGAAAGGTTTTAGCACTAGCTGAAGATGTTGGGGCGTGATCTTGAAACTGCCGTGACAGCCTGGTGCCGTGAGTCACAGAGTCTGGGACTCACGCTGTGTCACCGGATTCAATCGTTCTCCACCCTCGCACGATGGGGCTTCCGATGCGTGGAAGCCCCAAAGTGCAACTGGTGCTGACCCAAGCCAGCTCAGACCCCGATCACCCCGCCGTCTTCTCGCGTGATGACGATGGTGGCCGAGCGCGGACGGCCGGCGCGGCCATAGCCCTTGTTGCCCGGCCAGAGGCTCTCGGGTGCGCCGCCCGGCTTGGTGTTCTCGCCCGGGTGCTGGATGTTGACAAACAGCGTGCGGCCGTCCGGCGTCTCGGTGATGCCGGTGACCTCGGCACCCGGAGGTGCCACGAGGAAGCGGCGCAGACGCGCGTCGCCCAGCGTGGCGCCGACAAAAGTCTCCTGCTTGCCGGTCTGCTCGACGCCGTTGACCACCATGCGGTTGTTCACCGTGACCTTGCCGCCATCGCCCACCTGGCCCGGGATGGCGGCCAGCAGCATGCAGCCCGATTCGTCGGTCATGGCGCCGTCATCGGTCTGGATCCAGCAGATGCCGGTGGCCTTGCTGAACCACAGGCCGTCCGGTGACGAGAAGGCGTTGCTGGCGGTGAGCTTCGACACGTTGGCATCGCCCGCATCCTCTTCGGCCCCGAAGAGGAAGATGTCCCAGCTGAACTTGGTCGCCGTGGCGGCAAAGCCGTCCTCGCGGAAACGGATGATGTGGCCGTTGGGGTTGCCCATGCCCTGCTTCCCATCCACGTCCATGTAGGCGCGCGGGTTGGCGGCATCCACACGCCCGGGGGTGCGGTTGGCCGCGCTGTTGTTGGTCAGCGCGAAGTAGACCTCGCCGTTGCGGTAGTTGACGGCGCCCCACTCCGGGCGGTCCATCTTGGTGGCGCCCACGGCGTCGGCCGCCAGCCGGGTGTGGACGTAGATGTCAGCCTGGTTCTCGAACTTGAAGCCGGCGAAGTTGGCAATGCGCGGGTCGGCGAAGCTGAGTTCCACCCACTCGCCCTGCCCCGTGGCGTCAAAACGCGCCGCGTACAGCTTGCCCTCGTTCAGGTACTTGTCGCCGGCCGCGATGCCGCCACCCACGTCCTTCGGGTCCCACAGGGCCGTGCTGACGAACTTGTAGATGTACTCGTTGCGCGCGTCGCAGCCCATGTAGAAGGCCAGGGGCTTGCCGGCCTCAGGAAGGCTGCACACGGCGGCCTCGTGGGCCATGCGGCCCATGATCACGCGCTTGACCGGCGTGGCATTGACGTCCAGCGGGTCGATCTCGACGTTGTAGCCGAAGGTGTTAGCTTCGTTGCGGAAGTCGGCTTCAGCGTTACGCCCGGTGGCCGCCACATTCCAGCGCGAGAAGCGGTCATCGGTGGCGGACACGGTGTGCCAGCCCTGGCTGATGGCGCGGCGGGCATCGGCTGCGGGCGGCGCGCTCACCACCCCGTAGCGGCGGCGTGAGGCCACATCCCGTGCCGGCAGCGCTGCGCCGGCGGCGGGCATGCCGAAGTAGAAGGCCCAGTTCTCTTCACAGCCCAGGTAGGTGCCCCAGGGTGTCTTGCCGTGGCCGCAGTTGTTGAGCGTGCCGCGGGCCATGCCGCCCGCGGTGTCCCAGCGCGTCACCATCTGCGCCCGGATGGCATCGATGTGCGCGCGCGGGCCGGCGATGCGAACGGGGGTCTGGGCCGTCACGCGGCGGTTCAGCCGGGAGTCGGGCTTCAGGCGCCAGCCCTGCGGCGTCTTGACGATCTCCACCATCGACACGCCATGGTGGTTGATCTCCTTGAGCACCTCGGCTGCCGGGCGGGTGCCCAGGTCCCAGTCACCGAACTGGGTGAACTTCTTACCCGCCACACCGTTGGAGGTCTGGCCGTTGGCGTGCATGAAGAAGGCGTCGGCCGAGCTCTCGTGGTTCACCGCCAGCACAGCCCGCCCGGTGTCGCGCTCGGTGTAGCGGCCCTTGTCGTCGATGAAGTACAGGTCCATGCCGTCGTGGTGATCACCCACGCGCATCGACCAGTCATCGGCTTCCGTGCCGGCGTTGCTGTAGGCCGAGACCGAAGGCCTCAGCGCATCGCCCGTGGCGTGCAGCACGGCGTAGCGGTAGCCTGGGGGCAAGGTCACGTCGTCCACCAGCGTCTTGGCGACGCTGGGAAATCCCAAGGCCTTGGCCGGACTGGAGCCTGCGCCGCCCATCACGGTGGCACAGCCCGGCAGCACGGCCAGACCGGCCAAGCCCAGGCCCCCGCGCAACACCGCCCGACGGCTGGGCTGAGCCAGCGCTTGCTTCAGGACATCCTGGAAGTGCGGGTTGTCGGATTCGTTGCAGATGGCATCGAGTTCGGGGGTATGGGAGGACATGTGTGCACTCGGAAGTTGACAACTGTGCCGAGTAGACCGCCCAAGTGTGAAAGTCTTTTGACAAGTCCTCGGCAGCGCCTGGACATGTTCAGGTCACCATGGTCAGGCCGGACTGAAGCATCGACGCGTTGTGCTCTCAGCTCGAACGCACGCCCGGGCTTCCGGCCTTGCCCCAAAGGTAGGCGTTCAACCGGGCTGTGACACGGTGATGGCGTATGTCTTGGTCACCGCCTCAAGCACTTCGAAAGAGCCGCGAAATCCCGCCGGAATGAAGAGTGCCTCTCCAGCACCTGCTTCCTGGAACGAGCCATCGTCACGGTGCACACGGCAGCGCCCCTGCAGCACGGTGAACAGTTCATGCTCGCCGGCCGCCATCTCGATCCGCCAATGGCCAGGCTCACTCCGCCAGACGCCACAGTAGAGGCGGCACTTGGTCAATTCCACGTCGACCTGATTCCAGGTATCTCGGCGCGGGTTGCCAGCGATCAGACGCTCTGGTGCCGGGCTGTCTGACTCGGGCAAGCCTGGCATCAACGCTTGCAGCTTCAGCAGAGGAAGTTCGTCGTTCATGGCATGTCAGTTCACAAGACTCGTTCAAGGGTGTGCCGCCGATCGGTACCGGCCAGATCTCAGAACCCCAGCCGATCACGCAACCCGTAGTACCAGGCCCCCATCGCTGCCATCGGCACCCGCAGGAGCCGCCCACCCGGGAATGGCAGGTGGGGGAGCTGCTCAAACGCACTGAACCGCTCGGCTTGGCCCTGGATCAACTCGCCCAACAGGCGACCGATCAGGTGTGTGAACGTGACACCATGCCCCGAGCAACCCTGCGAATAGAAGATGTTGTGGTCGAGGCGACCGACTTGGGGCAGCCTGGACAGCGTCAGCAGGAAGTTCCCGGTCCAGGCGTAGTCGATGCGCACGCCTGCCAGTTGGGGAAACACCCGTAACAAGCTTGGGAGAAGGCTGGCTGTGATGTCGGAGAGGTCGCGCGCACCGTAGACCACACCGCCGCCGAACAGCAAACGCCGGTCTGCTGACAGACGAAAGTAGTCCAGCAGGAAGTTGCAGTCCTCGACACAGAAGTCGGCAGGGATGACCTCCTTCCACCGCTCGCCCAACGGCTCAGTGGCGATGATTTGAGTGCCGCAGGGCATGGACGTTGCGGCCAGACGCGGCTCAAGATCGCCCAAGTAGGCATTTCCAGCGACGACCACGTAGCTGGCCGACACTTCACCTGTGGCCGTGCGTACCGTGGGCTTGGCGCCGCGTTCAATGGCCGTGACCTTGGAGCGCTCGTGGATGACACCGCCAAGGGATTCGAAGGCCGCCGCCTCGCCCAGTGCCAGCTTCAGCGGGTGAAAGTGGCCGCCTGAACGGTCGAGCAGTGCACCCTGATAACGACCACTTGCGACCGCCGCACGTGTGGCCGCTGCGTCCAGCAGCTCAAGCTGCTGATGGCCGTACCGCTCCCACAGGGTCTTGTGAGCCTCGAGTTCCTTCACCTGCTTGCCCGTCAGCGCCGCAAAGAGCAAGCCGTCCTTCAGGTCACAGTCGATGCCGTAGCGGGCCACGCGTTCGCGGATGATGGCGCCACCCTCAAAGGCCATCGCGCCCAGCGCCTTGGCCTGCGCCGCGCCGTGCCGCTGCTCGATGACGTCGAGGTCGCGTGAATAGCTGTGCACGATCTGGCCGCCGTTGCGGCCCGAGGCCCCCCAGCCCACCCGTGCAGCCTCGAGCACGACGACACGCAGCCCGGCCTCGGCCAGATGAAGCGCGGTCGACAGGCCCGTGTAGCCGGCGCCCACGATGCAGACATCCGCGTCGGCATGGCCTTGCAGCGGCGGTCGTTCAGGAATCGGCCCAGCCGTCGCAGCGTAGTAGGACGGCGCATGCGCAACGGGGTCGACAGCAGCCGGCGTCATGCTGGCCTCAAACATGCAGCAGCAGGTGCTCACGCTCCCAGGGCGAAATCACCTTCATGAACTCCGCATACTCGATCTCCTTGACTTCGGTGTAAACCGTGACGAAGTCTTCGCCGAGCACGGAAGCCAAGGCCTTCTCCTCACGCAACAAGGCCAGGGCTTCGCCCAGGCTGCCAGGCAGATCATGGTCACCCAGGTAGGCGTCACCCACGCACTCCGGCCGGGGTTCGATGCGGTGCTTGATGCCCAGGTAGCCGCAGGCCAGCGTCGCGGCCAGGGCGATGTAGGGGTTGGCGTCGGCGCCGATCACCCGGTTCTCGATACGGCGCGCTTGTGCAGTGGCGACGGGCGAGCGAATACCCACGGTGCGGTTGTCGGCGCCCCACTGGATGTTGATCGGCGCAGCGGTGTGGCGAGACAGGCGGCGGTAGCTGTTCACGTAGGGGGCAAAGAGGGCCATTGTGGCCGGGATGTACTTCTGCAGCCCGCCGATGTACCAGCGGAACTCATCGCTCGCGCTGCCGTCTTCGCGGCTGAAGAGATTGTTGCCAGTGCGTTTGCTGACGAGGCTCTGGTGCACGTGCATGGCGCTGCCAGGCTCTCCCGCGATGGGCTTGGCCATGAAGGTCGCATACATGTCGTGGCGCAACGCGCACTCACGCACCGTGCGCTTGAAGAAGAACACCTCGTCAGCCAGTCCCAGCGGGTGGGCATGGAAGAAGTTGATCTCCATCTGGCCGGCACCCATCTCGTGGATCAGCGTGTCGACGTTGAGTTCCATCTTTTCGCAGTACCCGTACACGTCTTCGAACAGCGGGTCGAACTCGTTGACCGCATCAATGCTATAGGCTTGGCGGCTGGTTTCTCTGCGACCGCTGCGGCCTACCGGTGGCTTCAGCGGCATGTCGGGGTCGGTGTTGCGGGCCACGAGGTAGAACTCCAGCTCGGGCGCCACCACGGGCTCCCAGCCTTCGGCTGCGAAAAGTTCACACACGCGACGCAGCACGGAGCGCGGCGCGAAGGACACAAGCTGCCCGTCGCGGTCGTAGCAGTCGTGGATCACCTGCGCCGTGGGGTCCGTGGCCCAGGGCACGATGCGCACGGTGGACGGATCGGGCCGCAGGTGCATGTCACGGTCGGTAGGGTGGATGACGTCGTAGTACGGGCCTGCTTCCGGAAACTCGCCCGTGACGCCCATGGCCACGATCGCCTGCGGCAGACGCATGCCGCGATCTTCGGTGAACTTCTGGCGCGGCAGGATCTTCCCGCGGGCCACGCCGGTGAGATCGGGAACCAGGCACTCGACCTCGGTGACACGATGCTGGTCGAGCCACTGTTCGAGGTCGTTGAAGCTGAAGTTCTTGGGAGTCGACATGGTGAGTGCCTTGGACGGGACGGGCTCATGCTAGGGGCGGCGAACGCCGGTCGCCATAGCCCCGGCGGGCCAGTCGCGGGGCGGAGGCAGGCGTCGACTCACCGAAGGCACGACGGCCAATAGCGCCTGGTCTCCAGCGGAACCCCATCCCACGCCGCACGTTCGTTGCCGCGCGGGTCGTCCACCACGGCACAGGGCAAGTCGAGCGCCATGGTCGCTCGACGCGCGGTGTCGTAGCGCGGCCAATGCGGCAAGGATGGTGTGTTGGGGTCCCCGCTTCGGGCAAAGGCCGTCCAGGCGTCCATCATCTGGTCGGACAGCGAGCCCCACTGGTCCCGCGGCGCCGTCACGGCCTGGGCTTCGGGGCCATCGTTGCCGAACACGAACGGAATCTCGACGGAGTGGTAAGCGCCATAGTCCTGCCCGGTGCGCCCCTTGACCGGTGAGCGGAAACCGAACAGGTACATCCAGGTGGGTTGACGCTCGCTGCAGGCTGCCGCGAACCGCGTGGACATGGCGCGGATCAGCCCGTCCGTCGACAAGGCGACCGCCGCCTCATGGCGTGACGGGTAGGTCTTCAGGTACAGGTCGATGACCCGCTGAGATTCATCCCCGAAGAAGGGCACGAGACTGGCCGGATCGGCCAGGATGCCGTCACTGAAGGCCTCGGGTGTCATCCCGGGGTCATCGGGATCGGCGCACACAGCCGAGAAGTACCGGGTCTCCTCAAGTGTCGTTCCGATCAGGACGGGCACGGGTGCGCAGCGCCCATGCGCGAGGCCATGCCGCGGTTGCTCGTGCAGGACGACCCCGTCGAGGTTGGGCTTGCACCAGGGAAAGACGAAACCGGTTCGCTCGGCCAGCGCCAGGAGTGCCGGCCACGGGAGATCTTGCAACTCTCGCAGACTCATGCCGCTGGTCTGGAGCAGCAGCGCTGCGTTGTGTGCCGACCGCTCCCGCGGGTGGAGGTCCGTCAGGATGCCGCTCTGGATGAGCGCCCGGTGGAAGAGGCCTTGGGCTCGCGGCGCGACCATGAGGCGCTGCACATGGTCTGCGCCAGCCGACTCGCCGAAGACCGTGACGTTGCCAGGATCTCCGCCAAAGGCCAGGACGTTGTCGCGCACCCATTCGAGTGCCTGGATGACGTCCAGCAGAGCCGCGTTGCCGCCACCGGCGAAGTCCTCGCCGCCGATGTCGGAGAAATCGAGGAACCCCAACACACCCAGGCGGTACTGGATCGTCACAACCACGACATCGCCGCGTCGCGCCAGTCTTGCACCGTCGTACTGGCTGTTGCGCGCGCTGCCGCCGACGTTGCCGCCGCCGTGGATCCACACCATCACCGGTCGGCGGCTTCGGTCGGCCGCGGGTGTCCACACGTTCAATGCCAAACAGTCCTCGTCCATCACGTCGGCACCGCGCTCGGTGGGGTCGAAATAGTGAAGATGCGGGCAAGCTGGCGCGAAGTTGTCCGCGCGACGTGGGCTTGTCCAGGGCTGCACAGGTGCGGGCGACTTGAACCTCAGCGGTCCCACCGGGGGTGCCGCGAACGGCAAGCCGAGGAAGGTCTGTACCGTGTCACCGCAGCGTCCCAGGACGGGGCCGCTACGGGTCTCGACCCGGATCCATCCGGTCGACAGGTCCACGCTGTGATGCGTCACCAAGCCACCTTTGTGTGTGGATGTCATCGCCGCGCGCCGCTGCGCCAGCGGTCCGGCTGTCCTTGCGTCTTGCCGCGGCGCGGTCTGCGCGCGGTCAGTGTCTGCGAAACCACCGATCGACCTGTTCGACCAGGTCCAGCCAATGGCTCGGGTGCCACTCCAGGCTGTGGTTATTGTCGGGGTAGCGCACCAGCGCCGCCGGCACGCCACACAGCTTGAGCGCCGTGAAGTACATCTCCGACTGCGAGATCGGCGTTCGCCAGTCGCACTCTCCGCACAGCAGCAGCGTGGGCGTGCGCACCTGGTGCACCAGCGCCAGTGGCGAGCGGCGTCGGTAGTGCTCCACCATGCCAGCCTCCCAGGGCGGAGCCGGGAGCCAGTAGTAGCCGTAGTAGTCAGGCCGGTCCACCATCAAGGCCATGCTGGCCCAGTCCATCACCCCATAGATGGCTGCCGCCGAAGCGAAGCGCGTACTGTGGCTGATCAGCCATGCCGTCATCACCCCGCCGCCGGACTCGCCGGCCACGTGAACGCGCTGCGGGTCGATGCCGCCACGGGCCACGACGGCGTCGACCATGTCGACCAACTGCAAGTCGGCAGGGCCCGGAAAGTCGTGCTGCAGCTCGTCGATGAACGCCTCGCCATAGCCCAGGGATCCGCGTGGGTTCACCATCAGAACGGCGTAACCACGGGCGGCCCAGATCTGCGGCAAGATGGCCAGCTGCGGGCACCAAGCCAGATACGGGCCGCCGTGCAGCCACAGGATCATCGGCACGGGTTCGTCTGCCGGCACGCCGGCTGGACGCACCAGCCAGGCCTGCAAGGCGGGCGTCGTGCTGCCGGCCCGGCGGCTCGGCAGCCACAGGGTCTCGATGGGCGCCACCTCGCGTCGATCGATCCAGCCGGACTCCTCGGTCAACACCTCGCCGGGCTGCCCGTCCGGCAGCAACAGCGCCACTTCGTCCGTGCGCGAGACGCTGCCGCGCAGGTAGGCGACCGTGCCGTCGCGCGAGACGGACAGGCCCTTCTGGTACAGCCCGTAGCCTGTGGCCGCCGAACCGCCGACATCACGCGCCAGCGTCGTCCACTGGCCGTCCAGGCCCAGGCGTACCAGGCAGCCGTCGCCGGCCTGCGGCATCAACAGCAGCAGCCCCGTGCTGTCGGGCAGCCAGTGCAGCCGCTGGTGCACCTCCATGCGCTCGGGGTGCGGCAGCGCCCGCACAGAGCCGCCGGCCCTCGGCATCACATGCACCACGTTCGTGTGGAAGGACTTGCGCTCATTGCGGAAGCCGACGAAGGCGATCCACTGGCCGTCCGGCGACACGGTGGCCTGGCAGGCCGGCCCGCCGAAGTGCGTCAGTTGCCGCACGGCGCCATCGGACAGGTCGAACTCGCAGACGTCGGACTGCAACACCGCCAGCGGGTCGTGAGGGCCCTTTTGCGCCGCGCTGCGCGGCATCGACATGATGAGGTGACGGCCATCCGGGGCCCACGAGATGTGCCCGGCCAGCGCCAGCTTGGTAATCCAGGTGCGCGGGCCGCCGTGGTCGTGCGGCCCTTCGGTCAGCTGGCGCAGCGCGCCGCTGGCGATGTCCAGCACGAAGATATGGTGCTGCCCTGCCGGCAAGTCTCCGGGCAGGCCCTCCGCCCGGCGGACGAGCTGCTCGGTGTAGACCCCTGGTGCCGCCCACTGCGGCGTGCGCAGCCGCTCCCAATCGGGCACTGGACCTGGGTCGGCCGCGGCCGTCGCAGGCACGCGCATGACAAAGGCCAGGCTCCTGCCATCAGGTGACCAGGTCAGGCCACTGGGCGCCTGCGCGAGCGTGGTCAACGTCTGGCGTTCGCCGTTCCCGGCGTGCCACCGCACGATGGCCTGGAGGGTGCCCTGTGCGCACACGAACGTCAGGCTGTTGTCATCGGGAGCCCAGCGCGGCTGGCTGCCCGGGCCCAGCTCGTGACGCCGGCCCGTGCTGCGGTCCACCACGCAGAGTTCGTTGATCCATCCATCCGCCTGTACATCGGCCCGCGCACGCACGTAGGCCACGTGTCGGCCGTCGGGTGAAATCTGCGGGTCACTCGGCAGCCGCAGCTCGAAGTGATCCTCAGCACGGAACGCAGCGCGAAGCGGCAGGCTCAAGGCTTTGCTCCCGGCATCACGCTGCCGACGCTTGCGGGGCCCGGCGGGCCTTGATCCAGGCATAGCCGAGGTGCAGGAAGAACACCGCTGCCAGCAGCTTGACCGCCAGCATCGCCCAGCGCAGGGAGGCGTGTCCGTACTCCGCCGCCAGCGCGTCGCTGAACATGCCGACCAGAAGTGGCCCGCCTCCTGCCCCGAACAGCGTCAGCGCCAGCAACAGCACCGACACGCCCAGCACCCGCCGCTCGCGCGGCAAGGTGTTGCTGATCATGGCGAACACGGGCCCGTTGGGCATGGCCCCCACGAAGGTGGCCGCGACGTGAGCGACGAACGCCACCTGAAGGTTGGGCGCGAACAGCACGGCCGCAATCAAGGGAAAGGTCAGTGCGTAACTGACCATGCAGAAGGCCAGCAGTCGTTCTGCCCGGGCACCCCCCAGACGGTTTCCGATGACGCCCCCCGCCAGAAGGCCCAGCAAGGATCCTGCGAGGTAGGCGCCGCCGAAGAAGGCCGCCGCGTGTTCGGGGGCCAGGCCGAACTGCCGGTTGTAGAAGCTGGGCATCCATTGCGTCAGGCCGAAGGTGGCAAACGAGGCCCAGGCATACCCCAGCGTGATGTGCAGATACGTGGGGTTGCGCACGAGGTCGAGAAAGGCCTGCCGCTGCCCATGGGCTGCAGGCGGCGGCTCTGTGGCTGTATTCAACGTGCCGCGGTCAGGCGCCGCCCGCATCTGCAGAACGGCCACCGCCACGGCGGCCAGGCCAAACACGATGAAGGCCTGCCGCCAGCCCAGCTGCGCTGCCAGGTAGCCCCCGACCGTCAAGCCCCCGCTGACGCCGAGGAAATAGCCCGCGCTGTACAGCGCCAGCGCCCCTGACCGGCGCTCGGGAGGGTAGTGGTCGCTGACGATGGCCTGGCCCAAAGGCATCTCAGCCGCAGGCCCGAAGCCCGAGGCGAGCTGGGCGACGACGAACTGCCAGAAGGCCCCACAGGCAGCAAACGCCGCCAGGGCCGCGCCGTAGATCGCCATGCAGGCGCCGAACACCCGCGAGTTGCCCCAGCGCGCCGCCCAGGCCGTGATGGGGAAGGCCAGGGCCGCGATCGTCACCGCCGACGCATAGCCGGTCAGCAGGCCCAGTTGCGTGTCGCTGAAGCCGAACTCCGTCTTGATGAGGGGCAGGCATGCCGACAGCAGCGAGGCCCCGGCGTTGGCCATCGCACTGGCCAGGGCCAGCACCAGGACGATGAAGACCGGCCTGCGCTGCGTGCTGTCGCTAGCGAGGCCTTCGAAGTGGTTGGCGGACAAGGTCAGAAATCGTAGCGGACGGCGACGCCGGCTGTGCGGGGGCGAATCGGGTAGAACTCCGTGTAGAGGGCGCTGGTGAAGTCGACACCGCCCGAGATGCCTCGAGCATTGGTCGCGTTGTTGAGGAAAGCCGAAACTTCCAACTTCGACCATGAGAAGGTCAGGCGCAGATCCAGCGTCGAATAGGCCGCCAGGGTCATGGGTGAGTCGATTTGGGCCCGGCGCTTGCCGGTATGTGCCAGCACCGCCGAGACACGGCCGCTGCTGTCCAGGGGACCGGCAAAGTACCCCGTCGCGTCCAGGGTGCCCTGCAGCTTGGCTGTGCCTGGCAAAGGCGTGCCTGCGGCGATGGACGTACCGCCGACCGTGATGCCACCCGAGGTGGAGGCGTCGGTGTATGCGATGGCGCCACGCAGCGAGAAGTTCGAGTTGGGCTTCCAGCCGCCGGCCAGTTCGATGCCTTGCGACCGGGCCTGGCCGATGTTGCCGGTGACCAGGAAGTCCTGCCCACTGACAGGATCGTTGGCAAGCGTGGCCAGTTGCACGTCCTTCCAGTCGATGCGGAACACGCTCACGTCCAGGCTGGTGCGGGCGCTCGGCGTCCAGCGCAGGCCGGCTTCGTAGTTCCAGAGCGTGTCGGTCTTGTAGGGGAACGCCAGCGTACCGAAACCGACGTTGGAGATGCCGCCGAACCGATAGCCCCGCGAGGCCAGCACATAGGCCGAGAGCTGCGGGTCGACCGCGTAGCGCAGGGACACCTTGGGCGTCGTGCCACTGTCGCTGGTGCCGTAGGGAATGGCGGTGCCGGGATCATCGACGCCCGTGATGCGGTCGTAGTCGAGCTTGGTCTTGTAATAGCGAGCCCCCGCGGCTGCGGTGAGTCGCTCGGTCAGCTTGACTTCGGCATCGGCGAACAGGGCGGCTTCGGTGGCGTTGCCGTTGCGTCGGAAGCGAATGTCCGGCACCGATCCGCGCGGCTCGTAGTAAACCTTCTGGTCGCGACTGACGTCGGCGCCCATCCAGAACGCACCGACGAGCCAGTTGACGGCGCCCGCTCTCACCGGTGCCAGCCGAACCTCCTGCGACAGGGTGCGCGTGTGCAGGTCCACATCGCTTGTCCACTGGTCGCCGAGGAAGGCCGGATCGAAGAAATCCCGGGTGAAGTCGTCGCGCTGGATGCGCTTCTTCGACTGGTAGCCCGTCAGGGAAGTCAGCCTCAGTTCGCCGAGCTTTGCGTTGACCTGCACGGTCCCCAGATCAAATGTCGAGTTGACGGTCTGTGGGAACGCGGTCTTGACCTCGTCGCGATCGGGTGGCGTGAGGCTGTACCCGGCGCCGGTCGCGTAGTCGAAGGGGGAGATGCCCGATCCATCGGCCTGACGGCTTTGCTGACTGAGGTAGATCGCCGTCACGTCGAAATCGGCGCTCGGGCGCCAGGTGAAGATGGCCCGCCCACCATCCACGCGATTGCTGTTACTGTCCTTGGCGCCGGTGCCGATGTTGTCGATGAAGCCGGGGTCCTTGCGGGCGTTCAGCACCACGCGCAGCCCGGCCTTGCCATCGGCCAATGGCAGGTTCGCCATGGCCGCCGTGGACCAGCCGCTGCCGCCGCCGCTCATGCTGCTGAAGCTGGCGAGCACCGAGCCTTCCGTTTGCCGGGTGTTGGGCTTGTTCAACTGGTAGCGGATGGCGCCGCCCAGGGAAGAAGAGCCGTACAACGCTCCTTGGGGTCCGCGCAGCACTTCCACGCGCTCCAGGTCAAACGGGGCAAGGTCCGGGACCGAGACGAACGCAAAAGGGTCGGTGAACGGCACGTCCTCGATGTAGATACCGGTTGGGGCCTGCGTGAAGCCCTGATTGCCCGCGTTGGTGTTGGTGCCGATGCCGCGGATGGACAACAGTGAAGCGTCGGCCGCACCCTTGTTGAACTGAACGCCGGGCGTGAGCTTCATGACGTCTTCGTTGTCGATGCTGCCCAGACGCTCGAGCTTGGCGCCGTCCACCGCGGTCACGGTGCCGGCCACGTCGCTCTGCAACTGCTTGCGCTTGCTGGCCGTCACCTCCACACGCTGCGGCTCTTCGGCCCCAGCGGCCTTGCCGGTGGTGCTTCCGCCTGACGCCGGGGTGGGCGAGGTCTGTGCCATGGCCGACAGGCCCAGCGTGATGCTCGCCGCCAGAACGGACCATCGATGCACGCCTCGTCCGGTTGCAATGGACACGAATGGGCGGGTTGAGATCCTGTTTGCCATGCGACTCTCCATGCTGTTACAAATCGTCCGATGGGCGGAATCGGTCATCAGCGATTCGCTGAAACATGGTAGCCAGCGAGAGATGGGACTTGAATAGCCCGCTCGGTACATGCCCGGCCCCATCGCGCTCAGTCAGACTGACGAATGCCCAAACCGCACGCTGCCACCTTGAAGCCCACCCCCCATCGCAAGACCCGTTTCGCGCTGGCGCTGGACACCGAGGGCGTGGCGCAGCTCAGCGCGCTGGCGGCCCAGGTCGGCCTGACGGGGTTCTATCCCGCTGCGGTAGCGTTTCTGGCATCGCTGATCGATGCGGACGCCAGCGTAGCTTTCCTCTATTCGGTCGATGAGCGGCCCCGCTACCTGGCCGTGAAGGCCGAAGCCGCAGTGCGCCGGGGTGCGCGCGACACGGCCTACCTCGACGGGCCCTATGTACTTGATCCGGTCTACCAGATGTTCCAGCGTGGCCAGGCCGATGGCGCCTACCCCATGGCGTCATACCTGCCGGGCGACTTCTACGACAGCGAGTTCTACCGCTGCTTCTTCCGGAACACGCACCTGGTCGACACCGTCGACGTGCTGTGGCGCATCGACGGGGGCAGCGCCATCGCCTTCTGCCTCGGGCGCGAGGAGGGCACGCCGCCATTCGGTGACGCTGACGTCGCGCTGGTCCAGCACATCCTGCCCTTGCTGTTCGCGCTGATGAAGCGCCATCACCAGTTGGCGGAACCGCCCAAGCCCGATGAAGCTGACCGACTGGTTCACCGCAAGGTGCAAGCCACGATGACGAACTTCGGCGCCTCTTTGCTCACGAAGCGCGAGCGCGAGGTGGTCTTCTACATGCTCTGCGGCTACTCGTCGGAGCAGACTGCGGAGCGCCTGCGCTCCGCCGAAGGCACAGTCCGCAACCAGCGCAAGAGCATCCACCGCAAGTTGGAGACGGGGTCCCAAGCCGAGTTGTTCTCGCTGTTCATCCAGTGCATTCCCTTCGCCGACCCCGACAGTGGCGCGGACCCGCTGGTACGCTGCCAAGGACCGTCGCCGCGCGGTTCGGACTGACCCGACCAGGGTCGGTCCTTATGCCGTGGCGGACATGGTCGACCCGCAGCTGCGCTCCTAGCATTCCCAGCAGCATGAGCACCTTGCCGAACGACATCGACGGCTTTGCCGGAACCTACTCGGAAGCCCGCAGCGCCTGGCTGGGGGCCGTGGCAGCCTATGACGGACAGGTGTCGAGCCTGCAGCACCCTGACGCCGGCCCGCGGGGCGAACCCCTGTGGCTGGACGTGGCACGCTTTGGCGACCCGAAGGCCGGCAGCGCCTTCGTCGTGTCGTGCGGCACGCACGGCATCGAAGGCTATGCCGGGTCCGCCGTGCAGACGGCCTGGATGAACGCCGGTGGGCCCGGTGAGCTGCCAGCCGGCACGGCCGTGGTGCTGGTGCACGCCATCAACCCCTGGGGCTTTGCCCATGGCCAGCGCGTGACCGAGAACAACGTCGACCTGAACCGGAACTTCATCGACTTCGCGTCGACGCCGGCGCCCCACGCCGGTTATGCGGAACTGCACTCGCACCTGATGCTGGAGCACTGGAACGAAGCCGAGATCGCCCGCGCCTTTGCCGCCATGGATGCCTACCGCGAGCGGGCGGGTGAGCAGGCCTTCTCGGACGCGTTCAACGGCGGCCAGTACCAAAGCCCGGAAGGCCTCTTCTATGGAGGGCGGCAACCCGAGTGGTCGAACCGGGCGTTGGCGCGGTGCGTGCCGCAGGCACTGGGCCCGGCCCGCCGCTGCGTGTGGGTGGATCTGCACACCGGCATCGGCCCGTATGGCCTGCCCTTCTTCTTCAACTTCGACGCGCCGGGCTCATGGGGCCGGCAGCGCGCGCTTGAGGTCTGGGGTGAGGAGGCCTTCAGCGGCAAAGGGGCCACCCACAAGGCCTTCGCGACCTACCAGGGGCTGATGATCGACGCGCTGGCCGCCATGGTGCCCGAGTGTGCGATGTCGCCCGTGGTCATCGAGTTCGGCACCCATGAACGACGGCGCATGCAGCGCGCGCACCTGGCGCTGGCGTGGATGCGGCGCCAACGCACGGTGAGCGACGCCTTCGAACGGGCGGCAGCGGAGTACCGCGAAGCCTTCATCCCGTCGGACCCCATGTGGCGCGCTTGCGTCCTGCACGAAGGGGTGGCGCTGTGCCAGCGCGGACGCGACGCCTTGTTGGTCGAAGCCGGGTGACCCCGCAAGCGCTTGCGCCCCACGACCAGGCCCTTTTCGAGGGGATGAGCGCGCGCCGCGTCGCCGTGGACGATGGCGTGGAAATCGACGCTCTGGTGGGCGGCAGCGGACCTCCGCTGTTGCTGCTGCACGGCCATCCGCAGACACGCGCGATGTGGCACAAGGTGGCCCCTGCGCTGGCGCGTCGGCACACGCTGGTGCTGGCCGACCTGCGCGGCTATGGCGACTCGTCCAAGCCGACTGGCCTGCCCGACCATTCGAACTACGCCAAGCGCACGCTGGCACGTGACCAGGTGGCATTGATGCAGGCCCTGGGCTTTGCGCGTTTCGACGTGCTGGCGCACGACCGTGGCGCCCGTGTGGCCCACCGGCTGGCCGTGGACCACCCTGAGCGGGTCGGCCGCATGGTGCTGCTGGACGTGGCACCGACGTTGGAGATGTATGAGCAGACCACGCGGGCCTTTGCCACGGCCTATTGGCACTGGTTCCTGCTGATCCAGCCGGCACCGCTGCCCGAGCGCTTGATCCAGGCCGACCCGGCCGCCTATGTGCGCGAGGTGATCGGCCGGCGCAGCGCGGGCCTGGCGCCCTTCACGCCCGCAGCACTGGCAGCCTACGAACGAGCGGCCGCCCTGCCCGGAACCGCGCACGGCATCTGCGAGGACTACCGCGCCGCGGCCGGGGTCGACCTGGACCATGACCGCGCCGACCGGGAAGCCGGCCGCCGCATGGCCACGCCCACGCTCGTGCTGTGGGGGGCTCAGGGCGTGGTGCACACCTGCTTTGAGCCACTGACGGAGTGGCAGCGCGTCGCCAGCAACGCGCAGGGCGAACCGCTTGCGTGTGGGCACTACATCGCAGAAGAGGTGCCCGAACTGCTGCTGGCGCGCATCTCGCCCTTCCTTTCCCCCGACGAAGCCCAAGCGTGAAGCCGGTGGCCGTGGACTGGTTCCAGCGCGAGCAAGTGACACCGGACCTGATCCGCATCACCGAAAAGCACTTCGACCCCATCGCGCGGGCCAACCTCTGGCTGCTGAGTGGACGCGACGCGCATCTCTTGATCGACACGGGCCTGGGTGTGTCTGACCTCGCCCGCTACCTGGCCCCGCTGCTGGACAAGCCGCTCACCGTGGTCTGCACGCACGCGCACTTCGACCATGCCGGCGGCATGGCCGACTTCAGGTCCACCTGCCTGCACTGCCACGAGGTCGATCTGATGCGCCGCGGCGACGCCACCGCGGCGCTGGCCCGGCCCGAGCAAGGCTTCAATGTCGACGCCTACTTCAGCGAACTTCCCTACCCCGGTTTCAGCGCAGCGAACTACCGATTCCGTGCCTGCGTGGTGCAGCGTGCGCTGAACGAAGGCGACGTCATCGACCTGGGCAACCGCGCGCTCGAGGTGCTGCACCTGCCCGGCCACTCGCCTGGCTCCATCGCCCTCTTCGACCGCGCGCAGGACACGCTGTACTCGGGCGACGTGGTGTACGACGGCGAACTGATCGACAAGGCCCTGGGCTGCGTGCCCGAGGAGTACGCCACCAGCATGGAGCGGCTGGCGCGCCTGGCGCCAAGGCTGGTGCACCCGGGCCACTACCACTCCTTCGACACCCAACGGATGCAGGCACTGATCATCGACTACCTCGCCGGCCGGCGCGAGCCCGGCTGCCCCGGACTGAAATGACCGTCCGAACCCTGTACCGGACGCTGGTTGATTGGCTGACCGCGGCGCGGGAGGTGGGTCAACGGCTGGAGGGTTGTGCAGGTGCCGCGATACGCCCGCACAGATAGGTCCACACGAACGCCGCTGCCGCCTGGCTGGTGAGTTCGGCATGATCGTAAGGGGGTGAGACCTCCACGCAGTCCATGCCGACGAACGGCAGGTCAGCCAACTCTTCCAGCAGGGTGAGCACCTGGTTGGTGCTGAGACCGCCCGGCTCGGGGGTGCCTGTGCCGGGGGCGAAGGCCGGGTCCAGGCAGTCGATATCCAGGCTCAAGTACACGGGCGGGTTGCCATGTGCGGCCAGGCGCTGGCGAATCGCACCGATGACGCCGGCCAGCTGATGTGGGCTCTCCAACCCCCGCAGCACGCGTGCGGGGAACACCTGGCCGCCGCGGTCGGACACGAATTCACGCTCTTCTCGGCTGGCGGAGGACCGGATGCCGATCTGCGTGAAGCAAGCATCGATCACAAGTCCTTCCTGCAGGGCCTCGTAGACCCAGGTGCCATGTCCGCTGGGTTCGTCGAAGTGGGTGGACCAGGTGTCGCAGTGCGCGTCGAAGTGGACGACCGCCAGCGGCCTGCCCAGGTGCTCGCGATAGGCCCGCAGAAGGCCGAGCGTGACGGAGTGATCGCCACCCAGCCAACACATGTGGTGGGCGCGAATCAAGCTGGCGACGTGCGGCGCCACCGCAGCTCTCATCCCCGCCAGGCTGGTGTTGTTCAATGGCAGATCGCCGGCATCACCCAGCAAGGCGACGGGCGAGCCATCGAAGTGCGGATGCAGCGCGTCGCAGAACATGTGGCTGGCTTCGCGGATCGCGCGCGGGCCGAAGCGGGCGCCAGGCCGGTTCGTCACGGCACCATCCCAGGCGATGCCGGCGATGGCAAACGGCGTTTCGCCGTTGGCAGGCGGCACCTTCAGGAAGGTGTTTTGGGAGAGAAAGGCAAATGAGTTCATGATCGATCCGGCTGACACCGGGAGCCTCAGTAGGCTGCAACTCGCCCATGGACCATGGGTGATGCGCGAGAGGCGATGCTACGAAGGGCAGGCACGAGCCTGAATAGCCCGCGCGGGACATCATTCACGCCACGGCGCTGCCTTCACCCAGCTCAAGGTGAGCCATCGCATCCGCACTCGCGCCCGCCAGGTCGATTGAGGGCCGAAGAGGCGAGCACCTCCCCTGTTCGACTCTCAGAACCCCTCTTCCACCAACTCTGCCGCGCGCAGCACCGCGCGCGCCTTGGCTTCGGTTTCTTTCCACTCGAGTTCAGGCACTGAATCCGCCACCACCCCGGCGCCAGCCTGCACGTACAGGGTCTGGTTCTTCACCACGCCGGTGCGGATGGCAATGGCCACGTCCATGTCGCCAGCGAAGCTGAGGTAGCCCACGGCGCCGCCGTAGATGCCACGCTCCACGGGCTCGAGCTCGTCAATGATCTCCATGGCGCGGATCTTGGGCGCGCCACTGAGGGTGCCTGCCGGGAAGCTCGCATGCAGCACGTCCAGCGCCGACAGGCCGGGCTTCAGGCGCCCCTCGACGTTGCTGACGATGTGCATCACGTGCGAGTAGCGCTCAATGCCGAAGGCCTCGGTGACCTTGACGCTGCCGGTCTGTGCGATGCGGCCGATGTCGTTGCGCGCCAGGTCGATCAGCATGACGTGCTCGGCGCGCTCCTTGGGGTCGGCCAGCAGCTCGGCCTCCAGCGCCTTGTCCTGCTCGGCGGTGGCCCCGCGCGGGCGCGTGCCGGCGATGGGCCGCACGGTGACGATCTGGCCGGGCTTGTCCCCCGGTCTGGCGGAGGCCGCCGGCGCAGCAGCCTGCTCCTGGCGCACCAGGATCTCGGGCGAGGAGCCCACGATCTGGAAGTCCCCCATGTCGTAGTAGTACATGTAGGGGCTGGGGTTGAGAGAGCGCAGCGCGCGGTACAGCGACAGCGGGCTCTCGGTGTAACGCTTCTTCAGGCGCTGGCCCAGCACGATCTGCATGCAGTCGCCGGCGGCGATGTAGGCCTTGCCCCGCTCCACCGCGGCCTCGAACGCGGCCTTGGAAAACTCACGCTCCACCGCATAGCTGGGCCCGCGCTTGACCTGCGGGGCGGTGACGGAGTAGCGCAGCTTGTCGATCAGCTCGGCCAGGTGCTTCTTGCCGGTGAACCAGGCGTCGGGCGTGCGCGGGTCGGCCCAGACGATGAGGTACAGGCGCCCGGAGAGGTTGTCGATGACGGCCAACTCCTCGGTCTGCAACAACTGGATGTCGGGCGTGCCAATGCCCCCGGGCTTGCGCACGCCGGCCAGCTTCTTCTCGATGAAGCGCACGGTCTCGTAGCCGAAGTAGCCGGCCAGGCCGCCGCAAAAGCGTGGCAGCCCCGGGCGCAGCGCCGGCTTGAAGCGGGCCTGGTAGGCGGCGATGAAGTCCAGCGGGTTGCCCTCAAAGGTCTCCACGACCTTGCCGTCGGTGACGATCTCGCTGCGCTGGCCCGTGGCGCGCAGCATCGTGCGCGCGGGCAGCCCGATGAAGGAGTAGCGCCCGAAGCGCTCGCCTCCCACCACCGACTCGAGCAGAAAGCTGTAGCGGCTGCCGCCTGCGAGCTTCAGGTACAGCGAAAGCGGGGTTTCGAGGTCGGCAAAGGCCTCGGCAATCAGGGGAATGCGGTTATAGCCTTCGGCAGCAAGGCTCTTGAATTCGAGTTCGGTGATCACGGGTTCAGTCCTGGCAGGCACTGCAGCGGACAGCACTTGCGCCGCATGCGGTGCGTGGGGAAATCAGGCCACCGCGCAGCCCTGGCGGGGCTGGAGCAGCCGATGCGCAGGGACACCGTCGGCGTCCCGGGTCGGCGCGTTCAGCGTCGCCAGGGCCAGGCTCCCCGGCCCTGAGGGCCCGGGACGGCGGTTGGCAAGGCTGTGGCCGAGGACATGAACTCAATATAGCAGGGGCAAAGGGGCGCGGTTCTTGCCGACGGTTCGGTCAGCCCGGGTCCGGTGGCGCCCGGCGCGACCCGGCAAAGCAACACCCGGGACGGGGAGCCATCTTGCCTGCAGGCCTGAACAGGCGCAAACTCAATCCGCCCGGCCGCCGGGATCGTGTTGGCCGCCGGGGGACTGTGTTGCCACTTCCCTAGACCCCAGGAGGACTGGATGAATCTCACGATCAGCGGCCATCATCTCGAAATCACGCCGTCTCTGAGAGAGTATGTGCTCACAAAGTTGGAGCGCGTCACGCGCCACTTCGACCAGGTGGTGGATGTCAGCGTGCTGCTGACCGTGGAGAACATGAAGGAGAAGGAGCGGCGGCAGAAGGCCGAGGTCACCCTGCACGTCAAGGGCCGAGACATCTTCGTCGAGCAGTCCCACGAAGACTTGTACGCCGCCATCGACCAGTTGATGGACAAGCTCGATCGGCAGGTGGTGCGCCACAAGGACAGGGTGCAGGACCACCACCACCAGGCCGGCAAGCGCATGGACATGAATGCCGCCTGAGGCCACTGGTGCGCCAGGCTGACGCCCTGCTGTGACCAGCAGGCAACAGCGGCGCTTGGCAACGTCATCAAACGGTCAAGGTCACGGGCGGAACCCTCCATAATCCGTGTCCCTTGATCGTTCCCCGCCCCCCCGGCCCGCGTTTGCGTGCGCCGGCTCCGGTCGAACCCATGAACCGTCTCGCCGCCATCCTGAACGCCAGCAACGTGCTGGTGAATGTGGACGCTTCCAGCAAGAAGCGTGTTTTCGAACAGGCGGGCCTGCTGTTCGAAAACCAGCACGCCATTGCGCGCAGCACCGTCACCGACAACCTGTTCGCCCGTGAGCGGCTGGGCTCCACGGGCCTGGGACACGGCGTGGCCATTCCCCACGGCCGCATCAAGGGCCTGAAGAGCCCGCTGGCTGCCGTGTTGCGCCTGCAGCAACCCATTGCCTTCGACGCTCCGGATGACGAGCCGGTGTCGCTGCTGATCTTCCTGCTGGTGCCGGAGGCGGCCACGCAGCGGCACCTGGAAATCCTGTCGGAGATCGCAGAGATGCTGTCGGACCGCGCGCTGCGCGAAAACCTGAAGACCCAGGCCGACGCGGGTGCGGTGCACCAGTTGATCGCCGACTGGCAACCCTTGAAGACCGTGGCGTGAAACCGACCTCGATCAGCGCCGAGACGCTGTTCGAGGCGCACCGCCAAACCCTGCGCTGGCAGTGGGTGGCCGGCCACGCCCACCCCGAGCGCCAGTTCGCCGAGGCCGCGGTGCGCGACGCCCGCTCGGCAGCGGACCTGGTGGGCTACCTCAATTACATCCACCCGTACCGGGTGCAGATCGTGGGCCAGCGGGAGGTGGCGTACCTGAACGCCTCCAGTGCGGAAGACCTGGAGCGGCGCATCTCCCGCATCGTCACCCTGGAACCCCCCTTCCTGATCGTGGCTGACGACCAGGCACCGCCTGAGCGCCTGGTGGCCATGTGCGACCGGGCGGAGATACCTCTGTTCGTCACGCGCGAGTCTGCCGGTCAGGTGATCGATGTGATGCGCGCCTACCTGGGCCAGCGGTTCGCCGAGCGCACCACCCGCCATGGCGTGTTCATGGACATCCTGGGGCTGGGCGTGCTGCTGACGGGCGAATCAGGGCTGGGCAAGAGCGAACTCGGACTGGAACTGGTATCGCGTGGGCACGGGCTGGTGGCCGACGACGCAGTCGATTTCTTCCGCACCTCGCAGACCGCCATCGAGGGCCGCTGCCCCGAGCTGCTGATGAACCTGCTGGAGGTACGCGGGATCGGCCTGCTGGACATCAAGGCCATCTTTGGCGAGACCGCGGTGCGGCGCAAGATGCGTCTGAAGCTCATCGTCCATCTCGTGCGCAAGGAGACGATGGAGCGAGACTTCGAGCGCCTGCCCCATGAACCGCTGTACGAGGATGTGCTGGGCGTGCCCGTGCGCAAAGTGGTCATCGCGGTGGACGCCGGGCGCAACCTGGCCGTGCTGGTGGAGGCGGCGGTGCGCAACACCATCCTGCAGCTGCGTGGCATCGACACCTACCAGGAGTTCATCGACCGTCACCAGCGGGCCCTGGAGCGCCCGAGCGCAGGCCAGGACTGACTTCGATAACCGGGCCACGGCGGCGCCGTCAGGCGCAGGTGTGATCCTTCAGCGGCTGCGGTGCTCGCAGTCGGTGCGTGCGCAGGTGGCATACAGGGCCAGGGAGTGTTCCTGCAGTTCGAACCCGCGGGCCTGCGCCACGGCACGCTGACGCTGCTCGATGTCGGGGTCGAAGAACTCTTCCACGCGGCCACAGGTCAGGCATACCAGGTGGTCGTGGTGCTGCCCCTCGTTGAGCTCGAACACCGACTTGCCGGACTCGAAGTTGCTGCGCGTGAGCAGCCCGGCCTGCTCGAACTGCATCAGCACGCGGTACACCGTGGCCAAGCCGATGTCGGCACCATCCAGCATCAATGCCCGGTACACATCCTCAGCCGTCAGGTGGCGGCGCTGTGCACGCTCGAACACACCCAGGATCTTCAGCCGGGGCAGGGTGGCCTTCAAGCCGCTGCTCTTGAGTTCTTCCGCACGGTTCATCGGCTGGCTTTCAGGGGCTTGGCGAAGGGCCCTGACGCCCTTGCCACACTAGAATCTTCAGATGATATCGACCTCGACCACGTCCGCGTCGCCCAGGGCCATGACAGGGGCCTGCCTCGCGCTGGCCCTGATGGTCAGCGGATGCGGCATCCGGCAGATCGCCTCCGACGGCAGCCTTCTGGGGCTGGTCACCCCCTACCGCATCGACATCGTCCAGGGCAACGCCGTCTCGCGCGAGCAGATCGCAGCCGTCAAACCGGGCATGTCCCGCGCTCAGGTGCGTGACATCCTGGGCACGCCCTTGCTGACCGACCCCTTCCGAGCCGAGCGCTGGGACTACCTGTTCACGATCCGGCGCCCCGGCGCCGAGCCGCAGCGCCGCAGCATCGTGGCCGTGTTCGACGGCGACGTGCTGAAGACCATCGAACTGCCGCAAGGCCCTCTGCCCACGGAGGAGGAATTCGTCGCCTCCATCGATCCGGTCAAGCGCAAGATCGAGCCCCGTGTGCTGGAACTCACCGAGGCCCAGCGCAAGGCCCTGCCCGTGCCACAGCGGCGTGAGGCTGCGCCCGAGGCTCCCACCGGCGCCACCCGCACCTACCCGCCCCTGGAGCCGAGGTGAAGATCGCCATTGCCGGCAGTTCTGGCCGCATGGGCCGGATGCTGATCGAAGCCGTGCTCGCCACCGACGACCTGCAACTGCATGGCGCGCTGGACGTGGCCGGCAGTCCGGCGCTCGGCCAGGACGCCGGGGCCTTGCTGGGCCGCACGACTGGCGTGAGCATCCGGGCAGACCTGGACGGCGCCCTGGCCGGTGCGGATGTGCTCATCGACTTCACCCGCCCCGAGGGCACGCTGGCCCACCTGGCCGCCTGTGCCCGCCTGGGCGTGAACGCCGTGGTGGGCACCACCGGGTTCAGCGACGCACAGAAGGCCGAGATCGGCGTCATCGCCCAGTCCATGGCCATCGTCATGGCGCCCAACATGAGCGTGGGTGTGAATGTGGTGCTCAGGCTGCTGGATGTGGCCGCCCGGGCCTTGAGCGAAGGCTACGACATCGAGGTCATCGAGGCGCACCACCGCCACAAGGTGGACGCGCCCAGTGGCACGGCACTGAAGATGGGCGAGGTTCTGGCGCAGGCGTTGGGCCGCGACCTCAAGACCTGCGGCGTTTTCGCCCGCGAAGGCGTCACGGGCGAGCGGGATCCCTCCACGATCGGCTTTTCCACCATCCGCGGCGGCGATATCGTGGGGGACCACACGGTGCTGTTCGCGGGCACGGGCGAGCGCATCGAGATCAGCCACCGCAGCAGCAGCCGTGCCGGCTACGCGCAGGGCAGCCTGCGCGCGGCACGCTTTCTGGCCCCTCACCGCAGTGGGCTGTTCGACATGAACGACGTGCTGGGCATGTGAGGTCTCGATGGAAGGGTTGATGCACTTCCTGCAACAGAGCGACGCGGTGGGCGGCTCGGTGGCCTTGCTGCTGCTGACGATGTCCATCGGCGGCTGGGCGCTCATCATCTGGAAGACGCTGGTGCTGCGCCGCGCCATGGGCGATCTGAACCGCGCCATCCCCGCCTTCTGGGATGCGGGCTCCCTGGACGAAGGCCGTGCCCGACTGGGCGGGCTGGACCGGGAACGCCTGCTGGGCCTGCTGGTCGATGCAGCCCGCCAGGCACCGGCGGGGGCGAGCCTGGCCACCCAGGGGGCTGCCGACTCCCAACGCACCCGGCGCCTGCGCGACGCGCTGCAGCGGGGCCTGGGGCACCTGCAGTTCGGCCAGGTGGTGCTGGCCTCCATCGGCAGTACCTCGCCCTTCATCGGCCTGTTTGGCACCGTCTGGGGTATCTACCACGCCCTGGTGGCCATCGGCACGGGCGGCGCCTTCTCGATCGACAAGGTGGCGGGCCCCGTGGGCGAAGCCCTGGTGATGACCGCCGCGGGCCTGGCCGTGGCCATTCCCGCCGTGCTGGCCTACAACCTGTTTGGCAAGTGGATCGGCCAGTGCGAGGCCCAGCTCGAGGGCTTTGCGCACGACCTGCGCGAGCTGATGCTGGAGGGCGCGGGCCCGGCCACGCTGCGGCGACAGGCTGACTGAGGCCCACCCCATGTCCTTCGGCCGGCTCGAGCGGCGCCCCGCGCCTACCCCGATGAGCGACATCAACATGACGCCGCTGATCGACGTCATGCTGGTACTGTTGGTGATCTTCATCGTGGCCGCGCCCTTGATGGCTTCCAGCCTGCAGCTGGACCTGCCCAGCACCGAAGGCGCCAAGCCCACCCAGGCCGTCCAGACGCTGGCGATCGCCATCGATGCCGATGGGCGTGTCTTTCTGGCGGACGAAGCGCTGCCGGGGTCCGACTGGAAGGCGCGCATCACCACGGCCGTGAAGGCCGCCGCCCAGGCCAACCCCAGCACCGAGGTGCAGTTGCGCGCCGACACCCGCGTGCCCTATGGCCGTGTGGCCGAGCTCATCGGCCTGGTGCAGGACGGCGGGTTGTCGCGCATCGGCTTCGTCACCGACGGCGCGCCGCGCTGAGCCTGGTGGTGGGGCGGGATGCGGGGCGGCTCGGCTGCCCGCAAGACCCATGCGCAGGACCCCGGCTCCTACAATCCCGGGATGAATGAAAAGTACGTCCCCGCCGAGGTAGAAGCCGCGGCCCATGCCGACTGGAACGCGCGTGATGTCTACCGCGTGACCGAAGACGCGAGCAAGCAGAAGTTCTATGCCTGCTCCATGCTGCCCTACCCCAGCGGCAAGCTGCACATGGGGCATGTGCGCAACTACACCATCAACGACATGCTGACCCGTCATCTGCGGATGAAGGGCTTCAACGTGCTCATGCCCATGGGCTGGGACGCCTTCGGCCTGCCCGCGGAAAACGCGGCGATGAAGAACAAGGTGCCCCCCGCGAAGTGGACCTACGACAACATCGCCCACATGAAG